>VBFO01000014.1 GCA_005881025.1 Chloroflexota bacterium | reverse complement strand
GGTTGTCCGGATCCGCCGCTGCCTCCTGGAGCACGTTGACGATCCGGCCTGGCGTTGGCAGGTCGGGATCGCCAATGCCCAACGAGATGACGTCCACCCCGGAGCGCTTCTTCTCCTGCACCTTGCGGTCGATCTCAGCGAAGAGATAGGGCGGAATTCGGCTCAGCCGCTGCGCGCCCGCCCCTTTCGTGTGAATCGACTTGCTCATCCGGCTTGCTGCACGTATTTGAGGATAGCTGGCAGTGGATCAGGGTCGATCTCGAACCATCTCACCTCCGGGTCTCGGCGCCACCAGCGCAGCTGCCGTCGCGCGTAGCGGCGGTTCGATGCAGCCATCACCTGCGGCAGCTCACTCAGTGGCACCTCTCCGCGGATGTGCGCCAGAGCCTCCGCGTAACCGATTCCAGTGAGCACGGGCGCGGTGACCGGAACGCCTGCGCCAAGTGCGGCCTGTGTCTCGGCGATGAGGCCACGCTCGACCTGCTCGCGGCTGCGCTTCTCAATTCGCGCATCGATCACCGCGAGCGGGGCAGTCAGGCCGATGTGGATTGCGCGCCATGAGGGCGGTGTCCTTCCGCGCAGCCTTCGCAGCGGCGCACCGGCCACCTCCAGCACTTCGACGGCGCGCACCATCCGCACCGGGTTGCGCAGATCCACGCCGGGGTCGGGGTCGAGCTCCAGCAATCGGGCTCGCAACGAGTCGAGGTCCATGCGTTCGAGCGTGATCCGGAGCTCAGGGTCAGGAGGGACGCCGGTCAGGCTGAAACCTTTGGTGAGCGCGTCGACGTAGAGCATCGTGCCCCCCTCCACGATCGCGACACGCCCACGCGCGAGGATGTCCTCGATCGCAGCGTTCGCGCCTTCCACGTATTGAGCTGCGTTGAAGCTCGAGGACGGATCGACGAAATCGATCATGTGATAGCGCACGCGCCGGCGATGATCAGGCGGCGGCTTGTTGGTCGCGATGTCGAGCCGTTGGTAGACCTGGCGGGAGTCGGCGACCACGATCTCGCCGCTCAACGCCACCGCGATCTCGAAGGCCAGCCGGGACTTGCCGATGGCGGTGGGTCCGACTACGACGATGACGGGACCTGTGGCGGTCAGTAGTTACGCCGGAAGTGTCGCGTCAGCTCCTGCCATTCGATCAGAAGCCGGGTGGGCCGGCCGTGGGGGCAGGTCACAGCCTCATCGGCCAGTTCGAGGTCAGACAGCAGGCGGCGCTGCTCGGACAGGTCGAGCACATCGCCGAAACGCACCGCGGAATGGCATGCCAGAGCAGCCGCGGCTTTCTCGACGGCCTCGTCGGAGCGGCTCTCGCTGAGCGCGCTCAGCGTTTCCTGAACGGCTTTGGTCGCCCGGCTGGCAGGCATCTCGGCGGGAACGGCAAGGATGCGCAGGCTGCGCGGGCCGAACTCCACCAGCTCGAGGCCCAATGCGCTCAGGGCTGCCTCGTGATCTGCAGCCGCCGCCATCAGGGCGGGCTCCACGTCGATCGCGGCGGGCATCAGGAGCGGCTGGCTCATGCCGCGCCCCTCCCGCAGGCGCGCAAGTAGTCGGTTGTACAGGATCCGTTCGTGTGCGGCATGCTGATCGACCAGGACTACGCCCTGCGGACCTTCCGCTACGAGGTACCCTGGGCCCACCTGACCCAGCGGTCGCAGCGGAACGCCTGCCGGCGCGGGTTCGACCACCAGGTCCTGTACTGCGACTGACGACCACGCCTCGTGCGCTGTCGCGAGCTGCCCCGTCTGGTTTCTCTCTAGCGGCGACGGCGGAGCCGCCCTGTAGAAGAAGGGCTCGCTGCCACCCAACGCGGCTCGCACCGCTCGCTGCACCGCGGCGAACACGGTGTTCTCGTCGCGAAATCGAACCTCGCGCTTCGACGGATGCACATTGACGTCCACCAGCTCGGGGTCGATGCCGATGTCAAGCACCGCGATCGGATGACGCCCCCTCTCGAGCCGGCCCTGGTAGCACTCTTCCAGCGCGAACACGAGAGTGCGCGACATGATCGGCCTGCCGTTGACGGCCAGGACTATCCAGTCCCGAGTGCCACGGCTCACACGCGGCTGCGACACCAGCCCGGACACCAGCGGCAGGCCGACGATCTCCAGCATCTCCGCCGCGACCGTGGGGCCGTGAACGGCTGCGCTGGCGCGACGCCGGTCACCATCACCTCCACTGCCGACTGACAACCTGCCGTCGACGGTCAGGTGGAACTTCACGTGGGGATGAAGCAGCGCGAGCGCAGAGACGACGTCGCGGATCGCAGCCACCTCCGTGGCGTCCGACTTGAGGAACTTCAGCCGCGCCGGCACGTTCGCGAAAAGGTCGGTGACCTCGATGTTGACCCCGGGCAGCAGCGGTCCGGATCCGTGCTCGAGGGCCTCGCCCGCCCGAAGGTGGATCTGTGCGCCGCCGCTCGCGCAGGTGACGTCGGCGACGGCCGCGATGCTGGCCAGCGCCTCACCGCGGAAGCCCAGGCTCGTGATGCCATGCAGGTCCGCGAGCGTCGAGACCTTGCTGGTGGCGTGCCGCATGAATGCCAGCGGCAGCTCGTCGGCGACGATCCCGGCTCCATCGTCGCTGACACGAATCGAAGTCCTGCCGGCGCCGCGGACCTCTACCGTGATCCGGCGAGCGTCGGCGTCGAGCGCGTTCTCGACCAGCTCCTTCACAACCGATGCCGGACGCTCGATCACCTCGCCGGCGGCGATGGCGTCGGCCACCTCCTGCTGCAGTCGGTGGATTCCGCTCACGAAAGCAGGCGGGCCCTCAGCTGATACAGCTTCTGGAGTGCCTCCAGCGGGCTGAGCGCGTCGGGCTGGATCTCCTCCAGCTCCTTTCGCAGGGGGTCCGGTGCCATCTCCATCGGAAGACCGAGCTGTTGCTCTGGAGGTTCGAGAGGTTTCTGGCGCTCCAGTTCGGACAGCACATTCCTCGCGCGGGCGATGACCGCGGCCGGCAAGCCGGCCAGCGCTGCCACGTGGATGCCGTATGAGCGGTCGGCTCCACCTGGCACGACACGATGCAGGAATCGCACGGTGTCGCCTTCCTCAAGCACCTCGACCCTCTGGTTGCGCACTCTCGATAGGTGCTCCGCGAGAGCGGTCAGCTCGTGGTAGTGAGTGGCGAAGAGTGTGCGGCAGCCCAGCCGCGGCGAGTCGTGCAGGTGCTCAACCACCGCCTGCGCAATGGAGACACCGTCATACGTCGATGTCCCCCTCCCCACCTCGTCGAGGATCAGCAGGGATGCGCGCGTGGCGTGGTTGAGGATGAACGCGGTCTCCGTCATCTCGACCATGAAGGTCGACATCCCAGAGGCGATGTCGTCATGTGCGCCCACGCGCGTGAAGATGCGATCCGCCAGCCCGACGATCGCCTGCTCTGCAGGCACGAAGCTTCCGCACTGGGCCAGCAGCACAATGAGCGCGCACTGGCGCAGGTATGTCGACTTGCCTGCCATGTTGGGCCCGGTGAGGATGGTGATCTGCTCCACGTCAGGGTCGAGCTCCAGGTCGTTGGCAACAAACACTCCGGCCGGCAAGCTTTGCTCCACCAGCGGGTGACGGCCACCCTTGATCTCGAGGCGCAGCCCCGCATTGATGTCAGGGCGGCGCCACCCAAGCTCGGATGCGCTGAGTGCCAGGCTGAGGATCGAGTCGATGATGCCGACCGCCTGGGCTACTCCACGCAAAGAGGCGGCGGCGGCCGCGATGCGCTCGCAGAGCTCACGGATGATCTCCTGCTCACGCGCGGCCATCCTGTCGCGAGCGCTCAGCACGACCGCCTCTCTTTCCTTGAGCTCAGGGGTCAGGTAACGCTCGGCGCCCGTGAGCGTCTGCTTGCGTACGTAGTCGGAGGGAACCGCGGCGGCGCTGCCATGGCTGATCTCGATGTAGTAGCCGAAAACCTTGTTGTATCCGACCTTCAGGGCTCGGATTCCAGTGCGCTCGCGCTCCCCGGCTTCGAGCCCGGCTATCCAGTCCCTCGCGCTGCGTGAGGCATCCACGATTCCATCGAGCTGATCGTCGTAGCCGGCACGAATCGCGCCGCCGTCGCGTACCGCGACCGGATCGTCCACCAGGGCCTTTGCCAGCATGGCTGCGAGCTCCGGCTGCGCGTTCAGCCGCGCACCGGCTTCTCGAATCGCGAGGGCCTGGCACCCGGACATCGCTTCCGCCACCGCCGGGATGGCCTCTAGCGATCTTCGCAGGGCCACCAGCTCGCGGGGCCCGGAATGGCCCTGCACGGCACGGGCGCAGAGCCGCTCCAGGTCACCGACGCCCTGGAGCGCAGAGGCGACACGACCTCGCAGCTCAGGATCGGCGACCAGCTCGGCCACCGCTCCGAGGCGGAGCTCGATCGACTCTGCGTCTCGCAGAGGAGCTCCGAGCCACTCGCGAAGCCTTCGCGCTCCCATCGGGGTGCGCGTGCGGTCCATGAGGCGGATGAGGGCAGGCAGCTCGAGATTGCGAATGGTGGCGGCGTCGAGCGGCATGGTCGAGTCCGGGGAGTAGGTGCGCACGCTGAGCACCTCGGGTCCCAGGCGTGTCTGGTTTGCCTTCAGGTACTCGAGCAGCACGCCGGCGGCCCCGACGGCCAGTGGCGCCTCGCCCGCTCCGACCGCCTCCGGAAACGCGATCCCGAGCAGGTCGCGCAGCCGTTGGCGGCCCCGCTGCGGGTCGAATCTGTATGCCTCGACCTCGGGCGGCTTGAGGAGCTCCACAGGCGCAAGCCGCTCCAGCTCGGCGGCGAGGCGCTCAGAGGGTAGCTGGCACAGCAACAGCTCGCCTGTCGACACGTCGCATACTGCCAGGCCGGCTTCGGTGCCGTGGGTCCAGGCCGCGACCAGGTGATTCGAACGAGATGGCTCGAGATATGCCTCCTCGACGACGGTGCCTGGCGTGAGCACACGGGTGATGTCCCGCTTGACCACCGCCTTTCCCGATGGAGCCTCGAGCTGGTCGCAGATGACCACCTTGTAACCGGCGCGCAGCAGCTTGCCGGCGTAGCTCTGCCAGGCGTGATGCGGCACCCCGCACATGGGCGCGCGTCCCGCCTTGCCCAGCGGCCGCGAGGTGAGCGTCACGCCCATGATCGGAGCGGCTGCGATCGCGTCCTCGAAGAAGATCTCGTAGAAGTCCCCGAGCCTGAACAGCAGTATCCCGTCGGGGTGCTGCTGCTTCGCTTCGCGGTACTGCCTCATGACCGGCGTCAGAGGCGGAGAGCTCATGCCGCCCGAGCGCCCGTGAGCTGACCGGCTGTGGCCTGGACGACTCGGATCGTGACGAGCTCTCCCGGCTCGCCTCGACCCATCACGATCGCGCGTTTGCCCTGCCGGATCCGTCCGTACGTCCGGCCAAGCTCGTCGCGACCCTCAACCAGCACCTCGACGTCTTTGCCAACCCAGCGCGCAGTCTTGCGGGCCGCGATCTGCCGCTGCAGAGCGAGGAGGTCGTTCAGCCGCCGAAGCTTCTCGGCGGCGGGCACGTCGTCAGGCATCCGAGTCGCGGCGAAGGTCCCGGGACGAGGCGAATACATCGCGAGGTGCACCACATCGAACTCGATCTCCTCGATCAGCCGGCGCGTGTTCAGGAATGCGTCCTCGCTCTCACCCGGGAAACCGACGATGACATCCGTGACCAGCCCGATGTCAGGCATCAATGCGCGTGCCCTGTCCACGATCGCGCGATAGTGGCGCGTCTGATAACCCCGCGCCATCCGCTTCAGGATCTGATCGTCGCCCGACTGAACGGGCAGCTGAAGCTCCCGACAGACGACGTCGCTGGCGGCCATCACCTCCAACAGCTCAGGCTCCAGGTCCTGGGGATGTGAGGTCATGAAACGGAGCCGGCGCAGTCCAGGCAGGCGCTCCACCTCACGGACCAGAGCGGCCAGACCGCCGCGCCCTGAGGGGTCGTGGTAGTCGTCGACGTTCTGACCCAGCAGCACTATCTCGCGGGCTCCTGCCTCGATCGCCTGCCGGCACTCGGCCAGCACGTCATGAATCGGCACGTGCTGCTCGCGTCCGCGCACGCGCGGAACGATGCAGAACGTGCAGTTGTGGTCGCAGCCCTGAATGACCCGCACGAAATGACTGACCCCAGTGCGCCCGGCCTGCGGCATCGCCTCGCCAAGCGAGTAGTCGTAGCGAGCCTCCAGGCCGGTGATGAACTGGTCGTATTCGGCAATCGGCACCACCGCGTCGAGATGTGGGAAGCGGCGCCTCAGGTTCTCTCCTTCCTTGGCCACGATGCACCCCGTGACGGCCACTGTCCGTTCGGGGGTCTTCCACGGTCGCAGCTCATGCAGCTTCGAGTAGACGCGCTCCTCTGATGCCTGGCGCACCACGCATGTGTTCAGGATCGCGATGTCGGCACGCTCCAGCGACTCCTCGACATAGCCGGCGGCGAGCAGCTTGCGCGCAAGGCTTTCGGAATCCGCGGTGTTCATCTGGCAGCCGATGGTCCAGATGTGAAACGAGCGCGCCCTGAGCCCCGCCGCCGACCTGGCTTTCAGCGACTCTCCACCAGAAGCCGGATGCCGGTCCGCTCTTCACCGTCGATGGAGATGTCGATGAAGGCCGGGATGCAGACCAGGTCCAGACCGCCCGGTGCGACATAGCCACGGGAGATGGCGATCGCCTTCACCGCCTGGTTGATCGCGCCTGCTCCGATGGCCTGAACCTCCACGCGCCCCTTGCTGCGGATGACTCCCGCTATCGCTCCAGCCACGGCAACAGGCTTGGAGGTGGCTGAAACCTTCAGCACCTCCACGGGTACGCGCCCCTCCCCTGACATTTGCTGGATCTCCCGTTAAGTGTGTTCTCTATCGATACGTTGGATCGATTGGGCCCGGCCGCTGGAGGCACTAATGGTAACCAGTACCGAATTGAAAGTCACGGGTCCTGAAGCCACCACAAACCGGTTTGGAACCCCGGTCAGGAAACGCTTGATGACGACGTCTTTGTCCATCCCTATGCAGCTGTCCCTGGGCCCGACCATGCCCACGTCGGTGACATAGGCGGTGCCGCCTGGCAGCACCCGGGCGTCGGCGGTGGGGATGTGCGTGTGGGTGCCGACCACAGCGCTGACGCGGCCGTCCAGGTACCACCCCATGGCGGTCTTTTCGGAGGTCGCCTCAGCGTGCATGTCGCAGAGCACGATGCGCACCTCCGGATGCTCCGAGAGGATGGTGTCGGCCGCCCGAAACGGGTCGTCCAGGCTCTCGACAAAAATCCGCCCCATGAGGTTCATGACCATCGCCTGGCGACCGCCGGCCTCGATGACGCACCAGCCCCTGCCAGGCGCGCCGGGCGGATAGTTGGCCGGCCGGATGACCCTGTCCAGCCCGGGCAGCTCGGTCACGAACTCCTTTTGCGCGAACACATGGTTGCCCGTGGTGATGACATCGGCACCCGCTCCCATGAGCTCGTCCGCGAGCTTGGCGGTCAGCCCGAAGCCGGCGGCGGAGTTCTCACCGTTCACGACGGTGAGCTGAGGGTCCAGCTCCTGCTTGAGCGACGGCAGGATCGCCTTGACTGCCTCGCGGCCGGGATGTCCCACCACGTCGGCGACGAACAGGATCCGGAACTCGTCCCCGGTCATCTCGCCAGCAGGCTGCGCAGAGCCTTGGCATCCAGGCGCAGCTCGTCCTCCGGGAAAGGGGCCGGTTCGGGAGCCGGAATCGGGTCGAGCCGATGTCGGGGAAGAACGTGGGTGTGCAGGTGAGGAATCGTGTTGCCGTGGATCTCCAGGTTGATCTTCATCGGCCTGAAATAGGTGTCGATGGCCCTGCCCACGCGGAGGAGGTCGCGCCAGTACGCCGCGGCTTCGTCCTCGGCCAGCTCCATAGGCTCGGCGACGTGGCGGCCCCGCCAGATGACCACCGAGTAGCCCCTCGTCCAGCCCTGCTTCTGCAGGTAGGCGTCGGTCTCCTCGGTGCTGAGGATCCGGATTCCAAACTCGAACTCTTCAGGTCGACCGTCCACGCAAATCGGACAGTCCTTCCCCTGCTTGCGCTCGTCCCAGTCCTGTGGCCATTGACGCATGACGCAATTGTGGGAGAAACAAAAAAGGGAGCCCGGAAGGGCTCCCTTTCACGTTCTGACGTTGCGCAAGTAGGCCTGGGTCCCGCGGGGATCCGCAGATCTTCCTCCGCGCCTTAGTCCGCGTTCGTGTGGCGATTCTGAGGGAAAAGAAAAGGGAGCCCTCGGTGGGCTCCCCTTAGATCTGACGTTGTGCTAGAAGGCCCGGGTCCCCCGGGCCGTCCCTGACGTGCCCTATCACTCTGGCCTGGCGCGGCGCCAGCGCCCAGAGGGGGTCCCGCGGGGGAGATCCTCAGATCTTCCCCGCGCCTTATTTGGCGTATTCGACGGCCCTGGTCTCCCGGACCACTGTGACCCGGATCTGGCCAGGGAAGCTGAGCTCTGACTCGATGCGCTTGGCGATATCGCGAGCCATCAGCTGCGCCGCCGTGTCGTCGATCTGTTCCGGTTTGACCAGGATCCGGACCTCGCGTCCGGCCTGGATCGCGTACGACTGCTGGACGCCCTGGAAGGAGTTTGCGATCTCCTCCAGCTTCTCCAGCCGCTTGACATAAGCCTCGAGTGACTCGCGGCGAGCCCCAGGGCGAGCCGCTGAGATGGCGTCGGCCGCGATCAGGAGGAGAGCCTCCTGGGTGCGCGGCTCCTCGTCGTAGTGATGGGCCCGCACCGCATGCACGACCGGAGCAGGAACCCCGTTTCGCTGGAGCAGGTCTGCGCCAATCACGGCGTGTGATCCCTCGACCTCGTGGTCGATGGCCTTGCCGATGTCGTGCAGCAGGCCTGACAGCTTGGCGATACGAACGTCGGCCCCGATCTCGGCGGCCATCATCGCCGCCAGATAGGCGACCTCTTTGGAGTGATTGAGCACCTGCTGCCCGTAGCTGGTACGGAACCTCAGGATGCCAAGATGCCGGACCACCTCGGGGTGAAGACCCTGAAGGCCGACCTCCAGGACGGCGGCCTCGCCCTCTTCCTTGACCCTTTGCAGGACCTCCTGGCGGGACTTGGCCACGATCTCTTCGATGCGGGCCGGATGGATCCGGCCGTCGACGATCAGTTTGTTGAGCGCGACCCTCGCCACCTCGCGGCGGACTGGGTCGAAGCCGCTGATGATGACCGCCTCGGGCGTGTCATCGACGATCAGGTCGATGCCGGTCGCTTGCTGAAGGGCGCGAATGTTGCGCCCCTCCTTACCGATGATGCGACCTTTCAGCTCGTCTGTTGGCAGCGGCAGCACCGAAACCGAGACCTCGGCGGTCTGGTCGGCGGCGATCCGCTGGATCGACTCGGTGACGATCTCGCGAGCGCGGCGCTCGCTTTCGTCCCGGGCCGCGAGCTCGGACTCCCGGACCTTGCGCGCGACCTCATTGCGTAGCTCTTGCTCGACCTGCTCCATGAGCAGGCCATGGGCTTCCTGGCGGCTCATCTTGGCCACCCGCTCCAGCTCGAGCTGCTGCTGGCGCTTGATCTCTTCGAGCTGCGCTCGGAGCTCGTCGAGGCCCTTCTCCTTGTCGGCGAACTCGCGCTCGCGTCGAGCCAGATCCTCGTTCTTACGGTCGAGGTTCTCCTCTTTCTGGAGAAGGCGCTTTTCGATCTGCTGTGACTGTGCCCGGTACTCTCGGGCCTCTTGCTCGGCGGCGGTACGGGTCTTGACCGCCTCCTCCTTGGCCTCGAGCAGCTTCTCCTTGGCCTGAGTCTCGGCCTCGGAGAGGGTCTGCTGCGCTTTGGCTTCGATGACGCTCGCGCCATCGCCGGCACGACGCCGAAGGATCAGGTACGCGGCGCCAAAGCCGGCCAGGAGTGCCACCACCAGTGCTGGTACGAAGACGTAGACAGGCATGTGACATGCACCTCATGTATTCGCTTGTCAAAGTGCGGAACCGTCGCAGGCTCCCGGACGATCCGGGTCCCACGACTGGGTTGGCTCGATGACCGGAGGCGCCCAATCGCGCCTCGCGTGGAGTCAAATTTTAGGCCTCAGAGCGGGGCCGGCGTCCGGGTGGGCTAGGCGGCGGGGTCCGGCGTCCCCTGGCTGAGGACGGCGCGGCATGCCTGCCGGACGATGCCCGCCGAATAGCCCCGCCGCATCAGCTTCGAGCCGATCCGATCGAGAGCCTCCCGGTATCCAAGGGGAGGGCCGGCCGCGTACAGGCGTTCGGCAATCCGTGTTGCCGCCTCCAGCTGTGCCTCTGGGGCGAAAAGCGCAAGGGCCGCCTCCGCGAGGCTCCGTTCGATGCCCTTGCCGGCCAGTTCGGCGGACAGAGCCACCGGCCCTCGAGTGGAGCTTCGGCGGCGAACCAGGCCGGAGGCGAAAGCCGCATCGTCCATGTAGCCAAGCTCGGCGAGCCGGATCAAGGCCGAGGCGATCTCGTCGGCCTCGTGCCCCCGGCGGAGCAGCTTGCGCTCCAGCTCGCGGCGGGAGTGGTCTCGCCGGGCGAGCAGCCGCAAGCCCGCCTGAAGTGCCGTGCCGGCCGGGGGGGCCTTGGCCCTAGAACTCCTCCGCGGCACCGGCGGCTGCCCTCAGGGGAACCACTCCCTTGAACGGCTGTGCTCCGGCGGCGGCCTTCTCCCTCACCTTGGCTTCGATCTCCGCCGACAGAGTGGGGTTCTCGCGCAGGTAGTTGCGGACGTTCTCGCGCCCCTGGCCGAGCCTCTGGTCGCCGTAGGAAAGCCAGGTCCCACTCTTGTCGAAGATCCCGTACTCGAGGGCTGCGTCGATGAGCGAGCCCTCGCGCGAGATGCCTTCATTGAAGAGGATGTCGAACTCGGCCGCGCGGAATGGGGGCGCGACCTTGTTCTTGACGACCTTGACCTTCACCCTGGCTCCGACCGAATCGAGCCCGTTCTTGATCACCTCGACCTTGCGGATGTCGAGCCGCACCGACGAGTAGAACTTCAGAGCCCTGCCGCCCGGCTGCGTCTCCGGGTTTCCGAACATGATCCCGACCTTCTCACGCAGCTGGTTGAGGAAGATGACGGAACAGTTGGACTTGGAGATGGCCGCCGTCAGCTTGCGCAGGGCCTGCGACATGAGTCGGGCCTGAAGACCAACGTGAGCGTCGCCCATCTCGCCCTCGATCTCGGCCTTGGGCACGAGCGCTGCGACCGAGTCGATGACTATCACGTCGACCGCGCCGGAGCGGACCAGCACCTCGACGATCTCCAGTGCCTGCTCGCCGGTGTCGGGCTGGCTGATCAGCAGGTCGTCGATCTTGACTCCGATCCTGGCGGCGTACAGGGGATCGAGCGCGTGCTCGGCATCGACGAATGCGGCGATTCCGCCTTGCTTCTGGGCTTCGGCGATGACGTGCAGCGCCAGAGTGGTCTTGCCCGTGGACTCAGGCCCATACAGCTCGGTCACGCGCCCGCGGGGGATGCCCCCCACTCCCAGCGCCAGGTCGAGCAGGAGCGCGCCCGTCGGGATGACGGTGATCTCGCCGCGCAGGGCGGCTTGCTCACCGAGCTTCATGATCGCGCCCTTGCCGTAGCTCTTCGTGATCTGCGAGATCGCAG
>VBFO01000013.1 GCA_005881025.1 Chloroflexota bacterium | reverse complement strand
GACCGGCGTCGCAAACAGGGTGAACGCAACCCAGACCCCGGCGAGCGCAGTTGACGTTTTGCTTCCGCTTGAGCGCAGCCAAGCCATTACCAGTACCCCCTATGAAGCGGCCTTACGAACGCCGGTTTCCAGCCAGTTTTCTTGTACGCCACGCATTCCCACCGCGCAAATAACCGCTTCGCTGCCCTCGTGGCCGCACCTCGGCCGAGCGCGACGCTGACTGTCGGCCCATCGATGGCACTGCACTCCATCAGCGCCAGCTCTTTGGAGGTGCCGGGCACCGCATGCGGTTCGACAATATCCGTGGAGTGGGCGAGGCTTATGTCCACGGCTAGACGTTCACCGAAATGGTCGAGGGCGTGCGTGAGGAGGCAGTGAGCACCGGTCTGGTGGACGCGGTCGCCTTTGACTCCGGCATCCATGATCTCTACCGCACTGCTGAGCCAGGCGGGGTCTTCTGCTACACGTTCTTCAAGGCCACCGGCCGGAAACCAGCGAGGTGATACCAGGGGTCGAGGCGCTCACGTTCGACGTCTTCGGAACTCTGGTCGACTGGCGCACCGGAGTTGCGGCTGAGGCCCGCAGGCTCGGAGAAATCCGTGGCATCCAAACGGACTGGGAGCGTTTCGCCGACGCCTGGCGCGGACTTTACGTGCCCTACATGGCCAGGGTCCGGCACGGCGAGCTGCCGTGGACGAACTTCGACCGGCTCCATCGCGCGTCCCTCGACGAGGTGATGAGCGAGCTGGGCATCTCCGGGTTCGACGCCGCGGATCGCGAGGAGCTGACGCGCGCGTGGGAGCGGCTGCCTGCCTGGCCCGACGCGGCTGAAGGCCTGCGAAGGCTCCGGCGCCGCTTCGTTCTGTCCACTCTGTCGAACGGGAACCGCTCGCAGCAGGCGGCGCTGATCAGGTTTGCGGGGCTCCCGCTTGAGCGGATGGTCTCGGCTGAAGATTTCCAGCACTACAAGCCGGATCCGGAGGTGTACCAGGGCGCAGCCACGGCGCTCGGGCTGGAGCCGCATCAGGTGATGATGGTCGCGGCCCACAAGTCCGATCTGCGCGCCGCCCAGGCCGCCGGCTTGCGCACCGCGTTTGTCGAGCGGCCGCTGGAGAAAGGCATGGACGGCGGCGCGGACCGGCTTCCCGATCCGGACTCCGACCTCGAGGCCGAGGGCTTCATCGAGCTGGCTGCCAGGCTCGCCTGCTGAGGCCATCCGGCTCGGCAGCCGGCTGCCGAAGGTTCCCTGCCTCTTGACGGGAGGAGATGCCGCGGGGGAGGGCCGAAGCCCTCCACCCGCGCTGAACTACTCGTTGAGGAATTCGTCCTCTGCGGCAGCGTCCTCGAAGAAGCGCCAGAACTCCTTCGCCTTGCCATCCGATCCCGGATGGATGACATCCACGAACCGCGCCGAGCGCGTGCGGCCGCGGCGCGTGGCGGTATAGGTGCCGAGCACGACCGTGTGCTCTTCCGAGGCGAGGATGTCGTGCACGTCGGCCTCGTACGTGCCCTCGGTGAGCTGGGCGAACTTCGCGAACATACCGATCACTGCCTCTTTGCCCTTGTACTCGCCGCTGATGGGATTTTCGCCGCCGATATGCCAGACAACATCGTCGTCGAGAACGTCCATCACCCCCTCGATGTGCGCCTCGTTGAAGGCCTGGTAGCCCTTCTTGGTCAGCTCTACGTTGCGCTGCTCAACTGACGTCGTGGTCATATATGCCCACCTCCGTCAGTCATTGTGCTTCAGATCTCGCGGGTCCGGAAGCTCCAGATGCTGAGCGCCAGCATGGTCGCAAACCACACCGCGACCCAGGCCAGGAATGCGATCGGTGGAGGATCGACCGCCGCAAACGGGTTGGCGCGGGCGAGCGTGCCTCCGAGCCTGAGCTGCGCGAGCACCGCGTCCGGCTCCATCGCGAAAACAGCGCCACGCCACAGCCCGTCGGAGGGCAGGATCAGCCTGCTGATGATGCCGATGTTCTCGACAGCGTCGTTCTGGAGGGCGGCCCCAAAGCCACCGACCACTCCGCCGATCCAGCCCATGAGCCACGCGACCAGCGCGATCACGCCGCCGGTGATGCCTGAGAGACGCGTCGAGAGCACTAGGCCGAGCGAGAGCAGGGCGAGGCCCTCGACCGCGACGTAAACAATCAGCTGGATGGGATGTGGCGGGACGTAGCCCGTCGCCCAGTCGACGGCGAGCATCTCCAGAAGGCCGGCGGCGCCCGCATAGATGGCCACCAGCACCGCCAGCCCGAGCCATTTGCCGATCACGATCTCGCTCCGCCTCACCGGCCGGGCGAGCACGGCAAGCAGCAGGCCGCTTTCGACCTCGCTCGAGATGAGCGGACCCGCGACCACCGCGGCGCTGAGCGCCAGCACACCACTGAACATGAACGTGACGACGATGAGCAGCTGCGAGGAGATGAGCTGGGCCTCACCGGCCTGCGCGAGCTCGGTGATCTTGTGAAACCCCCAGGCCGAGAAGCCGACGACGATGAGGGTGAGGATCACCAGCGCGAGGAGCAGGCGCCGGCGCGAGGCCTCCTGCACCGTCAAGCGGGCGACGACCAACACCGGCGCCATTACTTCGGCTCGTCCTCGTGGAGCAGCTGCAGGAAGCGGTCCTCCAGGTTCTGGTGCCTCGGCACCACCTCGTAGACGCGACCGCCAAGCTTGACGATCTCCGACACCAGGTCCGGCACGCGCTCCGGGCCTAATTTGGTGAAGGTCAGGTGCTCGCCCTCGTCGTCGACGGGACCGAATGCTTCGAGCTTCGCCAGCTGCCCGTCCAGGCCGCTGACCCGCACGCGAACCGCCGACCCGCTCAGGAGGTCCTGCATGGTCCCCGACGCGATGACGCGGCCGTGGTCGACCACAGCCACGCGGTCGCAGACCTGCTCCACCTCGCTCAGCAGGTGCGAGTTGAGGAAGACCGCGGTGCCCCTCTCGGCCATCTCGCGGATGATGCGGCGGACATCGTGGCGACCGATGGGATCGAGAGCCGACGTCGGCTCGTCGAGGAATACCAGCTCCGGCTCGCCGAGCAACGCCGCCCCAAGGCCCAGGCGCTGCTGCATGCCTTTGGAAAACGTGCCCACACGGCTGCTTGCGCGATCGGCCAGGCCCACGATGTTCAGGGCTCCGTCGATGGCCTCCTTCCAGCGTGACCGGGGCAGGGGTGCCAGCTCGCAGTGGAGAGCCAGCACCTCGCGGGCTGACAGCCACGCCTGGTAGCGGAACAGCTCGGGGAGGTAGCCGATGCGGCGGCGGGTGGCGAGGTCGCCCACGCGCTGGCCGAGGAGCCAGCCCTCGCCCGAGGTCGGCCTGAGCAAGCCCAGCAGCAGCTTGACCGCCGTGGTCTTGCCCGCTCCGTTCGGCCCGAGGAATCCGAAGATCTCGCCTCGCGGCACGGTCATCGTGAGCCCGGCCAGCGCGACGGTGCTGCCGAACCGCTTCGTCAGCTCGACCGTATGGATCGCGGGCGAGGCGGCGGCCCCTCCGCCGGGAGGGGCCGCAGGGGAATCAGCCGGCACGCACGGAGACTAGCTCAGGCCGTCTGCGATCGAAAGGATGTCCGACTGTTTGAGGGAGCCGCCGACGAAGAAGACGTCGTTCTTGATCCAGATCACGGCTGCGCCGACGCCGGTGTTGTCACCCAGCGCGACACCGTCGACGCCCTGCACGGTCACCTTCGAGGAGGTGGCGTACTGGACCGGAACCGGGATCGGCAGCGTCGTGGTGGGATCGCCGATGGCGCGAATGTCAGCTGCCAGCTGCGGCGAGATGCCCGGCTGTGCGAGCAGGTAGTCCTCCAGCTCCTTGACGGTGACCCCGGAGGAGGTGACGGATGGTGTCCTGGACTCGGCGATGATCAGCTGCGGCAGGTTCAGGTGGCTGGTTTTGTCGGTTGACTTCGGCAGCTCGCCAAAGATCTCGACGATCGCCGGCCCCATGGTGAGCGTGAGCGTGCTGCCGTCCATCCCGGCGGGCATCGCCGGGAGCGTCTTGCCCTTGGCGGCGGCGGCGGCCTGAGCCTTGGCCGCGCTGAACGTGAACACGCCGACCGCCTGTGGCATCGCCGCGTACGAGACGGTTTTGGAAACGGTGTCCGGGAGGCTGCCGGCCTTGGGAGCCGGGAAGCCCGCAATGCTCGCCGCCGTGGCCGCATCAGGCACGAGCGACGGTTGAGGTGCCTTTGACCACGTGATAGTTCCGTAGGCGCTGAGGTCGGGGAGAGATTCGAGCTCGGCCACTGTCACCGGCACTGGCTTGACAGTCTTGGGCGCGAAGATCTGAGAGACGTTCGCGGACGCCGTGATCACCGCGGCGAGCACGAACACCGCCGCCAGCACGAGCACCATCCGCTGGGACGAAGGCTTCAGGATCGGCAGCCGGAGTCCGAATCGAGGGCGGGTGATGTCACGCGTCTGCAGGCGCTGATAAGCGGCAGCAGCGTCGAAGTCAGCCGAGGGCACAGCCGCCAGCAGACCTGCCGTTGCGCGCGCGTCTTCGGCCATCGCGTCGTATCGCGCGCGACATTCCGAGCAGGTCGCATAGTGCTCCCGGTCGGGAGCGGTGATCGCGTCCGGATCGTCAACGATCCGACGCAACGTGCCGTCATTCAAATGTGCCACTAGATGACCTCCTTACGCAGCGCGGCTTCTGCGCGCCTCAACAAAGTTCCAATCTGTCCAGTTCCGACACCGAGGGCTTGCGCCACCTCGGCATAGCTGAGCCCGCTCGCCCTCAGCACCAGCACGGCCGCCGGTTTTTGCGGCAGCCTGGCCAGCGCCTCGCGCACGCGCCGGCGGTCTTCGTTGACCTCGACCACCTGCTGCGGGTCGACCGCTTTCGATCCCTCGTGCGCGGCATTCGCCAGCTCCCGCCGCTGGCGCCGGCGCCGCCCCCGAATCCGGTTCAGGGCTGTGTGGGCGGCAGCCCGGTAAAGCCACGACGCTGCGTACGGCGAGCCGGCCGAGTGGAGCCGGTGGAAGTCCATGAAGACCTCTTGCGCGACGTCCTCGGCCTCCTGGGGATCGGACAGCACGCGGTTGGCGATACCGGCGACGCGGGCGTATTCGGATTTGAAGAGCGCCTCGAACGCGCCCTGCTCGGACTTCACGGCGGGCACATGCCCTGCCCGGTCAGATGCCATCTCGGCGCCCACTGATCAACAAGCACCGCTGCCGATCGTTTTGTGACAGTCAGCCGGGCCGGGACGGCTTCCGTCTCAGTTTCAAGATCTCGCGGGAGGCCGCGCGCAGGAAGGGTCCGCCCCAGATCCCCACCGACAGCAGGGACGCGAAGATCACCACCGCGTCGATGCTCTGCCGCCCCTGCTTCTCCCAGTAGACGTCCTGCAGGCTCAGCCAGAGCGCGAACTCGTCCAGCGTCAACGCCGCACCGACTCCGAACGCGATCGCCGTCAGGCTGGCCAGGAGGCTCGATCCGACGCCGATCTCGGTCAGCCATATGTAGCCGACGGCGAGCAGGATGAGGATGCCCCACACCAGGTGGTGGATGTGCGTCGAGCCCGCGCTCAGGTTGTGAAATGGTCCGACGCCCGCGCGGATCGACAGCGTGATGGCTCTCACTGCCGCGAAGGTGACCAGGAAGCCCAGGGAGGCCAGGAACAGCCTCTCGCGGCTCTCGCTCTTGAAGTGGAACTGATAGAGCTTGCGGAGGACACTCATCGCAGCACCGACTAGCCGGCGAGGTTCCTCTGCCGGTTGGCGCTGCTGGCGACCGCGTCCTCGATGATCGCGAAGTCGTTGCGGTTGAGCATGTGGATGTGGCCCTGGAAGGCGAGCGTCCAGTGCTCTGGCGGCCACTTGCGGACGTAGTCGAGCCGGTACGCGAGCTCTTTGGCCGGGACCCAGTCCGCATCGTCGAGCACCATGTCGAGCCGGATGTGAACGCGCCAGGGGTAGTCCTCGTCGCGGCGCGCTGAGCGCCAGATCGGAGTGTGGTCCTCGTACATCGGTGACGCGACTGTGACGGTCGCCGCGAAGCCCATCCGGCCCGTCACGTAATAGAGGAGACGGTCGCCCGGCCGCATCGCCTCGACGCGGCGGCGGTGGCGGCTCTTCAAGCCCTGGATGGTGAAGCCGTGCTCGCGCGTCTTGCGGAAGTTGTCCGGCGAGCTGACGACCATCCAGTACTGAGCCGCCCGCCCACCCTCGGACCGCCCAGACCGTCGCTTGCGCCGGCCGCGGCCGGTCCTCGCCGGTGCCTCGGCCGGTTGCGCGTCTGGCTCCGGCGCCGGCGCCTCCAGCGGGGGTTCCTGGTCCTGCTCGTCTGCCACGCTGCGAATTGTCGCTAAGGAACGGCGGCCCGCGGAGGGCCGAGGTCCTCGGGCTCAGGTAGGAGCACGGTGAGATTGCGGATCTGCGCGATGTGCCCCATCTCGTGACGGGCGACCAGCCGGCAGATCTCGAGCAGGGTCACGTCACCGCCGTGCGGGTCGCTGATGACGCGGTCCCATTCGTTCTTGCCCCAGCCGTGGAGCAAGTCGACCGTTCGGCGCCGGACCCGTGCGAAGTCCTCGATCGCCTCGGGGAGCGGACGGTCCAGGTCCTGGTCGTGGCCTGGGTCGATCGTCGAGCGAATGTCGGCGGTCGAGAGTCCCTCGAGATGAGCCCGCCGTAACAGCGCATCGACCTTCGAGCCCGACTCGAGCAGATGGCCGATGAGTCCGCCGAGGGTCGGAAAGGCAGGGCCGTGCCGGTACCGAAGCTTCGCCTCGTCGAGACCGAAGACCAGATCGCTGATGCGTTCCGGAGCCGAGCCCATGAGCAGCACCGCATCGGCCGGGCTGAGCTCCTCGTCGAGTTCCACGGGTTCAACCATAAGGAAGTGGGAAATCTGTGTCGGCTGAGGTGTACATACTCAGGCTGTGGAGAGCGTCCAGGTCGTCTGTGAGAAGTGCGGCACGCAGCTGGTGCCGAACGCGGCCTACTGCGAGCGGTGCGGGGCGCGGACTCGCCGGGCACGGCGTCTGGTCCGGCTGGCGATCAGGGTCGAGCTGCTGTTCTTCCTGATGGTGGTTGGCCTCGTGATCGCGTTCACCTGGATCTACGCCGCGCAGCGCTAGGGCTCGGCTAGCGCCGGTAGACGGCTCGGCCTTCGACCTCGTCCTTGTTCAGCCGCTTGTTCAGGTGCAGGCCCTCGAGCAGGAACTCGATCACCGACGCGCGCACCTCCGGGCGGTCCGGCAGCGAAAGCCTCTTCAGGGCGGTGCTCAGCTCCGGCAGGTCGCCGATCGCTCGCGTGTAGGCCCGAGCAGGGATTCCCTCGCCGACCTCGAGCATGGTCCCATCCTCAAAACGTGAGACGAAACCGTCGAAGTGCGCTGCCGAGAAGTGCCGGCTGAAAACAGCGCTCACCGCACCGCGCTCCAGCCGGCCGAGCACCTGCTCCTCCTTGCCTTCGTCGAGGGCTTCGATCTCGACGCGACCGGAGGTCGATGAGGTCAGGTACGCAAGGTCGGTGATGCGCGGAACGGCGACGGATTCGCCCAGGCGCGCGGCCCGGCGGACCGAGTTGCTGGCCAGATTCTCGAAGTTGGCGATCGACATGCGGACCGACACGCCCGAGGACTGAGAGATGTGGGGGCTGCGGCGCGCGAGATGTGTCAGCTCGGCAACGATCTCTTTCATGAAGCTCGGGAAGACCAGCTCGAAGTCTTCCGGCAGCGGATTGCGCTCCGCCTCCATGATCTGCATCTCCTCGCCGATCGTCAGCGGATAGTGAGTCCTGACCTGCGAGCCGAAGCGGTCCTTCAGTGGCGTGATGATGCGGCCGCGTGACGTGTAGTCCTCGGGGTTGGCACTTGCGATCACGAACAGGTCGAGTGGCAGCCGCACGCGATAACCGCGGATCTGCACGTCCTTCTCTTCCATGATGTTGAGCAGTCCAACCTGGATTCGCTCGGCCAGGTCAGGCAGCTCATTGATGCCGAAGATGCCGCGGTTCGTTCGCGGCAGCAGACCGTAGTGGATGGTCAGCTCGTCCGCCAGGTATCGACCCTCGGCCACCTTGATGGGGTCGACCTCTCCGATCAGGTCGGCGATTGAGATGTCCGGCGTGGCCAGCTTCTCACCGTAGCGCTGCTCGCGGTCGATCCACGCGATCGCGACGCCGTCACCGTTCTTCTCGATCAGGTCCAGGCAGCGACGGCAGATCGGGGCATAGGGGTGGTCGTTGACCTCGCATCCCGCGATCGCCGGCATCTGCTCATCGAGCAGGCTCACCAGCGAGCGCATGATCCGGCTCTTGGCCTGGCCTCGCTCGCCGAGAAGAATCACGTCGTGTCCCGAGATGATGGCGTTGGCAAGCTGCGGAAGCACGGTTTCGTCGTAGCCGACGATTCCGGCCAGCAGCGGCTCGCCGGAGCGCAGTCGGGCGATCAGGTTTCGCCGCATCTCCTGCTTGACCGTCTCGCGCACGTGTCCTGAGGCGCGAAGCTCGGCGATGGTTCGAGGAGCGGCTTCGGGCATCACCAGCACTATAGACAACGAGTCGTTGGATCTCTCGCATCAACTGCCGCACACTGTCTAGACTTTCCCGCGCTTGGTCGAAACTATCAGGGCTCGTTACGAGACGGCGCACGACGATGGCCGTCCCCTTTTGGGTGGGCACCGCGGCGATCCAGCCCACCATCCGGAGAACACCATGCGCTCTTTCCGCTCGGCCATCCAGGCGGGTTGTGATCTCATCGAATGCGATGTCCACCTGTCGTCGGACGGCCGCCTGGTCGTGATCCACGACCACACTCTCGAACGCACCACCAACGGCGAGGGCCTGGTCCGAGACCACACCGCGGCGGAGCTGATGAAGCTGGACGCCGGCGAAGGGGAGCGCATCCCACTCCTTCACGACGTGATCGAGCTGGCCCTCGGAAAGGTGGGCCTGGTGATCGAGATCAAGCAGCTGCCGATCGTCTATCCCGGGCTCGAGGAGAAGCTGGTCAACATGCTCCGCCAGCTGGGTGCGGTGCAGGAGTGCGCAGTCGTGTCGTTCCACCACCCGGCCATCCGCAAGCTTCGCGACATGGAACCGCGGCTGCAGCTCGGCATTCTTGAAGGGGCTCGCCCGATGGACCCCGCGCGCATGCTCAGGGAGGCCGGCGCCGACGTCTTCTCACCGCATTGGGGTGCGATGGACCGAGAGCTGGTCGAGCAGGTGCATGCCGCCGGCGGCGCTGTTGGCGTGTGGCCCGTCGACGATGACGCAGCAGTGGCCTGGTGCAGGCTGTGCCGGCCCGACTCGATCTTCACGAACCGGCCGGTCGAGGTGGGACAGGCGCTCAGGTCTTAGCGGGCGCTCGTCCCAGGGTCAGCAGCACTGCCTCCTTCCGGGGATCCAGGAGCACAGTGATGCGATCGCCGGGCGCGAGGCGGTCAAGAGAGTTGGACCTGTACGCCGTCTCCAGAGCCCGGCCATTGAGATTCACGCGGATGCGACCGGCAAATGGGCTGGCGTCGACGATCTCGGCAGTGGCAGCGACCCCGTTACGAAGCGATTCTCGAAGCCTGAAAAGTGTCCAGCCCATGATGAGCGCCGCCGCGATCACGACCAGGGCCACCAGCTTGATGAGCACATCGAGCGGCACAGGCTGCGACGCTCTGACCACTGTGCCGATCACCGCGATAAGAGGCAGGCCCACCAACGCATAGACGAGCGTGGGCGTGTGGACCTCGACCACGTCGCCCACACTCACCTGGCGTGGGGGATCCGGCTGCTGTGCAAGCAGCCTTCGGGCCACCTCGATGAGCCGTGGTCCTGGAAGGAAGCGCTTGATCGAGCGACGTTACACCCGTCCCGCGGCGGCGTTGGCTCAGTAGGCAGGTATGAGCCATACCATGAACCGGCCGTGCGCGCCGACCGCCCGAGCTTCGAGGACGTGTACCGCGACTACCTGGGTCGCATCTACGCCTACGTCCGCGCGCAGGTGGGCAGCTCCGCCGACGCCGAGGACATCACGGCTCAGGTGTTCATGAACGCATACCAGGCGTACGACCGCTTCGAGCCGCGGATGAGCACGCCTGCTGCGTGGCTGTTCAGGATCGCCCGCAACGCGACGCTGGACCACTTTCGCGCCCACGGCCGGCGCGAACGCCTGCGCCGGACGATCGAGCAGCAGCCGGTCCACGCGGAGGACCCCGCGGGTATGGCCGAGGACAGGATGCAGTACCGCGCCCTGCTCGCCCATGTCGCCCACCTCTCCGAGCGCCAGCGCGATGCGATCTCGCTCCGCCATTCGGGCCTCAGCTTTGAAGAGGTGGGGACGCTGATGAGCTGCAGCGAGGACGCCGCCAAGATGCTCTATCACCGCGCGCTGAAGGCGCTGCGGGACGCAGTGGCGGGAGAGGCCAGGATGAGCGATGCCCAGCATGAGTGACAACGAAGACCTCGAGCTCGAGGCGCTGCAGCGCCAGCTCGATGATGCCTTCGAGACGACGCGGCCGCGGCGCGGATTCGAGGACGAGCTCTGGCTGCGCATGCAGGCGCGCCGGCCATGGTGGAACCGGCTTCGGGACGCAGCGTCAGCCTTTGCGGGCAGCATCTGGGAGGCCCCGGCCGTGCCGCTCGGCGTCGTCGCAGTGCTCCTGATAGTGGTGGTCGGGGTCGGAGTTCTGAGCAGCGCGCTCCGGCCCAACGTGGAGAGCCCGACCAGCCTGTCCGAGGGTGCCGGCAGCCGCTATCAAGGTGACCAGGCCTACTTCGGCCGCCTGCCCTCCCCCCAGCTGCACCCTGGGTTGGTCGACCATGCGCGATCGCCGGCGGCAGCCCAGGGGCCAAGCCAGCCGGAGTTCCTGGGGGCCGCCGACCTTTACTTCGGGCCGGCCAATCTGACCTGGGCGGGGACCTTCAGCAGCAGCACGATCGCCGCTCCGGTGTACCGCTACGTCGAGCCTTCAGCGGATCAGAGCAAGGCGCTGTTGGGTCCTCTTGCCTCTGCGAGCGGCATGACAGTGAGCATCAGCAGCAGTGCTCCCGAGCTGCCCCGCGAACCTGTCTGGACGGTGGTCGCCAGCGGCGCTGCGGTGCCCTCCGGTTCGGACCCTGGCGTCACGGCCAACACATTTCTCGCGGCCCACAACCTCCTCCCGACATGGCCCGACGAGGTCAGCGTGCAGGCGGTGGGCGGCCAGGCGCGCGTGCAGTTCTTGCGTGGCTTCTCGCTGCCTGACGGTGGTGTTGCGTACCTCGTCAACTGGAACGGCGAGCGCTACGGCATCGAGGTCGACATCAGTGGCGGCCGCCTCGTCGCCACGGGTCCCCTCCCATTGGGGCTGGATGAGGCTTCATACCGATTGATATCCAACGAGAAGGCCGCGCAGCTTGCAGTCTCATCCGCCCCGGCCTCGTCCGCTGCGATTCAGCCCGTGCCGACGATCAGGTTGGACCGGGTCGAGCTCGTCTATGCGCTCGCCATCTCCGGGGGCCAGGGCTACTACGAGCCGGCATACCTGTTCTCCGGCAGCTTCCAGTACAGCGGGCACACGTTCGTCAAGCGTGTGCTGGTCCCGCTGGTGGACCCTTCGCTGCGATCGTCCTGACCATCGGGCATTCGACCCGCTCCCTCGAGGAGCTGGTCGAGCTGCTCGACCTCAACGCGGTGAAGCTGCTGGTGGACGTGCGCTCGGCGCCTGGCTCACGACGAATGCCGCACTTCGCACGGTCCGCGCTCGAGGTCTCACTGCCTGAGCGCGGGATCGCCTACCGACACATGCCAGAGCTGGGCGGTCTCCGCAAGCCGAGGCCGGATTCGGTCAACACGGGCTGGCGCAACGATTCCTTTCGCGGCTACGCGGACTACATGCAGGAGGACGGGTTCCGGCTGGCGCTCGATCGCCTTCAGGAGCTGGCGCTCCAGAGCCGAACCGCGATCATGTGCGCCGAAGCCGTCCCCTGGCGCTGCCATCGCTCCCTGATCTCGGACGCTCTGTTCGTGGACGGAGTCGAGGTGGAGCACATCACCGGCAAGGGCCGGACGTCGCCTCACCGGCTGACGTCGTTCGCATTCGTGAGCGGAAACCGGATCACGTATCCGGCGGATACACTCCCTCTTTGAGAGGAGTATCGGGTGGGGAAGAAGCAGGTCCGCATGCAGATGCGCAAGATCAAGCCGAAGGTGGCTGCGTCCGCGCCGCCCGGTCAGGGCGCCACGCGCAGGCAGCGGGAACGGTATGTGCAGGCCGGCGGCATGCTCCAGGGCTACGCGCCTGACTTCGTGATTCGACTCGGTTACATAGCGATGGGCGTCGGGGTCGCATGCCTGCTGGCGATTGCAGCGCTCATCATCTTCGTGACCCCCGTCTACGGATTGCCCGTGGCGATCGCGGCCGCGCTCGCATGGGTGCTGCCGATCGCATTGCTCGCGAGCTTCATCGCCCCCGGCTTCCGGCTTGCGTTGAGGGACCGGCGGGCGGAAGCCAGGCTGGTGCAGGGCCAGCTGGTCGGCGCCAGCACCGTGAGCACATCGATCGGGCTCGGCATGGTGATGGTGCAGACGCGCGGTGGGTCCGAGCAGTATCTCGTGCCTCCGGCGCGCCTGAAGCAGATCCCGGGTAACCAGGTCAACGTCGTTTTGACAGTGACCCCGAATCTTCGCCACGTGCGCTCCGTCGGCATCGTCGGTCAGCGCATGGTCCCGCGGGTCGAGCCGCCGGTTCCCCCCGTGATGAGGCAGCTTCAGCGGATTCCGCTCATCACGCCGATCGCCCTCGCTCTGGCGGTGGTCATCGGTGATGACGGCGTCGCTCTGGCGCCGATCGCCAACTCGGCTCTGCACGCAGGACTCTCGGTGCTGGTGGGCGCCGCATTGGGCGGGGCCGTCTACGGCGCCTCGTACCTGCTGCAGCAGCGGCTTACCGGCGAGGTGCAGGCGCTGGCGCCGAGGACCTAGTCCTTCTCCGTTTCCTCGATCTTCGGCTTAGG
>VBFO01000012.1 GCA_005881025.1 Chloroflexota bacterium | reverse complement strand
GGTATGTCGAGGCCGGGTACCGGCGGATCAAGCTGAAGATCAAGCCCGGCTGGGACGTCGAGCCTGTGCGTGCGGTGAGGGAGAGATTCCCGACCATCCCGCTGCAGGTCGACGCCAACACCGCCTACGCGCTGGCGGATGCGCAGCACCTGGGTGAGCTGGACGCCTTCGGACTGCTGCTGATCGAGCAGCCGTTCCCGGAGGACCAGATGCTCGCGCACGCCAAGCTGGCGCGGCAGATCCGAACCCCGGTGTGCCTCGACGAGTCGATCCACTCGCTGCAGGCGGCGGCCGATGCCATCGAGCTGGGCGCCTGCTCGATCATCAACATCAAGCCCGGCCGCGTCGGCGGCTACCTCGAGGCGCGGCGGATCCACGACCTCTGCGCGGAGCACTCGATCCCCGTCTGGATGGGCGGCATGCTCGAGACCGGGATCGGCCGGGCCGGGAACGTCGCCATGGCCGCGATGGCCAACTTCACGCTGCCGGGCGACACGTCGGCGTCCGATCGCTACTACCACCAGGACCTCACGGAGCCGTTCGTGCTTCGCGACGGCCGCTTGAAGGTGCCGTCGGGTCCAGGCCTCGGCGTGACGGTCGACGAGAACCGGCTCCGTGAGGTCACGACGGCGGTCGAGATGGTGAGGCAGCGTGCCTCGTCGGTCAGGGCCGGGTCGCCACCCCGCTGATCACGAGGTCACGCATCGGGGTCGCGCCGGCGGCGGATCCGAGGCGCCTGACACCGAGCAGGTCCTCGATGGTCGCCAGCAGAGAGTAGTGGTCGTAGTGCCGGGCCGAGACGAAGGCCTGTGAGTTCGGCCGGATGATCAGCGTCAGCACGTGGTTGGCGGAGTCCTCACCCTCGTCCCACGTGATCACGAGCAGCCCATCCTGCTTCCAGGCCTGTGTCGCCTGGATCTCGGGCACCACCTTTGACAACCATCGGTCCGCGACCGCCGTCGAGCAGTCGTGGCCGTCGTTGCAGAGGCCGGGGGTGATCCAGACGAAATTGGGCACGTCACCCTTCGACATGTCAGAGCTGAAGCTCTCAAACGGGACCACCTGAGCTGGACACCGGTTCCCGTAATAAGGGAACGGGTTGTGCTTGATCGCGTACGGGTACGAGTTCGACAGGCAGCTCGCGCTCATCCCCTCCATGTAGGCGCGCCACGAAACGCCTGCCTTGGTGAGCTGCTCCCCGAGCCCGGTGAGCGGGAGTGCGTGGTAGCCGTCGTCTGAGATCCCCCAGGTGCTGCCGGAGGTCATGGCCAGGTAGTTCGGCAGGCTCGGGTGCGAGACGCCGTGATAGTTGGCCGCGACTCCGTAACGCTTGGCGAGCGAGGCGATGTAGCCGCCGGAGATCGCCTGGTCGTAGCTGCGGTTCTCCATCACGATCACGAAGATGTGCGAGCTGGTCGTGGCGGTGAGGGGCGATGGACTTGGCGCCGCTCTGGGTGATTGAGCCGGGCTCGCTGAGATGACCGGGGACTGAGAGGGACTCACTCGGGCTTTTGATGGTCCGCACGCGAAGGCCACGCACAGGCACAGGACGGCAACCAGGCTTCGTATCAACCTGAAAGACATTACGATCCCGGCGCCTTGAGATTGCGCGGCGGATCGTGGGCGATCGAGATCCTGCCGGCGCGTGGTGGGCGCATCAGGTCTTTGAAGCACGACGGCGTCGAGCTGCTGGATCAGGGGATCGGGATCGATGAGCCTGGCGCTTCGGGGTTCGTGGAGGCCGGCGCGTTTGGTTGGGATGAGCTGGTCCCGACGGTGGACGCGACGGAGTCGCTTCCGGACCACGGGGAGGCGTGGCGGATGCCGTGGAAGGTGGAGGCATCCAGCGAGAGTGCTTGCTCGATGAGCTGTTCGGGCCGGGTTGCGCCCTGGGGTCTGCGGCGGGATCTGAAGGTGGGGGAGGCGGTGCGCGCCGAGTACACGCTCACCAACCTGGGCCCATCGGGTGCGATGCCCGGGTACTGGTGCGCGCATCCGCTGTTCAGGTACGGGGACGGGATGGAGATCGAGATCGCCGGTGCGAGGCTGATGAGCTTCGCGCAGGGCAAGAGCGGGAAGTTCTTCCTGCCGCGCGGGGAGACGGATCGGGCCCGGGTGCGGTGGGCGTCCGGCTTGGGGGTCGAGGTGCGGTGGGATGCGAGCGTGGCGCAGTACTGCGGGGTGTGGATCTGCAATGGCGACCTGGGCGGGTACAGGCAGGTGGCGATCGAGCCCGCGACAGGTGGGGGAGACCGTCCCGACTCGGATGAGCCTCCGCCTCAGCTCGGGCCTGGGGAGTCGCTGAGATGGTGGCTGGAGGTTCGGAGCCTGTAGGTCGCGATGGGGCCTCTCTAAACTGAGCCGATGCCCAAGCTGCTGGGGTTGCGGTGCCGGGAATGCGGCGCCGAGTACGAGCTGCAGGCGACGCATGTCTGCGAGATGTGCTTTGGCCCGCTGGACGCCGTCTACGACTACGCGGCCCTGAAAAAGCGCGTCTCGCGCCAGAGCATCGAGTCGGGCCCTCCCTCGATCTGGCGCTATCGCGACCTGCTGCCGCTCGAGGATGCGACCCCGGTCGTGACGTTGGGAGAGGGATTCACGCCGCTGGTCAAGGCGGACCGGCTGGGAGCCGAGCTCGGGCTGAGCAACCTGTACCTGAAGAACGACAGCATGAACCCGACCAACTCGTTCAAGGATCGGGTGGTCTCGGTTGCGGTCAGCTGGGCTCGCTCCCAGGGGTTCGAGACCATGGCGTGCGCCTCCACGGGCAACCTCGCCAACGCCGTCGCCGCCTACTCGGCGCGCGCGGGGCTCGAGTGTTTCGTGTTCATCCCGGTCGACCTCGAGCCGGCAAAGGTCGTGAGCATCGGCGTTTTCGATCCGAACCTCGTCGCGGTGCGCGGCAACTACGACGACGTGAACCGGCTGTGCAGCCAGCTCGTGGAGTCGACGCCGTGGGCCTTCTGCAACATCAACATCCGTCCTTTCTATGCCGAAGGCTCGAAGACGCTGACGTTTGAGACCGCCGAGCAGCTCGGCTGGAAGCTGCCCGACGAGATCATCATCCCGGTCGCCAGCGGCTGCCAGTTCGTGCGCCACCGCCAGGCGGTGCGTGAGCTCATGGACCTGGGTCTCGTCCGCGAGGATCGCGTGCCTGCGCTGACGGGCGCTCAGGCGCTGGGATGCGCTCCGGTCTACAACGCGTTCAAGTCGGAGCAGCCCGAGCGCGTGCTTCCCGTCAAGCCCGACACCATCGCGCGTTCGATCGCCATCGGCAACCCGTCCGACGGCATGTACGTGAACCGGATCGCGCTCGAGACCGGCGGTGTGGTGGAGGCGGTCACCGAGCAGGAGATCGTCGAGGCGATGCGCCTGCTCGCGCGGACAGAGGGCATCTTCACCGAGACCGCGGGTGGGGTGACGATCGGGGTCCTGTCCAAGCTCGCGCGCGCCGGCCGCTGGCGAGGCGATGAGGTGGTGGTCGCATACGTGACGGGCCACGGCCTCAAGACGGCAGATGTGCTGGCCACGGCGAACGGACACGGGCGCCGGGTGGAAATAGATCCGTCGCTAAAGTCGTTTCGCGAAAAGGTGACTATTTAGCGGCATGGCACAGTTCCGAATTCCCGGCCCGCTCCGCCGGCTGTCGAACGGCGAGATCACTGTCGAGGTCGGCGGGTCCGACCTGGGCTCGGCGATCGATGCCCTCGACGCCCGCTACCCGGGCTTCAAGGACCGGCTCCTCGACGAGCGCGGGGAGCTGCGGCAGTTCGTCAACGTCTACCTGAACGACGAGGACGTCCGCCTCGGCTCGGGGCTCAGCGCCAAAGTCGCCGACGGGGACGAAATTTCGATCATTCCAGCAGTAGCTGGGGGCGCTCGGGCCACTTAGACTTCCGGCCGTGGCGAGGAGAAGGCTGAAGCTGATCTTCGGCCCCTCGCTGGTCAAAGAGCCCGTGATCTACCAGCTCGGCAAGCAGTTCGAGATCGTCACGAACATCCGCCGGGCCGATGTCAGCAAGGAGCAGGGATGGGTGATGCTCGAGATCACCGGCGAGCCCGAGGAGCTCGAGCGCGGTGTCGGCTACCTGGAGTCGCGCGGGGTCAAAGTCGAGCCTGCGGAAGGGGATCTGGTCGAGTGAGTCACGACGAGTCGCGCTCCGGGCAGCGGCTTAGTGAAAGGCGGCAGCGCAGCGATGAGCTTCATCAGGCGCGGCCCCAGCTCGACAGTGTCGACGCGGAACGGCGCGAAGGCGTCATCGCGGTCCGGATGGGCACGGAAATGCAGCTCGATCTCGCGGCCGCCTCGCGCCGGGGAGTGCGTGGTGAGCCGGTTGAAGTCGGGCGCCGGCACCACCCACCACGTCACCGGGGCAAGCTCAAGGACGAGCACCACCACGTAGATCCAGGATGGATCGTTTGGGATCGACCTCTCGAAGTAGGTCGCGTTCGACTGGACGAAGCCAGACGCCCCGAGCCCGAAGCAGGCTTTCGCCTGCAGCGAGGCGAACGTGCTCTTGCCCTTGACCGCCACGACCAGGTCGCGATGGTCGTCGTCGGCGTCCACCTGGAAGGGCACCAGCGCGCCATCCGTCGTGAGCATCGAGTAGACGGCGAGCAGGAACTCGCCGATCCGGCCCGCCTGGACGTCGCTGAGCGCCACCTACATAACTATCGGGCGCGATGACCGAGAAGCTCAACGTCGCCATCATCGGAGCCGGCCAGGCCGGGCTGTCGGTCAGCTGGTATCTGAAGCGGGCCGGCATCGAGCATGCGGTGCTGGAGGCAGGACGGATGGGAGAGACCTGGCGCACGCGGCGCTGGGACTCCTTCTGCTTCGTCACCCCGAACTGGTCGATCAAGCTGCCGGGCGCCGAGTACGCCGGCGCCGAGCCTGACGGCTTCCTGCCCCTGCAGGAGATCATCGGCCACCTCGAGGGCTGGGCCGGCTCATTCGACCCACCGGTCCGGGGCGGGTGCGAGGTGCTGGGCCTGAAGGCAAGGGGCAAGGCCTTCGAGCTCGCCGTTCCGGGCGGCAGCATCCTGGCCAATACGGTGGTCGTGGCGACCGGCGCTTACCAGCGTGCCCACTGGCCGCGTGGCGCCGAGATGATCCCGTCGACCCTGCAGCAGGTGCTGGCGGAGGATTACCGGAATCCGGACAGCCTCCCCTCAGGTGCGGTGCTGGTCGTCGGCAGCGGACAGACCGGCTGCCAGCTGGCCGAAGAGCTGCATGAGGCGGGCCGGCAGGTATTCCTTTCGTGCGGCAGGACGATGTGGTCCCCCCGCCGCCTGGACGGCCATGACGTCGTGTGGTGGATGGCGAAGTCAGGCTGGTTTGAACGCCTCGCAGGTTCTCTGCCGGCTCCGGCAGTCCGCCTGGTCGCCAATCCGGCCATGACCGGCCACCACGGTGGCCGCGACCTCAACCTGCGCACGCTGCACGCGCTGGGCGTCGAGCTGGTCGGACATTTCATAGGCGCCGATGCGGACCGGATCTACTTTGCCGACGACCTCGCCGCCGGCGCCGACTTCGGCGATGCCAGGCTGCGCGACTTCTGGAAGTTCGTCGAGCGCCACTGCGAGGAGGCCGGCTGGCCGGCGCCCGACTTCGACTGGCCGGAACCGCTGAGGCTCGCCAACCGCACGGAGCTGGACCTCGACAGGTCGGGCATCACGTCGGTCGTGTGGACGAGCGGCTACCGGCCCGACTACGGATGGGTGCACATTCCCGTGTTCGACGACATGGGGTTTCCCGTGCAGGCAGATGGAGCTACGTCAGTGCCAGGCCTCTACTTCTGCGGCGTGCACTGGATGCGAAAGCACAAGTCTCCGATCCTCTACGGTGTTGGAGAGGACGCGGAGGTGGTGGCACAGCACATCGTCGAGCACCGCTCGTGAGGATCGCCGTCGCGATGTCGGGAGGCGTGGACTCCTCGGTGGCGGCCGCGCTGTTGCAGGCGCAGGGACATGACGTGGTCGGCATCACGCTCCAGCAGTGGCCTCGCGACGACATGGAGGAGAGCGCACGACACGGTGGCTGCTGCTCTTTGTCGGCCGTCGAGGACGCGCGCCGCGTCGCTTCGCTGATCGGCATTCCTTATTACTGCTGGAACCTGGAGCGCGAGTTCGGTGAGCGCGTCATCGAGCCGTTTCACCGCGCTTATCTCGAGGGCCGGACGCCGAATCCATGCGTCAGCTGCAACGCCTTCGTTCGCTTCGACCTGATGCTGAGTCGCGTGATGGAGCTCGGGTTCGACCGCCTCGCGACCGGACACTACGCGCGCGTGGTGGCAGGGCGAAGCGGACCAGAGCTGCACGAGGGCGTGGATCCGGCGAAGGACCAGTCGTACATGCTCTACGACCTCGACCGCGAGCGCCTGGCGCGGATCGTGTTCCCTCTCGGAGGGATGACCAAGACCGAGGTTCGAGAGCACGCGAGGGAATTTGCGCTGCCGGTCGCGGCGAAGGCGGAGAGCCAGGAGATCTGTTTCATCCCGCGCGGTGAGACGTCGCGCTACCTGGCGGAGAAGCTGCCGATGCGAGCCGGAGCCGTCGTCGACACGCAGGGTCGCGAGGTAGGGTCCCACCGCGGCACCGCGATGTACACGGTCGGGCAGAGGGCCGGCTTCGGATCGCTGCGCGAGGCAGGCCCGTGGTACGTGATGAGAATCGACGCGCCTGCCAACCTGCTGGTGGTTGGCCGGCGCGAGGACCTCGCGACTCATGAGGTTGCGCTGAGCGATGTCTCGTTCATCGACCCCGGCACAGTCGAGCCCGTGCGCTGCGACGTGCGGCTGCGCTACCACGCGCGGCCCGTGCGGGCCGAGTACGTGGCCGGATCGCTGAGGCTCGAGGAGCCCTTCTACGGTGCCGCGCCCGGCCAGGCTGCTGTGATGTACGAGGGGACGAAGGTCCTGGGCGGAGGGACGATCGCGGCTTGAGGCGCGACCGAAAACCCGCGGCGAGAGATTCGGCGATCCAGGTGGCCCAGATGCGGGTGAAGTGACGAGCAGCGCAGCGAGCGCATTAGAAATTCGTAAGCGAGCAGCACAGGAGCTGAACCCGCAGATGGGCCGCATTGGGCGCCGAAGATCCGTCGAGGGCTTTTCCGGGCGCGCCTCTAGAGCGGAGCTGAGACCAGGCCCTCCTGGAAGAACCGCACCGGGTGGCGCAGCCCATGGTTGCGCTCGTACTCGCTCCAGGCCGCTTCGTAGTACGCCTCGGCCTGCGTGCGGATCGACTTCACGACCGCCGCCGACAATCCCGCCGCCACCAGCCGCTTGGCCAGCGACGAGAGGGCGAACTCCCGCAGCTCGAGCCCGTTGACGCGCATCGGCTCGGGGATCTCGCGCGGGTCCTCGATGGGCAGCCGCCGGTCGGGTGAGATGACCGTGCGGACGGCGGGCTCGAGCAGCTCCAGCACCTTGAGCGCTATCACGCGCGCCATCTCGCTGTCCGCCGTCACTCGCCGGCGAAGGGCCAGCACGCCGAAACCGATGTGGCGCGACTCGTCGCGCGCGACCGCCGTGAAACCTGTCCTGAATCCCGGCATCAGGCCGACGTTGCGCAGCATTCGCAAGAGGCTGCGCTGGCCGGTGATGGCCAGGTAGCCCTCGATCATGAGGTGATACGTGACCACGCCCTCGACCCATGCGCGCTGGTTTTCGGGCTCACGTCTCACCAGGTCCATCGCATCCTTCAGCTGGTGCTCGAAGATCCTGCGGAAGCCTTCGGTGGCCCGCGGGTTGATCGCGTCCAGCGCCGCGTGCAGCCCGCCGCCGACACCCAGCACCTCCTCGAAGAAGCGCTGAAAGAAGACTGTGTGGCGGGCCTCGTCAGCGATCTGGGTGGCGAGGAAGATGCGCTCGTCCTCACGCGGGGCCGCGTGAAGGAGAGGGGCGAGCGTGTCGGTGACGGCCTGCTCGCCGATGAAGAAAAGGGTCATGGTGTGCTGGGTGACCTGCTGGATCCCGGCCGGCAGGCTCTGCCAGTCCGAGCGGTCCTGAGCGAAGTCGAGGTCCGAGACCGCCCACTGCTGCTGCTCCCAGCGCCGGTAGAGCGAGGCCGAATCGACGTCGGCCGCCAGCAGGCTGTCCATCTGGGCCTCGACGTCGTCGACGGTGAGGCCGACCAGGTCCTGCAGCGGCGCCGATTCGACGCGCCGCACAGCCTCTAGCGATGCTTCGCCAGCCATCGGGAATTAGTCTAGGTCCCGTTCTGGTGGAGACCGAGCGTTTGATCATCCGGCTGGCGGACGCGTCCGACGTGCCCGAGATCATTCGCTACTACCGCGAAAATCGCGCCCACCTGCAGCCGTTCTCGCCGAAGTTCGAGCCCGAGCTGTTCGACCCCGCGGCCTGGCGCGATCAGGTGGCGGCGCGGGAGCGCGAGCTGGCGCTGGGCGAGTCGTTCCGAGCCTTCCTGTTCCTGCGCTCCTCTCCTGAGCGGATAGCCGGCAACATCAACCTCACGCTCGTGGTGCGCGGGGTCTCGCAGTCCTGCGTGCTGGGCTACAACCTCGCTGAGGCGGAGCAGGGACACGGCTACATGACAGAGGCCGTGCGTGCGGTGGTGCGCTTCGCATTCAGCGACTGGGGGCTTCACCGGGTGGCGGCCAGCTACATGCCGCGCAACGAGCGCAGCGCCCGCGTGCTCGAGCGCGCCGGCTTCAAGATCGAGGGCCGGGCGCCGGGCTACCTCTGCATCAACGGTCGCTGGGAGGACCACGTCCTCACGGCGATCACGAACCCCGACCCTGCGCCCAGCGGCGGGTGATGCAGGCGCCTGACCTGCTCGCGGCCGCGCTCCGCTGGCTCGAGCTCGCCGGCCTGCTGGGATTCACAGGGGCGGTGGTGGTCCGCCGCCTGGCCGCGAACCCTCCGGCGCTGCCCTGGGCGAGACCCCGGCTGCAGCTCGTGCTCGGCCTGGCCCTGGCCGGTGGCCTCGCGACCGCCGTCGACCAGTTCGTGTTCGGGGCAGGAGTCACGCTCGGCGTGCTGATCCGGATCGCCGCCGAGGCTGTGGCACTGGCCCTGTGCATGACGATCGGCCGTGGGGCGGTGCCGGTGGGCTTTGTGGCAGTGCTCGTGATCGCGCTGTCGGGACACGCTCCCAGGGTCGATCCGCCTGTCCCGGCGATCATCGACGAGGCGATCCACGTCGTTTCGGCCGGGATGTGGGCGGGGGGAATCGTGGTCCTCGCGGCGTTGCACCCGCCCGGTGGGTGGAGGGGGGAGGAGGGACGTGAGCTGATCGAGCGTTTCGGCCGCGTGGCCATCCTTGCGCTGGCGATCACCGCACTGACAGGGGTGCTCAGGGCGACGCAGGAGCTGACTGCAATCAGCGACCTGTGGGCCACCGGCTACGGCTTGGTCCTGGCCGCGAAGTCCGCCGGCGTGCTGGCCATGGCGGCGATGTCGGCCCTGACCTGGCGGCGCGGGCTTCCGCTCGCTCGGGTCGAGGCGGCGCTGGGGCTGGCGGTGATCGGCGCCTCGGGCCTGCTGGCGGCTTTTCCAATGCCGCCCGGCCAAGCCTAGACTCAGTGGGTGGCAGCGATCCGCGAGGTCATGTCCACCGGGCTGCACTACGTGACCCCGTCCACCACCGTGGGTGAGGCGGTGGCCCTGATGGCCCAGCACCGGATCGGGTCGGTGCTGGTCATGGAGGGGTCCCAGCTCGTGGGCATCTTCACCGAGCGGGACACGGTCCGCTCCCTGTCCCACTCCTACGACGCCCCGGCCCACTCGGTCTCGTCGTGGATGACGCCCGAGCCCATGACGGTCACCCCCGAGTCCTCAACCGACGAGGCGCTGAAGACGATGCTGGACCACAACTTCCGCCACCTGCCGGTGATGGAAGGGGGCGAGGTGGTCGGCATCGTTTCGATCCGGGATCTGGCCGCCCTTTAGGGCAAGTTCCGGAGCTCCGCGCCGTTATCGCGCGTGATGTTCCGTTGGGGGTTGAACGGAAGTTCCGGACGTGCGCTCCGAGCCGAGGCGCATCACGTGATGGCCTCTGTCCGGGAGCTCTCGTGGGAGGGTTACTCCTCGCTCATCGCCGACATCTTTCGCCGCCGCGGCCACGCCGTCTTCGCGGGGGAGGGACCTGACAGCGACGTGATCGACATGGAGCTTTCCCGAGATGGCGCCGGGCGGTTGCTGGTCAACTGCCAGCTGCGCGGGATGCGTCAGATCAGCACCGCGCCGCTCGAGGAGATGGTGATGGTCGCGGAGCGAAACGGGGCGGACGCCGTGCTGCTGATCACCGACGGCGACTTCTCCCCGGAGGCGCATTCATTCGCCGCCGGCCACCCGCTGATCCTGGTCGACGGCGACGCGCTCCTGGAGCTGGTCCTCGAGCTGACGCTGGGCAACGAGTCCGAGCGCAGGGTCGGGACACGGATCGCCAGGCTGTTTAATCGAGGCGCCTTCAACTAAACCCTCGACGTAAACTGAGCGGGCCCCACCACCGATCGGATTCGTGCGCCGTTTTTGCGGCGAAGAGGTTATTTGGGTCTGCTGGCGCTGCGCAGGTACCTGCCCTACCTGCGACCTCACATTCGTCTGGTCGTCGTCTTCGGCTTCGCCCAGCTGGGCAGCCTCGCCGCGGCCGCGGCGATACCGAAGGTGATCCAGTACATCATCGACGGGCCCATCTCGCATCATCTCCCGCTGTCGGACATGCTGCCCATGACGGGGCTGCTGGTCGCGATCGGCCTCATCGAGTTCGTGCTCATCTTCATGCGCCGCAACTACTCAGGCATCGCCTCGCTGCGCATGGAGACGGATCTCCGCAACGACTTCTATGCGCACCTGCAGGGCCTCCAGGTCTCCTTTCACGACAACTGGCAGTCCGGCCAGCTGCTGTCCCGCGCGATCTCGGACATCGCGACAGTGCGGCGCTTCGTGAGCTTCGGGCTGATCTGGTTCCTGCAGACCATCGTCACGTTCGCGGTGGTCTTCGTGCTGATGGCCTCGCTGGACCTCGAGCTCGCGGTCGTGGTGGTCGTCTTCATGCTGCCGATCGCGTACCTGAGCAAGGTCTTCCACGAGCGCTACAAGCTCCTCGCGCGCCGGATCCAGGACCAGCAGGGCGACCTCACCACGATCATCGAGGAGATGGCGACCGGGGTCCGCATCATCAAGGCCTTCGGCCGCATGCCGCTGATGCAGGCGAAGTTCGACGAGCAGGCCCGCAAGCTGCGCCAGTCAAACCTCGAGGCGATCGTCGAGCGCGCCAAGCTCGGATCGCTCCTGACGCTGCTTCCCTACCTCTCGCTCGCGGCGGTGCTGATGCTCGGCGGCTACAACGTCGTCCAGGGTTCCCTCAGCGTCGGCGGCCTGGTCGCATTCATGAACTACGTCTTCATGCTCACGTGGCCGATGGACGCCATCGGATGGGTGCTGTCGATGAGCGAGGAGTGCCAGACCGCGGCCGAAAGGCTCAACGAGGTGCTGGACTCACGGCCCGACATCACCGATCGCGGCGGCGCACGGACGATGGATCATGCCCGCGGCCGCATCGAGCTGCGCGATGTCGGGTTCAGGTACCCGAAATCTGATGAGTGGATCCTCCGCCACCTCAACCTCACTGTCGAGCCGGGAGAGACGGTCGGGATCGTCGGGCGCACAGGCTCCGGCAAGACCACCCTCGCGTACCTGGTGCCGCGCCTGTACGACGTCACCGAGGGCCACGTGCTGCTGGACGGCATCGACATCCGCGACCTGCGGCTGCGCGCACTGCGCGCGCACATCGGCGTCGCCTTCGAGGACCCGATCCTTTTCTCCGCGTCGGTGCACGAGAACCTGGTCATGGGCAGGCCGGTGGTGTCGGACGAGGAGCTGAAGCGTGCGATCGACGTCGCGCAGGCTGGGTTTGTGTGGGAGCTGCCATGGGGCCTGGAGACGAGGGTGGGCGAGCAGGGCTACACGCTGTCGGGCGGACAGCGGCAGCGGCTCGCGCTGGCGAGGGCCGTGCTCGGTGGTCCGCAGGTGCTGGTGCTCGACGATCCTCTGTCCTCGGTCGACGTGCACACGGAAGCCATGATCGAGACCGCGCTGGCCAGCGTGCTCGAGGGCGTGACG
>VBFO01000011.1:4792-18202 GCA_005881025.1 Chloroflexota bacterium | reverse complement strand
TGCTGGAGCACAAGTCCAAGAAGCGCAAGCGCAAATTCGGCGACAAGCAGCCCGTCGACAAGACTGACCGCAAGGCAGTCCGGCGAGCCCTGGGTATCTGAAGATGCCCAGCCAGAGATTTCCGACGGATCTGCGTCGCCTAGGCGGCCGATCCCCGCGTCAGGGGGCCCGGCGATTCGTCGTCGCGAATTGTGTAATGCGTTCCTCCTCACGCCACCCCTTCCTTGGGCTCGCCTCGCCGATGCGCCGCAGCTCTCGCCGGAACCTCCGGCAGGGCATCTAATCAATGGCACGCATCAAGCGTGGAGTCCCGGCGCACCGTCGCCACAAGGCGATCCTCGAGCGCGCCAAAGGTTTCCGGCTCTCGAAGAAGCTGCTGTTTCGCCCCGCCAATGAGGCGGTCCTGCATGCGCTCGCTTACGCGTTTCGCGACCGCCGCCGCCGCAAGCGCGAGATGCGGCAGCTGTGGATCGCGCGCATCAACGCCGCCTCGAGGCAATCGGGGCTGCCCTACAACAAGCTGATGCACGGCCTTCGCCAGGCCGGAGTGGAGATCGACCGCAAGGTGCTGGCTGACCTGGCCGTGCGCGACAGCGGTTCCTTTGCCCGGCTGGTGGAGGTTGCCAAGAAAGCCCTTTAGAAGTCGGATCGCGACGCCGCGCCCGACTTCTGATCAGCTAATCAGCAGCCCGGACAACGAGGTCGTGCGCCGGCTGCGACGCCTCGCCCACCGGAGCGAGCCAGGGCTCGTCCTCCTGGAAGGTCCTCGCGTGCTCGCAGAGGCGAAGGCCGCCGGTCTCGAGTTCGAGCTCATCGCGGTTCGCGAGGGTGACAAGCTGCCGTTTCACGCAAGCTCACGAGTCACGCTCACGCCAGCCGCGTTTCGCGCCGCGACCCAGACCGTGACGCCGCAGGGGGTTATCGGCATCGCGCGCGTGCGCGAAGCATCAGTGGCGGATGCGATCGAAGCCGCCCGCAACGCGCGGTGGCCGCTGGTGGTTCTCGATGGAATCCAGGACCCCGGCAACGTCGGGGCAATCTGCCGGACCGCCGCCGCTGCCGGCGTGCCCGCAGTCGCCGTGCTTCCCGGCTGCGCCGACCCGTTCGGTCCCAAAGCCGTGCGCGCATCCGCCGGTAACGTCTTCCGGCTGCGGGTCGCGGCAGCACGCTGGGGCGACCTGAAAGGGCTTCAGGGTTACGGCGCAGCGTCCTCGGGCGGTGCACCGCTGGCCGAAGCGCCGATAGAGTCTGCGGGCATGATCGTCTTCGGCAGCGAGACGCATGGCCTGTCACGCGCAGACCTCGAGCTCGTCACCATCCCGATGAGCTCCGGCGTCGAATCGCTGAACGTCGCCGCGGCGGCCGCGGTGATCATGTTCGAGATCGCGCGCAGGAGGGCGGCATGAGCGAGGCGGGACGCCTACGCGACCAGGCCCTCGCTGCCATTGCCCGCGCCTCCACCGAACCAGACCTCGAGGCCGTCGAGGTCGAATACCTCGGCCGGCGCGAGGGAAAGATCAGCCGCCAGCTCCTGTCGGGCATCGCCAAGCTGGCACCGGAGCAGCGCGCCGCGCTGGGCCAGGAGGCCAACGAGGCCCGCCGCGCAGTGGAAGCGGCCCTGGAGGCCAGGCGTGCTGAGCAGAAGGCGGCGCAGCTCGCCGACATTGCGCAGACCGAGGCCATTGATGTCACCTTCCCGGCACCACCGCTGCCGCGTGGGCACATCCATGTGCTGAGCCAGGTGCGACACGAGCTGGAGGTCATCTTCGCGCGCATCGGCTACACCGTCGAGGAAGGTCCGGAGATCGAAACCGACTGGTACAACTTCGAGGCCCTCAACCTGCCGAAGGGCCATGCCTCGCGCGACGTGCAGGAAACGTTCTTCCTGGACGAGGCCGAGGAGGTCGTGCTGCGGACGCATACGTCCCCGGTGCAGATTCGAGCGATGCAGCGGATCGGCACGCCGCCGATCTACATCATCGCGCCGGGTCGCGTTTACCGCCGCGACAACCTCGACGCCACCCACCTTCCTTATTTCATGCAGCTCGAAGGACTCGCCATCGACGAGGGACTCACCGTGGGAGACCTCAAGGGAACACTCCTGTACATGACGCAGTCGCTGTTTGGCCAGGAGCGCCAGGTGCGCATGCGACCGCACCACTTCGGCTACACGGAGCCGAGCTACGAGTTCGACACGATGTGCGGACGCTGCCTCGGCAAGGGTTGCCGCAGCTGCGGTGGTGCCGGATGGCTGGAGACCGGCGGTTGCGGCATGGTCCATCCGCAAGTCCTGCGCAACGGTGGAATCGACCCAGACCGTTACTCCGGCTACGCCTGGGGATTTGGAATCGAGCGGATGGCCCTGCTGAAGTACGACGTCGAGGACCTGCGCCTGTTTTATGAGAACGACATTCGCTTCAACCGGCAGTTCTAGGCGCTGATGAGAATCTCCTACGAGTGGCTTGGCGAATACCTCGACACCGGCGGCATGACGCCGCAGGAGGCTGCGCACCTGCTCACGATGACCGGGACCAAGGTCGAGTCGGTCCAGGTCATCGACCTCTCGGCGATCGTCGTCGGCCGCGTCCTGGAGCAGAAAGACCATCCACGCTCCAACAAGCCGCTGTGGATCCACCAGGTCGACATCGGCGGCGGAAAGGTCATCCAGATCATCGCCGGCGCGCCCAACGCGGTGAAGGGAACCATCGTGCCTGTCGCGCTTCCCGGCACGCGCGTCCCCAGCGGAACCCTGGTTCGCGACGGAAAGATCGTCGGCGAGGCGGCGCAGGGGATGCTCTGCTCGGCGGATGAGCTGCTGCTCGGTGAGGAGAGAGAGCCCCGGATCATGCTCCTGGACCGAGGCGAGCCTGGAGAATCGCTGGCGAAGTACATCCCGATCGAGGCCATCTTCGAGGCGGAGATCACGCCCAACCGTCCCGATTGCCTTGGGCATCTTGGTGTCGCGCGCGAGCTCGCCGCCGCTTCGGGCCGCGATTTCAAGGCCGACTTCATGCCGGCGTACATAGAAGGCCTGCCGCCACCTTCGGCGGAGCTGATCGCGGTCGCCATCGACGATCCGGACCTTTGCAGCCGTTTTGTCGCGGTTCCCGTAACCGGCGTGAAGGTGGGCCCGAGCCCTGATTGGGTGCAGCGAAGGCTGCGCGCGGCGGGGGTCCGGCCCATCAGCAACGTCGTCGATGCCACCGCCTACGTGATGCTCGAGCACGGCAAGCCGACCCACGTCTTCGACCTGGCGAAGGTCGCCGGCGCACAGCTCACAGTTCGGCAGGCCCGTGATGGTGAATCGCTCCTGTGCCTCGATGGCCAGACGCGCAAAGTTCGGCCGGGAATGCTGGTTGTCGCCGACGCGAAGGGCCCGGTGGCGATCGGAGGCATCATCGGGGGCGAAGAATCAGGTGTGTCGGACGCGACCACGGCGGTCGTGATCGAGTCCGCCGGGTGGGATGGCGTGAACATCCGCGCCACGTCGCGCGCGCTTGGATTGCGGACGGAAGCCTCGCTGCGGCATGAGAAGGGCCTCGCACCCGAGATGGCGATGGCGGGCGCCCGGCGCGCCGCGGCCCTGATCAGGGAGTGGGCGGGAGGCGAGGTGCACTCCGATTGGGTCGATGTCTACCCGCGGCCACAGCAGCCGGTCCGCGTGCAGCTCGAGCCCCGAAAGGTCGACGACCTGCTCGGCGTCCACGTTCCGCTGGAAGAATCGGAGTCGATCCTGCGCCGGCTCGGGTTCCAGGTGCGCAGCGAGCCCGGCGGCCAGTGGGACGTGCTGCCTCCCGTGTTCCGGCTAGACGTCGAGCTGCCCGAGGACATCGTCGAGGAGGTCGGCCGCATCTACGGCATCGCGCGGATCCCCGCCACGCTTCCGGGGCGTCGGCAAACGAAGTGGGAGCCGGGGCGAGGCGACGAGGCGGACTGGGAGATCCGCGAGGTGCTCGCCGGCGCGGGATTCGAGGAGGCGGTCACGCCCGCGCTGGTTTCGGGCAAGCTGCTCGGCAAGCTTGGGCTCGACCAGGGAGCGCGCTCACTGATCAATCCGATGAGCGATGAGCTCGACACCATGCGAACCTCGCTCCTGCCTTCGCTGCTGGCGGCCGCGCGCCTGAACCAGAACCGCACCTCTGAGCGGGTCGACCTTTTCGAGCTGGCTCGTGTGTATCGGGGAGCAGCGGAGGACGGCCTGGCGGACGAGCCGGTGCGACTCACCGTCATCGCTCAGGCCGGTGACGCAGCAGGAAGGGAGGGCTTCTTGCGTCTGAAGTCGGTGATGGACCGCCTGGCGGCCGACCGTGCCGCCGGAGAGGTCGGCTACGAGCCGGCGTCTTCGTCTCATCTGTTCCACCCGGGCCGCACCGCCAGGTTGACGCTGCGCGGCAAGGAGCTCGGTGTGCTTGGCGAGCTGCACCCGTCCGCTTTGATTCCATTCGACCTCGAGGGCCGGATCGTCGCTCTCGACATCGATCTGGCGACGCTGCTTTCCGCGAGCGGCGAGAGGAAGGCCATCGAGCTGCCCCGCTACCCTGCAGTGCAGCGCGACCTTGCGGTTGTGGTCGAAGAGGTAGTTCCAGCACGCGAGCTACAGGCCACTCTCAAGCAGGCCGCCGGTGCGGTTCTGGAGAGCGTGCGCGCTTTCGATGAGTACCGCGGCGGGCAGGTCCAGGACGGCCACAAGAGCATCGCGTTCACCTTGACTTTCCGCAGCCCCGAGCGCACCCTGACGGACGCCGAAGTGGAGGGAGTGATGTCTGAGATCAGAAAATCGTTGGAGAAAAGACACCGAGCCGGTTTTCGATCGTGACCCTGATCGACGCTCTACCCATAGTTCTGATCATTGCCTATGCGGCGCTCGGCTACTTCACAGGCGTGCTGCGCAGGATCATCGGCTTGCTGTCGCTGTACGTCGCATGCATCGCAGCGACCGGCATGGGCCTGCAGGCGGGCGGTCTGATACAGCAGGCGACCGGGGCAGAGACGCCTGACGCGCGCATCTTCGGCTTCTTCGGGGTTCTGATCGTGGTCATCGTCGGCATCGATGGCGCGGCACAGCTTGCCCACAAGCAGATCCAGATCGAAGCGATCGTCTGGAACCGGCTGTCGGGCGTGATCGTGGGCATCGTCACCGCCCTACTGCTCTCGATAGTGCTGGTCTACGAGCTGCAGGCGGCCGCGAGCCCCAGCGGTGGGGGAGAGATCGCAGGCACGCAGGCGACGATCCGAGACACGGTCAACGGCTCGCATTTCGCAGTGCCGGTGGTGAACGCGATCAGCAAACCTGTCATCGCAGTGTTCCAGCCGGTGCTGCCCGGCGACCCGCACCAGTACTTCAGCCGCGGCCCAGTAACCTGAGGTGACCCGCCGCCGATGGTCCTTGCGTCTGGTCACCTAGTCGCGTTTTGAGCGACTCGCTTTTCGACTGGCTGCGCGAGCGCGCGGTCGAGATTCACGTCGAGGATCACCTTCGCGCAAGGCTGACCGGTGCAGACAAGCTGCGTGTGAAGCTGGGGATGGACCCGACCGCGCCCGACATCCATGTCGGTCACCTGGTCGTGCTCGACGTGCTTCGTGCCTTTCAAGACCACGGGCACACAGTGGTGCTGATCGTTGGCGACTACACGGCGATGATTGGCGACCCGAGCGGGCGTTCCGAGACCCGACCCATGCTCACGCGCGAACAGGTCGACGCCAACGCGAAGACGTACTTCGATCAGATCTTCCTCGTCCTGGATCGGGAGAAGACGGAGGTGCACGCCAACTCCGAATGGTTGGCGGAGCTTGCGGCGGCGGACGTGCTGCGGCTGCTGGGCAAGGCGACCCTGCAGCAGGTGCTGCAGCGTGAGGACTTCGCTGACCGGCTGAAGGCCGGGCTTCCGATCGGTGCGCACGAGATCCTGTATCCGTTCAACCAGGCTTACGACTCGGTCGCGATCCGCGCGGACCTCGAGATCGGGGGCACCGACCAGCTCTTCAACCTGCTCTTCGGCCGTGAGATCCAGAAGGCTTACGGCCAGGAGCCGCAGAACGTGGCGGTGTTTCCGCTGCTGGAAGGTCTCGACGGCGACCAGAAGATGTCGAAGTCGCTGGGCAATTACATAGGTATCGGCGAGCCGCCTGAGCAGATCTACGGCAAGACGATGTCGATTCCCGACCGGCTGACCGAAAAGTACGTGCGCCTCGTGTCGGGTCTCGAGCGCAAGGAAGCAGAAGCAGCGCTGGCCATGAAACCTCGCGACGCCAAAGCGGCTCTTGCACGTCAGCTGGTGAAGAGGCTGCATGGTGATGAAGCGGCAGCTCGGGCCGAGGAAGACTTCAATGTCAAATTCCGCAAACGCGAGACGCCGGAGCAGCTGGAAGAGCACTCGATCGGAGAGGCGAAGGACATCGTCGGCGTCCTGGTGGACGCCGGTATCGCCAGGAGCGGGAACGAGGCGCGGCGTTTGGTCGAACAGGGTGGCGTCCGCGTGAATGAGGCAAAAGTCGGCCTCGACTATCAACCGAAGCCGAACGACATCCTCGTGGCTCGCCGGCGGTACATTCGGCTTCGGTGAATTAGAATCAGCGAAAGCATGTTCGGAGGCTGTAGATAGCTTGTCTGGTCACTCGAAATGGGCCGGCATCAAGCACAAGAAGGCCATCGTCGACGCCAAGCGCGGACAGGCGTTCACGCGCGCGAGCCGCGAGATCACCATCTCCGCCAAGGAAGGCGGCGGCAGCTCCGACGGCAACTTCCGGCTGCGCCTGGCGATCCAGAAGGCGCGCGAGATCAACATGCCGACCGACCGCATACAGGCCGCCATCAAGCGAGGCACCGGCGAGCTTGCGGGCGAGAGGCTGGAGGAGATCCGCTACGAGGGCTACGGTCCGGCCGGCGTGGCGATCATGGTCGACGCGCTGTCGGACAACCGCAACCGCACCTCGGCCTCGATCCGCCACCGCTTCTCAAAGGGCGGCGGCAACCTCGGCGAGACCAACTCGGTGGGGTGGATGTTCGAGCGCAAGGGCGTGATCACGGCGAACGCAGGCAAGCAGGACCCCGAGGAGGTTGGGCTGGCCGCGATCGAAGCCGGCGCCGACGACGTGCAGGTGGAAGGGAAATCGATCGACATCGCCACGTCGCCGAACATATTTGAAAAGGTAAAGGCGGCCGTCGAAGCGCTCCCTGGCGTCACTGTGGAGAACGCAGAGGTCACCATGCAGCCCAAGCAGACAGTGTCCGTGGGCGAGGACAAAGCGGTCCCCGTGCTGCGCTTGATGGAATCCCTCGAGGAGGACGACGACGTCCAGCAGGTCTACGCCAACTTTGATATTCCAGCAGACGTCCTTGAAAGAGTCTCAGCACAGGTATAGAACCTGATGGACACATGCCGAGCGCTCGCAACGGACTGATCGTCGGCATCGACCCGGGTCTTGCCGGCACCGGTTTTGCCCTGCTCGCCGAACCGAACCAGGTGGTTGCATGCGGAACCGTCATCACAATCCCTGCTCGCGAAACCGGTCCGCGACTCGTCGCCATCACGAGCCACCTGCGCGCCCTGCTGGCTGAACACCGCCCCGCAGAAGCCTCGCTCGAGGAGCTGTTCATGGGCCGGAATGCCACCAGCGCGATCGGAGTGGCGCAGGCTCGTGGCGCAATCCTCGCGGTGCTCGAGGAATGTGGCGTCCCTGTCTTCGAGTACAAACCGAGCCAGGTCAAGATCATCCTCACGGGCTACGGCAAGGCCGACAAGACGCAGATCGCGCGAATGCTCCAGGCTCAGGTCAAGCTTCCAGAGGGAAAGCTGGATGAGCACGCGCGCGACGCCATCGCGATCGCTGTCTGCCACATGCGGAGTCGCCGCTTTTCGGCTGCGGTGCCGGCCCGGTGATCGCACATCTCAGCGGGACGGTGCTGCGTGCCGGAGCTGATTACGTGGTCGTCGATGTGGGCGGCGTCGGATATATGGTCAGCGTCTCGACGACCACACGGCAGGGCGTCCCGGCGCCAGACGGCCACATCGACCTGCACATTCATACGCAGGTCCGCGAAGACCAGCTCGCCCTTTACGGCTTCACCTCGGTCGCGGAGCTCGAGCTTTTCGAGATGCTGATCGGAGTGGACGGGGTAGGACCGAAGGTGGGACTCAACATCCTCAGCGCAGCCAGCCTGGAGGTGTTGAAGCGGGCCATCGTGAGCGAGGACCCGTCGCCCATCAGGCGGGCGAGCGGGGTCGGCCCGCGCACGGCTGCCAAGGTCATCATCGAGCTGAAGCCGAAGCTCGACGCTGCGGGAGACCTGGAGGTCCTTCCGCGAGCGGCCGCCCTCGCAGGCGACGGCGCGGTGCCCAAAGCAGTCGACGCCGCACTGCGCAACCTCGGTTATTCGCCGCAGGAGGCTCGCCTCGGTCTGGAGGCTGTTGACTGGAAAATCACTCCCTCGACCCAGGAGGCCCTGGCCGCCGCGCTCAAAGCGCTGGGTAAGAAGTGATGGGCGGCGCTGACCAGGGGTCCCCACAAAATCTCGGCGAAGCTCCCGATCTCGTGGGGGACAAGGATCGGGTGCTGGATGCGCGAGTCGACGACGACCAGTACGACCTGACGCTTCGGCCTCGAATGCTCTCCGAGTACGTCGGACAGCTTCAGGTGCGCGAGAACCTGGGCATCCTGCTCGAGGCGGCGCGGCGGCGCGGTGAGCCCGTCGAGCACGTGCTCCTTTGTGGTCCGCCCGGCCTGGGCAAGACGACGCTCGCACACATCATCGCCAACGAGCTCGGAGTGGCAATCAAGGTCAGCTCGGGTCCGGCGATCGACCATCAGGGTGCGCTCGGGTCGATCCTGCTCAACCTCACCACACGCGACGTGTTTTTCATCGACGAGATCCATCGCCTGAACAGCGTGGTCGAGGAATCGCTCTATCCCGCGCTCGAGGACTTTCGCTTCGATGCTGTGTTGGGGAAGGGAGTGGGGGCGAGCGCTGCCACTCTGCCCCTACCGCACTTCACGTGCGTCGGTGCCACCACCCGGCAGGGCCTGTTGAGCGGCCCGCTGCGCGATCGGTTCGGTGCCGTCTACAGGCTCGACTTCTACACCAAGCCGGAGCTGGAGAGCATCGTCCGCCGGTCCGCACGGATCCTCGACATCGAGATCCAGGAGGAGGCGGTTTCGGAGATCGCCCGCCGTGCTCGGGGCACACCGAGGATCGCCAACCGCCTCCTGCGCCGGGTGCGTGACTACGCGCAGGTGCGGGGCGACGGGCGGGCGACGGTGGAGTCCACCCGTCAGGCGCTGGAGATGCTCGACATCGACGAGCTCGGCCTGGAGCCGCTCGACCGGCGTCTGCTCGAGACGCTGATCAAGAAGTTCAAGGGCGGCCCGGTCGGGCTGGACACGATCGCGGTGTCGCTCTCGGAGGAGCCCGAGACCATCGAGGACGTCCACGAGCCGTACCTGATGCAGATCGGGTTCATGGCCAGGACCGCCCGCGGCCGCATCGCGACCGAGCTTGCCTACCAGCATCTCGGGATCGCACCCCCTGAGGGTCAGCCCCGCCTACTCTGAGGGCAGATGCAGGACGCCGGCCGGATTTTGCTGGTGTTCGGGGTGCTGCTCGCGATCATCGGCGGCGGCATGATGCTGTTCGGGCGCTTCCAGCTCCCGGGCGACCTGACCTTCCGGAGTGGAGGCTTCACCCTCTACCTTCCGATCGCGACCTGCATCATCCTTTCGATCCTGCTCACAGTCGCCCTCAATTTTCTCTTCCGGCAGCGGTAGGCCGGCATTTCCTAGACTTCACAAGCCGTGCTGCAGCTGATCCTGAGCTGGCCCGTCCGGGTGTTCATCGTCCTGCTCCTTGCGGGATCGATCGCCATCGACGGTGCCGGCTACATCTACCGAGCCGTGAATCACTACCCGATGACAGGTAGGGTCCCCGGCCTTCCGCCGAACTACTTCGGCTGGCAGCTCTACATCCACAAAGGCCTCGACCTTGCGGGTGGAACTCACATCGATTACCAGCTCACCGGCTTCCCGCCCGGCCAGTCGCGCTCCGCCGTCCAGCAGCGCACGATCGACGTGATCAACAAACGCGTCAACGCGCTGGGGGTCAGTGAGCCCGAGATCCGTGGCGCCGGCTCGAACAACGACCGCATCACCGTCGATCTGGCCGGGGTCTCGGCGGACCAGGCGCAGAAGGCGATCGGGCGCGTCACCAAGCTCGTCTATACCAAATGGGTAGCTGACTCCAAGGTCACGAACGGGCCCGAACCGGGCTACAAACCTGCGTTCGTCGGTCTCACCGGCGACGACATCCAGAGCGCCAATGCGAGCCTCGACCAGAACGGAACCCAGTGGACGGTCAACATCACCTTCACGTCTCAAGGCGCGAGCACGTTCTCGAACCTGACTCGGGCCAACGTGGCCGCGTGCCCCGGCAACAGCGACACCGACCCCGCCGCGCAGTGTCCCCAGCGGTTCCTTGCCATCTGGCTGAACCTCACCCAGCAGGACATCGACAACTGGGAGAACCCCGAATACGTGGCCACCATCTCGCGACCGTGGGACAGCCCGCAGAACGCAACCGACCCCACTCCCAAGCTGCTCACGAACCCGATCACTCGTGAGGAGATCGACGGCGGTCAGGCGGTGATCAGCGGCACCTTCACACAGCAGACGGCCCAGGACCTCGCCACCGGTATCAACTCCGGATCACTGCCTGTCAACCTCGAGGTCCTCGACGTGCAGCAGGTGGGCTCAACCCTCGGCGCCGAATCCGTGAAGTTGAGCATCGCGGCGGGCCTGCTCGGGCTGACGATCGTGGTCGTCTTCATGATCATCTACTACCGGGTCCCAGGGCTTCTGGCCAGTCTGGCCCTCGTTTTCTACGCGGGCGCTGTATTCGCGATCTTCAAGGCCTTACCGGTGACACTCACGCTTGCCGGCATCACTGGATTCATCCTGTCAGTCGGTATGGCCGTAGACGCCAACGTGCTGATCTTCGAACGATTCAAAGAAGAGGTGCGTGCAGGCCGCACCATACCTGCCGCCGTCGATGCCGCGGTGCATCGCGCCTGGCCAGCGATCCGCGACTCCAACACATCCACTCTCATCACCTGCGGCATCCTTCTCTTCGTCGGTCCAGCTCAGATCAAGGGATTCGCGGTTGTGCTGGGCATCGGCGTGCTCGCAAGCCTCTTCTCGGCACTGGTCGTAACCCACAACCTGCTGGCGATCATCCTCAACTGGGGCAGCGTGCGCAAACCCACGCTGCTTGGAGTCGATCGTGTTCGAACCGGCTGACCCCAAGCGCGTCGCGGCGAGTGCTGAGCCGGAGGAGGATGACGACGACCCGGCCATCGTCGACGTAGAGCGAGCGGTCGAAGAGGATAAGGAAGAAGAGGCCGAGGAGGAGAAGGCTCCGGAGAAGGTCCCGGCTCCACCGCGTGTGCGCCGCCTGGATGTTGTCGGCCGCAGGAACTGGTTCTTCCTGATCTCGCTGCTGATCATCATCCCCGGCATCATCTCGATGAGCTCCAGGCACTTTCTCCTTGGCATCGACTTCGCCGGTGGCACCGAGTTCACCGTCAAGTTCCACAACAACCCTTCGGTCGCGCAGGTCGAGAATGCCGTGTCGGCGGAGAACATCGCCGGATCGGTGATCTCGGCCGGCGGGAATGTGTACATCATCCGCACGCTGCCGCTATCGCCTGCCCAGACGGTGAACGTCGAGAACCACCTCATCTCGCGAGTCGGACCCATGGACGTCCAGCAGGTGCAGGTGGTGGGTGGGACGATCGCGAAGGAGACCATCGAGTTCGCCGTGCTCGCGGTCGTGCTCGCATCGGTGGCGATCCTCTTGCTGCTGGCGATCCGTTTCCGAAACGTACCTGGAGGATGGCGCGCAGGCTTTCAGTTCGGCGGTTCGGCCCTGGCTGCCCTTCTGCACGACGTCTTCCTGCTCACAGGGCTCTTCTCGATCATGGGGACTGTGCTGGGATGGCGCATCGGGGAGATCGACAGCCTTTTCGTGACCGCTGTGCTGACCGTGGTCGGCTTCTCGGTGCACGACACCATCGTGGTCTTCGACAGGATCCGCGAGAACCTGCGCCACAGCCAGCGGCTTTCGTTCGAGCAGGTCGTGAACCTCAGCATCATGCAGACCGCTGCGCGGTCGATCATCACCAGCTTTACGGTCGTCCTCGTCCTGGTTGCGATCCTCATTTCAGGTGGGTCGACCCTGAAGGGATTCGCGCTTGCGCTGGTGATCGGCATCGTGTCCGGGACCTACTCCTCCATCTTCAACGCGGCGCCCCTGCTGGTGGTCTGGCGGAGACTTCAACCGGTCAGGTAGCGAGTTTTAGCCGTTCGGGCGCAAATGGCCCCTCCTGAGTGGCTGGATGGCACCATCCGGCCCAATCGGCACCGCATCGAGTCGCGTAATGTAAATGCACCGCCACATGCCGACCTGGCCAATACCGTCGATCAAAGCCCTGCTCGAGCCTACGCTCGAGCACATGGGCTATGAGCTCTACGCAGTGGAGCAATCGGGCCAGTCGGGGCGGACTCTGCGGGTCTCCATCGACCGGCCGGAGCCAATCACCATCGCTGACTGCGAGCGGGTCAGCCGGGTGATCGGACCAATCCTGGACCACGCGGGCACCATTCCCGGTCCATACGACCTGGAGGTCTCGTCCCCCGGCGCCGAAAGACCTTTGCGTGGAAAGCATGAGTACGAGCGTTTCAACGGAAAGCGGGTGAATGTGCGCTATCGCAGCGGGGAGAGTGACGCGGTCGTCGAGGGCGATCTGGTCGCGGTCGACGACGCCGGCATCGCCGTGCAGGCGCGGGGTGTTCGCGGGCGGGCGCCCGTGATCGTTCACATAGCGTGGGATGACGTTGCCTCGGGCAGGCTCGCGGTCAGTCTCTGAACCGTCCACCGAGAGCCTCGCAGAAGCGCTCAACGCGCTCTGCGCCGAGGTTGGGATTCCGTTCGACGAGATGCTGCATACGGTCGAGGAGGCGCTCGCGGTGGCCTACGTGCGCGCATTCAACCCCCCGGGAATCGTGACTGTGAAGCTCGACACCGTGACAGGTGCACTGGACGTGACCAGCCGGGTTCTGCAGCCCGATGGCAGTCAGATTGGGCGAACACTCCCATCTGAAGACTTCAAGCGCCTCGCCGCTCAGACCGCCAAGCACGCAGTGCTCAGGCACATCCACGACCTCGAGCGGGACAAGGCACTGCGCGAGGTCTCCGAGCACAGGGGCGAGCTCGCGACCGGCATCGTCGACCGCATCGAGGCGGGCACCGTCTACGTGGATCTAGGCCGCGCGGAAGGCGTGATGCCGCCTGAGGAGCAGATTCCCGGTGAGCAGCTCCAACCAGGGCGGCCGGTACTGGTCGTCATCCTCGACCCCCAGCGC
>VBFO01000011.1:0-4782 GCA_005881025.1 Chloroflexota bacterium | reverse complement strand
CTTTCGTCCACCGGCTGCTCGAGGCCGAGGTGCCCGAGATCAAGGCGGGTACTGTCGAGATCAAGGCTCTGGCGCGCGAGCCAGGCCTGCGGACCAAGATCGCAGTCTCATCCACCGAGCCTGGGCTGGATCCGGTCGGCGCGTGCGTCGGACCCAAGGGTGTTCGCCACCGAGCAATCCTCAGCGAGCTCGCAAGCGAGCATGTCGATATCGTGCCCTGGTCTGATGACTCCGAGGCATTCGTCGCCGCAGCCCTCGGGCCGGCGAAGGTGGAGTCCGCCTCGATCGACCGCTCGACTCGAACGGCGACGGTCCTGGTGCCGCGGGTACAGCTCTCACTTGCCATCGGACGCGACGGGCAGAATGCACGCCTCGCCGCCAAGCTGACCGGCTTTCGCATCGACATCAAGCCCAGCGATTCCGACTCGCACGCTGATGGCGAAATCGCGCCATGAGCCAGTTCGGACCTGCGTCGCCTGCCGCGAGGAGGCAGGCAAGCGGACGCTGGTCCGGATCGTGTGCACCGCTGATGGCTCGGCTGCCGTGGACAGGACCGGGCGTGCACCCGGCCGGGGGGCGTACCTGCATCGGGATGAGGCCTGCATCCAGGCCGCCCGGAAGCGCCGCCACCTGGAACGTTCGCTCGGAGCGTCGGTGGCCCTGGAGCTCTGGAGCGAGCTGACCGCCTGAGGCTCCCGATTGGGCAATTCGCCCGATGGGGATAATTAGGGCTTCCGGATGAAAGCACACGAACTCGCGCGCGAACTTGGAATCAGCCAGAAGGAGCTGGTGAACTTTCTCCAGCAGAGAAGGCTGACTCGCAACCCGACCGCCCCGCTGGCTCCCGGGGCGATCGAAGCCGCCCGCTCGGCCTTCAAGCCTGCCTCGGTGGCCGTGAAGATCGAGCCGAACGGGGAGCGCAAGGCGGTGCTGCCGCCGACCCTGACGGTGAAAGACCTCGCGGAGAAGCTCGGGGTCAGCCCGGTCGAGGTCATCAAGAAGCTGATGACATCCAACATCATGGCCACGATCAACCAGGTCATCGACTTCGCGACCGCGGAGATCGTCGCTGACGAGTTCGGGTTCACGGTCGAGCCGGTGAAGAGCGAGGACGTGGTAACTGTCGAGTCGGCCAAGGGTGAAGGCGACGTCGTCACCACCTCGCGGGAAGAGCTTTTCTCCCTTGCGAACGAGGATCCGAGCAAGCTCATGACGCGCCCGCCGATCGTGACGGTGCTCGGCCACGTCGACCACGGGAAGACCTCGATCCTCGACTCGATCCGTAAGACGCACGTGGCCACGGGCGAAGCCGGAGGGATCACGCAGCGGATCGGCGCCTACAAGATCGAGACTGCGGACGGGCACCCGGTGGTTTTCATCGATACGCCGGGCCACGAGGCGTTCACCGCCATGCGCGCGCGCGGCGCCCAGGTCACCGACCTGGTCGTGCTGGTCGTGGCCGCCGATGACGGTGTGATGCCTCAAACGATCGAGGCCATACAGCACGCCCGCGCAGCCAAGGTCCCAATCGTCGTCGCCATCAACAAGATCGACAAGGACAACGCCAACGTCGACCGCGTGCATCAGGAGCTCGCCGAGCAGGGCATCGTCACCCGCCACTACGGAGGCGAGTTCGAGTGCGTGCACGTCAGCGCGAGAACCGGCCAGGGCATCGAAGACCTGCTGACCACAATCGTGCTGTCCTCAGACATCCTCGAGCTGAAAGCAAACCCGAATCGCAATGCGATCGGGACCATCGTCGACGCGCACCTCGAGCGCGGCCGCGGCCCGGTCGCCACGGTGCTCGTGCAGGCAGGCACGCTTCGGGTCAGTGACGACTTCGTCTGCGGCCATATCTACGGCCGCGTGCGCGCCCTGTCCGATGACCGAGGCCGAAGCGTGACCGAAGCCGAGCCGGCTACGCCAGTGGTCGTGTCCGGAATGAGCGAGGTGCCGCAGGCCGGCGACATCTTCCAGGTCGTCGGCTCCGAGAAGGCGGCCCGGCAGATCGCGCTGACCAAGCTCATGGAGCGGCGCACGCAGGAGGCGGCGAAAGACTTCGCGCCGAGGATCACGCTGGAGGAGCTGGCCCGCCGAGCCAAGGAGGGCGAGGTCAAGGAGCTCAGCCTGGTCGTCAAGGCGGACGCGCAGGGCACGCTCGAGGCGGTGCTGGCCGCCCTGCAAAAGATCGAGGACCCGGTGGTGGCGATCAAGATCGTCGGCCAGGGTGTGGGAGCGGTCAGCGACTCGGACCTGCTGCTGGCCAGCGTCTCCAGCGCGATCATCGTGTGCTTCAACCTCAAGTCGACGGCCGCGTCACAGGCGGCCGCCGAACGGACCAAGGTCGAGGTTCGCTACTACGACGTCATCTACAAGCTGACGGAGGACGTAGAGCGCGCCGCGAAGGGCATGCGCGAGCCCACCTATCGGCAGATTCGCGAGGGTAGGGTTGAGGTCATCACCCCGATCAAGATCCCGCGCCTGGGAGTGATCGGAGGCAGCCGCGTGGTGGAGGGCAAGGTCAGCCGTGGTGGCTGGGTCAAGCTGATGAGGGGAAAGGAGATGGTGTTCGAAGGCCGGATCAGCTCGCTGAAGCACTTCAAAGAGGACGTGCGCGAGATGCCGGCCGGCCAGGAATGTGGAATCGGGCTCGAAGGCTTCGAGGCTTTCCAGCCAGGGGACACGATGGAGACGTATCGGCTCGAGCGGGAAGAGATCTGATTCTTTATTGACTGCTCCGGAGGTCGTCATGACCAGCTACAGGACCGACCAGGTCGGCGAGCAGGTGCGCGAGGAGATCATGGCCATCATCCGGCGTGATCTGAAAGACCCGCGCATCGGCTTTGTGAGCATCACGGCCGTGCGCATGTCCCCGGACCTGCGCCAGGCGCGCGTACGCGTCAGCGTGCTCGGCAACGAGGAGCAGCAGAAGGCGTCGATCGCCGGGTTGGTCTCGGCGCGCGGTCTCATCCGTCACGAGCTCGGACGCAGATTGCAGAATCTGAAGTACTCACCCGAGCTTCGCTTCGAGCTCGACCCTTCGATTGAGTACAGCGTCCACATCGCCGAGCTGCTCAAGGAGGTCCTCCCCTCAGGCCGCGACCAAGCCGAGGAGGTCGACCGATAGCCACCGCACGCTCTGAGACGCGACTGCTGTACGACGAGATCAGGGAGCTCATCGAGGCCAACCAGGAGGTCCTGATCTTCGGCCACAAGGATGCGGACGGGGACACGCTTGGCTGCAGCCTCGCATTCGCAGAGGCACTCAAGACTGCTGGCAAGCACGTGTGGGTGTTGATCCCGCCTCCGCTTCCGGAGATGTACTCGTTCCTGCCTGGCTTCGACGACATCAAAGACGTCCCGCCAGGCGGCGTCGAGCCTCAGCTGGTGTTCTTCTTCGACTCAGGGAACCTGGAGCGGTCTGGCAGCAGCGTGAAGCACATCGCATCGCATGCCACGATCGTGAACGTCGACCATCACCCTTCCAACTCGCGCTTCGGTGATGTCAACGTCATCGAGCCGAGCGCGTCAGCGGTGGGTCAGATGGTGTTCGTGATGCTCGAGCATTTCGGTTTCCCAATCACGCCGACGATTGCCACCAACCTTTATGTGGCACTGCTCACGGATACCGGCGGGTTCCGGCACGAGAACACGACCCCGCAGGCGCTCGAGGATGCGGCCAGGCTCGCCAAGCTCGGGGCCGACCCCGGGCACATCGCGACGATGGTCTACAAGATGCGCCCAGAAACGACGCTCAAGCTCAGCGGCCTCTCGCTGGCCACCATGCGTGTCGAGCTGCAGGGCCGGCTGGCGTGGGCGAAGGTCACCCGGCGCATGCTGCGCGAGGCCAACGCTGTGATGGCGGAGTCGGAAGGCGTCATCGACACCTTGAACTCGATCGCAGGTCTCGAGCTCGCGATCATGTTCAAGGAGGTCCAGTCAGACCTCACGAAGATCAGTGTGCGCAGCCGGGGCGGTGTCGACGCTGCAGCGATGTGCGCGGTTTTCGGTGGTGGGGGGCACATTCGCGCCGCCGGCGCCGAGATCGAACGGCCCATGGACGAGGCAGTGAAGGTGGTGCTGGCCCTGGCCAAGGAGTCGATCGTTGCCGCCTCCGACAAGAGCTGACGAGCCGCCGAAGTTTCGAGCCGGCGTTCTCAACATCGACAAAGCGGCCGGCGCGACCTCATTCGCGGTGGTCCGTCACCTGCGCCGGCTGACCGGCGCCCACCGGGTCGGCCACGCCGGCACGCTCGACCCCCTCGCGACAGGGGTGCTGCCGATTCTGTTCGAGTCCGCGACCAGGCTCGCGGAGTTCGCGCTCCAGCTTCAGAAGACGTATGTCGCTGACATCCATTTCGGCTTCACGACCGCGACCGACGACGCCGAGGGTGACAGGATTCCAGCCGGCGAGGCGAGTGCGCTGTCAGGTCACGACGTCGAGGCTGCCCTCAGCGCGTTCACGGGCAGGTTCCTGCAGGAACCCCCGGCTTTCTCAGCGGTCAAGGTCGACGGAAAGCGGGCGTACAAGCTCGCCCGCCAGGGCGAGGCGCCCAGGCCGTCAGCACGCGAGGTCGAGGTGTACGCCGCCAGGCTCATCGAATTCACGTCAGGGTCCGAGCCGGTGGCGCGGGTCGAGATCACTTGCGGCAGCGGCACTTACCTGCGCTCGATAGCTCGCGATCTCGGTCGCAGGCTTGGCGTGGGCGGATACCTCGGCGGGTTGGTTCGGACCGCATATGGGCCGCTCGGGGTCGAGTCGGCGGTAAAGCTGGATGAGCT
>VBFO01000162.1 GCA_005881025.1 Chloroflexota bacterium | reverse complement strand
AGCAGCGCCTCCGACGAAGGGCGCATCCGGGTCGGATCGGTCCCGAACTTCCGGTACAGCGCGCGTGCGCGACCGAGGTCTCCGACGGTGCCGGTGCGGGCGGCCTGCGTCGCGCGTGCCACCTCGAGCTCGAAGTCGTCGCGCGGCTCGGTGACCTCGAGCTCATGCAGCTCGAGGGCCACGAACTCCAGGTCGAGGTCGGTCCTGACCTTTGAGGTCACAGGGCTTCGAGCTGGTCGAAGAAGCCGGGGTACGAGATGTCGACACATTCCGCGCCGTCGATGTCGGTCGGCCCGCCCTCGGCGATCAATCCCGCCACCGCCAGCGCCATAGCGACGCGATGGTCGCCGTGCGAGCGCACGCGCGCGCCCTCGAGTCGCGTCGGACCCTTTATCTCCCATCCGTCGTCGAGAGCGGTGATGTCGGCCCCCATCGCTGACAGGCCCTCCGCCATCGACGCGATCCTGTCCGACTCCTTCACCCGCAGCTCAGCCGCTCCAGTGATCCTGCTTCTGCCCGGCAGCTGCGTCGCGGCGACGGCGAACGCGGGCAGCTCGTCGATGACCGCGGCCGCCGTCTGGCCGTCGACACTGACCGGTCGCGGGCGCGCGACTCCAGCGACCTCGATCGAACCCACCGGCTCGCCTGCCGCCTCACCCTCGGACCGCATGGTGATGGCGAATCCCGCCTCCTTCAGCAGGTGGAGGAATGCCGTGCGGCTCGGATTCACCCCCACGTGCGGCATCCGCAGTCGTGAGCCCGGGACAAGGCCCCCCGCGACGAGCCAGAAGCTGGCGGCGCTCATGTCGCCTGGGATCTCCAGCTCGAGCGGCGACAGGCGCGCGGGTGGAGCAACGGTGACGGCGCCGTCCGCGGTTCGCACCTGAGCGCCCATCGCTCGCAGCATCCGCTCGGTGTGGTCGCGGGTGGGCACCGGCTCGATCACGGTGGTCTCGCCCTCGGCGAACAGGCCGGCCAGCAGCACCGCCGACTTCACCTGCGCGCTGGCCACCGGCGTCACGTACTCGATGCCGTGGAGAGGCCCTTGCCCGCCCACTCGAAGCGGAGGCCAGCTTGCCTTCGCGCCCATTCGCGTCAGCGGCTCCACGACCCGATCCATCGGACGGCGCTCCAGCGACTCGTCACCGGTGAGGATGGACTCGAACTCCTGGGCGCCGAGGAGGCCCGCCATCAACCTCATGGTGGTACCCGAGTTTCCGCAGTACAGAGGGCGCGACGCAGGCCGCAGGCCGTGCAAGCCCTTTCCGACCACGCTGTCGCCCTCGATCTCCACACCCAGGTCGCGCAGGCAGCGCGCGGTCGAACGGACGTCGGCACCCACCAGGAGGCCACGCACCCGGCTGGTGCCGCTCGCGATCGCACCGAACATGAGCACGCGATGCGAGATCGACTTGTCGCCGGGCAGCCTGACCTCGCCTTGCAGGTCTCGCGCGCGGCGAACGGTGGCGATCATCTCGATTCGCGCGCCCAGCGGTCGCGCAGCCGGCGCGCCTCTTCGAACAGCTCAGCCAGTCGCGGATCGTTCCCCTCCAGGTGGCGGCGCAGGCGGGTCAGCGCCGCAGCCACGCCATCGAGCTGCTCGAGGATCTCCTCGCGGTTGGTGGCTGCGATGCCTGCGTACAGATCAGGGTCTCCACCCGCGAGCCGGCTCATGTCGCGAAAGCCTGACGCGGCGACCTGCGACGCCTCGGCCCAGTCGGGCCTTCCCGAAACCGCGAGCACGTAGGCCACCGACAGCAGGAATGCGGCGTGGCTCACGCCGGCGACCAGATGGTCGTGCTGGGCGGCGTCCATCACCAGCGGGTGCGCGCCGACGGCCGCCACCAGCGACGTGATGCTGGGCTCGTCTCTGGTCAGCACCCAGGGCGCGCCCCGAAAGAGCTCCGCGTCCGCGGCATCGATGCCCGACGCCTCCCGGCCACACATGGGATGACCACCGACCAGGTCGATACCTGCGGCGCTCGCCCACTGCATCACCGACGACTTGGTGCTGGCCATGTCGGTCACCACCTTGCCCTTCACGCGGGGGCCGAGGGCGGCCAACGTCTCCCGCATGGCGAGGATCGGGACCGCGACCACGACCAGATCAGCGATGTCGACAACGCTCAGGTCCTCCGCGGCCGAAGCGACGATCCCCTGTTCGAGCGCCTTGCGCACCGTATGCGGGTCGCGGTCGCTGCCGACCACCGTCTGGCCGCCCTTGGCGGCGTTGAGCGCCATCGCGAACGATGAGCCCATGAGACCGAGCCCGACGACCGCGACGGTTGGCATTGCTATCAGCTCGTCAGGCGAGCTGTTTGGCCATCGCGCCCAGCAGGCGCCGAAGGTCCGCCATCATCCTGTCGAAGGCCGCGAAGTCCAGCGACTGCGCGCCGTCCGACAGGGCCTGGTTCGGCGTTGGATGGACCTCGACGATGAGTCCGTGCGCGCCCGCGGCGACGGCGGCCAGCGCCATCGGGGCCACCAGCGACCAGCGTCCTGTCGCCTGTGAGGGGTCGACGATCACCGGCAGGTGAGAGAGCTCGCGCGCCAGCGGCACCGCGTTCAGGTCGAGGGTGAAGCGGGTGGCGGTCTCGAAGGTGCGGATGCCCCGCTCACAAAGGATCACCTCGCGGTTTCCCTGTGACAGCACGTACTCGGCGGCCAGCAGCCATTCCTCGATGGTGGAGGACATGCCGCGCTTCAGCAGCACCGGCTTGCCCGAACGCCCGGCCTCCTGCAGCAGCGCGTAGTTCTGCATGTTGCGAGTGCCCAGCTGCAGGATGTCGGCGTAGCGGGCCACCAGCTCGACGTCGCCCGGCGCCACCACCTCGGTCACGACCTTCAGCCCTGTCTCGTCGCGTGCCGCCGCCATCATCTTGAGGGCCGACTCACCGAGGCCCTGAAATGAGTACGGAGAGGTCCTCGGCTTGAACGCTCCGCCCCGCAAGACCCTGGCGCCCTGCGCCGCGACGTGGCGCGCCGTCTCGAGCAGCATCTCCTCGCCCTCGACCGAGCAGGGTCCGGCCATCATCACGACCTCGTCCGACCCGATCTTCACCCCGCCGACGTCGACCACCGTGTTGGCGGCGCGGAACTCACGACTCGCGAGCTTGAAGGGCTTGGTGATCGGGATGATCTCGTGGATCCCGCTCAGGTGCGAGAACGCCTCGCGGTAGGCGTAAGCGTTGGCGCCGATGACGCCCACCAGCACGCGCTCCTCGCCGCGCGAGAGCTCGGTCTTGAGGCCGATCTCGTGGACGCGGTCGACCACTGCGTTGACCTCTCCCTCGCTGGCCGTGTGGGACATGACGATGATCACGTCGTCAGCGATGACCTCCAGGAGTCCAGGTCGGACTTGATCGCCTGCGCGCCTCTCAGATAAACGGTGCGCATCGCCGACTGCGGCTTGTCGGTGTTGTAGAGCAGAAGGACACGGATCGCCATCGGCACGCCCCGAGGGTTGGGCAGGGTGACGTTCATATCGTGGCTGCACAGCAGCGGCACGTCCACCCAGCCGATGCGCCGGGCCGCGTAAGCGGGGAACTCGGCGTTGAGGTCCGTCGTGGTCGTGAAGAACGCGAAGCAGATCTCCTCCATGTCGAGCTCGTTGACGGTGATCAGCTCACGCAGCAGCTCATCGGTGGCCTCCACGATCGCCTCCGCGGTGTTCGCGGTCGCGGTGGTGGCGCCTCGGATTCCTCTTACCGGCATGCTTTCAAAAGCGTCTTGACGAGCGCCGAAGGATCGCGACCGGCGTCGATCTCGGCCACCACCGCGCTCCCCACCACTGCCGCGTCGGCGACACCGCGCAGCGCCTTCATGTGCTCGGGGCGCGAGATGCCGAAGCCGGCGGCGATGGGGAGCTGGGTGTGCTTGCGCACGTTCGCCACCAGCTGCTTCAGCCCGGTCGGGAGCTCGGCTCGGGCTCCCGTGATGCCGGTGAGGGTGACGCAGTACACAAAGCCGCTCGAATGCTCGCAGACCGTGTCCATCCGCGGCTCGCTGGTGGTCGGCGCCACCATGAAGATCGTGTCGAGCGCCGCGGAGCGCAGCCAGCCCGCCACCGGCTCGGATTCCTCCACCGGCATGTCGGGCACTATCACGCCGGCCACCCCCGCCTGCGCAGCCTCGGCAGCGAAGCGGCGCGGGTCGTGGGCGAGGATCGGGTTGATGTACGACATCAGCACGATGGGCACGCCTTCACCGGCCACTGCGCCGGCAAGCTCGATGCACGCCGCCACGGTCATGCCGTTCTCGAGCGCGGCCTGTCCTGCCTTCTGGATCACGGGGCCGTCGGCCAGAGGGTCCGAGTGAGGGATCCCGATCTCCAGCGCCGCGACTCCTGAGGCGGCGAGCCTCTTCGCCAGCTCGGTCGAGCGTTTGCGGTCGGGATGGCCGGCCATCACGTACGGGACCAGCTTCAGGTCACCGTCTGCCCGCAGCGCGCTGGCCAGCCGCGACTTTTCAGCTGCCTTCAACTGAGTCCATGTCCTTGTCGCCGCGGCCGGACAGACAGACGAGGATGCGTCCGCCGGGCCCGAACTGACGCGCCATCACGCCCGCATGGTGCAGCGCGTGCGCCGGCTCGAGCGCGGGCATGATGCCTTCGAGCTTCGTGCACAGCTTGAACGCGGCCACGGCGTCCTGGTCGGTGACCGCCAGGTACTCGACGCGCTCCGAGTCGCGCAGGAAGGCGTGCTCGGGGCCGACGCCCGGGTAGTCGAGGCCGGCCGAGATCGAGTGCGTCGGCGTCACCTGGCCCTCCCCGTCCTGCAGCAGGTACGAGTACGTCCCGTGCAGCACTCCGGGCCGGCCGCCAACCAGTGAGGCGGCGTGCTTGCCGGACTGCAGCCCTGAGCCTGCAGCCTCGACGCCGACGAGCGCGACGTCCTTGTCGTCCAGGAAGGCGGTGAAGATGCCGATGGCGTTCGAGCCTCCGCCCACGCAGGCGATGACCACGTCGGGCAGCTTGCCGTCGGCGAAGAGGTACTGCTCGCGGGCCTCGTCGCCGATGACACGCTGCAGGTCGCGTACCAGCTCCGGGTAAGGGTGGGGGCCGACTACCGAGCCGATGATGTAGTGAGTCGTCCGCACGTTCGTGACCCAGTCGCGAATCGCCTCCGAGGTCGCGTCCTTGAGCGTCTTCGACCCGGAGGTCACCTCTTTGACCTCGGCTCCGAGCAGCTTCATGCGCCGGACGTTCATCGACTGCCGGCGCATGTCCTCGGTGCCCATGTAGACGGTGCACTCGAGGCCGAACCTCGCCGCCACTGTGGCCACGGCCACGCCGTGCTGTCCCGCGCCGGTCTCTGCAATCACGCGCTTCTTTTCCATCCGCAGCGCGAGCAGGGCCTGGCCCACAGCGTTGTTCAGCTTGTGTGCGCCCGTATGGCACAGGTCCTCGCGCTTGAGATGGATGTGAGCGCCGCCGAAATGCTCGCCCAGGCGCGTGGCCGCGTACAGCGGAGTCGGGCGGCCTACGAAGGCGCGGCGGTGGCCCGCAAGCTCGAGCTGGAACTGAGGGTCGGCCTTGGCCTCGTGCCAGACGTTCTCGAGCTCCTCGAGCGCGCCCATCAGCGTCTCGGGCACGTACTGGCCGCCGAAGGGACCAAACCTTCCGCGCACGGGGTGGCTCACGAGGACTGCTCCGCCAGTCGGACGGCCTGGATGAAGGCCCGGATCTTTTCGGGATCCTTGACCCGCACTCTCGACTCCACGCCGCTGGAAACGTCGACTCCGTACGGCCGGTAATTCCTCACGACCGTGCCCACGTTACCCGGTTCGAGTCCACCGGCGATGAAGACCTTTCTCTCGCTCAGCAGATCGCGCGCGAGCTCCCACGTCCACGTCCTGCCGGTGCCTCCGCGCTGGTCGTGCGACCACGAATCGAGCATGATCGGGTCAGGCCACCGGCTCGCGTCGGGCATCTCCGCGGCACGCACCTTCAACACCTTCATCACCGGCCGGCCGGCGTCGAAGCCCGGCGGCTCGGATCCGTGCAGCTGCAGCAGGTCGAGTCCGACCAGCTCGGCGACCTCGATGAACACGCCGGCGATCGCCGGCCGCGCGTCGAGTGCTTCCACGATGGATCGCGCCTCCTCGGGTGCGATGCGCCGCGACGAGTCGCAGAAGTGAAAGCCCAGCAGGTCGGCGCCGGCGTCTACCGCGGCCTGGGCCGATGCCAGGTCGCAGATGCCGCAGATCTTGACTTGCACCATCGCGTTTCAGGCCGAGGCCAGGTCCCGGATGCAAGCGGCCGGGTCGGATGACCGCATCAGCAGCTCGCCGACGAGGATCGCGTCGGCGCCGGCCTCGCGCATCCTTCGCGCGTCCTCCCGGCCGCGGATGCCACTCTCCGCCACCACTGTCACCTCGCGGGGAATCGATGGGCGCAGCCGCTCCGTGAGCGTGAGGTCGATCTCAAACGTGTTCAGGTCGCGATGATTCACGCCGATCAGCTCCGCGCCCGCCTCCAGCGCCGATGCCGTCTCGCGCTCGTCGTGCACCTCGACCAGCGCCGCCAGCCCGTGCTCACGCGCCACGGCCAGCAGCTCACGCAAGCGTTCCCTGAGCGCGGCGGCGATCAGCAGCACGGCGTCAGCGCCCAGCGCCTTCGCCGGCTGAGGTCTCGCGGGCTTTCCGCAGGTCCGCCGCCGAGCCCCCGAACGATGCCTCCTGCGTCAGCACCGACAGCGCCGATGCACCGGCCTCCGAGTAGGCACGGGCCAGGCGCTCCGGCCGGTAGCCCTTGGCGAGCACGCCCATGCTCGGAGTGCGCTGCTTCATCTCCGCGATGACCGCCAGCCCGGGACTCCGGAGCGCGGCGGCGAAGTCGAGCGGGGTGTAGGCGGCGGCGCTTCGGACCAGCTCCGACTGGTCCGTGTGGGCACGGCGGCGGACCATCTCCGACAGCGACTCGGCCACCAGACGCGTGAGTAGGGGCTGCCCTGCGATCAAGCCTGCGTGATCTTGGCCCAGCGCTCGAGCGTGCTGGCGGCGCGCCCGCTGTCGATGGCGTCTGCCGCGGCGCCCAGGCCTTGCTTCCAGTCCCTGCGATACCCGCTGCGCGCAATGCGGCCGCCGCATTCAAGAGCAGGATGTCCCGCCGGGGCCCATCGCCTCCCGCCAGCAGCTCGCGGGCGATACGCGCGTTCTGCTCCGGGCCCCCACCGCGCACGGCATCGAGTGGCGCTTTCTTCAGCCCCAGCTCGGCGGGGTCGAGCTCGTACTCCTTCCGCCTGCCGTCGATCTCGATCACCTGGGACGGGGCGCTGACCGAAAGCTCGTCCATCCCATCACCCGAGTGGAAGACGATCGCCCGCTCGACGCCGAGCCTCATCAAAACGTCGGCCATCTTGCCCGCGAGCGAGGCGTCGGCCACGCCGAGGGCCTGGTAGCGCGCGCCTGCCGGATTGCACAGGGGACCCAGCACGTTGAACACCGTCCGGACTCCCAGCTCACGGCGGGGAACCGCGGCGAACCTGAATGAGGGATGAAAGATCGGCGCGAAGAGAAATCCGATCCCCGCCTCCTCGATGCATCGTGCCACTCGTTCGGGGGCCAGGTCGATCTTCACGCCCAGCCGCTCCAGCACGTCTGCCGATCCGCACAGCGAGGAGGCGGCGCGGTTGCCGTGCTTGGCAACCCTGGCGCCGCAAGCGGCGGCGACGATCGCCGAAAGGGTCGAGATGTTGAAGGTGGCGAGCCCGTCGCCTCCAGTGCCGCATGTGTCGAGCAGGTCACCCTCGACGTCAATCGGCGTCGACAGCTGCCGCGCAGTTCGAGCGAAGCCGGTGAGCTCGTCCACTGTCTCGCCCTTCATGCGCAGCGCGACCACGAAACCCGCGATCTGGGTCGGCGTGGCGTCGCCGCGCATGATCGTCTCGAAGGCGGAGGCGGCCTCGGCCTCGGTCAGGGACTCGCACCTGACGAGCTTTGCGATCGCCTCGATCATGCGGCGCTCCTGGCGGCGCGGCGAATGAAGTTGGCCAGGATCTTCTTGCCTTCCTTCGTCAGTATCGACTCGGGATGGAACTGCACCCCGTAGGTCGGGTGGCGCGCATGCCGCAGCCCCATCACAGTCCCGTCCGCGGTCCAGGCCGTGACGACCAGGTCGTCAGGCACCGATCCCTTCTCGATGATCAAGGAGTGATACCTGGTGGCCTCGAAAGGGTCGCTCACCCCGGCGAGCACTCCCGAGTTGTCGTGACGGATCCAGGAGGTCTTTCCGTGTGCAGGCTCGTTCCGGATCACCCGGCCGCCGAACGCCTCGCCCAGGCATTGGTGTCCGAGGCACACGCCGAGGATCGGAGTCTTTCCGCTGAGCGCGCGGATCGCCTCGGTCGACACTCCCGCGTCGGCCGGGATACCAGGTCCTGGTGAGATCACGACTCCCGCGTAAGCGCCAAGGTCGTCCACCGTCACCGCATCGTTGCGGAACACGTCGCTTTCTGCGCCGAGCTCCGCGAGGTACTGCACCAGGTTGTAGGTGAACGAGTCGTAGTTGTCGACGACCGCCAGCCGCACGCTGTCCCCCATCACATGGCCTCGGCCATCTCGACGGCCTTGAACATCGCGCCCGCCTTCTCCAGCGTCTCTTCGAACTCCCGCTCCGGTTTCGAGTCGGCCACCACGCCGGCCCCCGCC
>VBFO01000010.1 GCA_005881025.1 Chloroflexota bacterium | reverse complement strand
GATGAAGGAGCTGCCGTAGAAGGTCACCGGCCCCTCGGTGCCGATCCGGTTCACCGCGATCATGAAGGTCCCGTTCATGATCCCGTTGGCCACGATGACGCTCTCCCACTGCGCCTCGGTGTCGAAATCGGGATGCTCGGGTTCGGATCCGATCGCCGACGGGTAGACGATGACCTCGGCACCCTGCAGCGAATAAAGTCGCGCCAGCTCGGGAAACCACTGGTCGTAGCAGGTTGGAAATCCGAATCGCCCCTGCTCGAGCTCGAGGATGTCCGATCCATCTGGGGCGCGACCGGGCTGGAAGTAGTGGTCCTCGTGATAGCCACTGCCGCCCGGTATGTGCACCTTGCGCGTCCGGACCACCACCTTTCCTTCAGGCGAAGCGACGATCGCAGTGTCGTAGCCAAGTCCGCCTTCCGTGGAGACTTCGAACAGGGAGGCCAGCACGTATGCACCGGTCTCGGTCGCCAGAGCGATCGCAAAGCGAGAGCTCCGTCCGTCCGGTATGGCTTCCGCCTCCGCGCCGTCGTCAGACGTGATCGCAAAGTAGGGCGAAAGCGTGAGCTCCTGGGTGCAGATCAGCCGCGCGCCTTCGCCGGCCGCCAGCCGCACCCCGGCCGCGATCGCCTCTTCCTGGACTGCGGCATCTCCATGCCAACCCTCCTGCACGACGGCGACGCGAACCGGCTGCCGCGTCGGCGGGAGCGCGCGTGCAGGCGACCCGAGGTTTGGCGCCCGCAGCACGACCGGGCTCGTCCTGGACATCAAGGGCTGCTGCTGGGGATCGCAAAGGCAGCGTCGGACGGCTCGGCGCTGTAGATGGTGAAGTCGTAGTTCGCGGGATCGGTCTTCACGTCCAGGATTCCTCTGCAGTTGTAATCGCTTTGCTCCCGCCACAGCATGTGCGCTGGGTCCGTCGAGTTGCCCTGCAGCTGAAATACGAAGTTGAGCTGTCCCGCGCCGTTCATGTAGAAATCGGTCACGTTCGGGGCGGGAGCCTGAGTTCGATAGACGGATCCGATGCCGTCCGGAGTTGTACCGACGAACGTGGTCGGCCCGAACTCAGGGAAATCGCCCGGGATGTGCCTGTAGGTGCCTCGGTTGCAAATCGCGTTGCCCGCCGCACCTTGAGATGGATGAGAGGAGCTCCGACCTCCCGGCAGCTGGCAGGCTCCGGTGACCACCGTGAAGGCCAGCACCGCGAGGATGCCGGCAGAGCGCCTCACTCGAACGGTTCGGCGAGCCAGGTCCGAGCTTCATTGACCGTGGCGAAGTAGCAAACCTCGAGCGCGCTCGCCCGGCCAAGCCTGTCCTCGAGGTTCACCGCGGCCAGCCGGGCGGTCGGGAGGACAACGGCGAACCGCTTCAGGCCTGCCGCGAGGGCCTGTGGCAGCCACTCGCGGTCAGCACGATCCTGGGCGGAGGCGTCGAGGACGCCCTGCCGGCGGCAGTCGGCCAGCAGGCGCGCGCCACGGTGCTCGTTGAGCGCGCGGACCTCCGCGTCCAGGATGGCGGTGAACTCGGCCGAGTCAGCCGCACCCGCCCACTCGACCAGCACGCTTCGTCGGGGCCCGTCCCAGGTGACCCTTGCCACACCGGGCCGTTCGAAATAGACCGTCCGGTCGCTTCCAGCCATGTGACAAATATTGCATTCACCCTTCTGGTTTCCGTGCGCGTTAGCCCGAAAGCTAGACTGTCGCCGTGCCCAGGTGGAGATGGCTCTGGCTTGCTGCCGGCTTCGCCGTCCTCCTATACGGCACCGTGCTCGTTTTCATGGCCTTCGATAGGGACTCTCACTCCGCCAGCGACACCCTGCGCCCGTTCGTGATCACGATGGCGCCGGTGTGGGCGATCGCCATCGCAGGCGCGATCGCCGTCGTGCGCTGGCCCGGCTCACACCGCACTCCCTAGGCGCAGACAAACCTCGGTGCGAGCGTTGTCCTGGTATGGCAACCACCAGGCAACGAACCGCGGCCAGGCGAAACATCAAGAAGGCGGCGAGCGCCGCCAAGCGCAAGCGCACGGTCGCGCATCTGCCCAAGAGCACTCGCACAGCCCTGGGCAAGCAGGCCAACAAGGTCAAGCGGCAGAAGGCGCGCTCCAGCTAGAGCTCGTCTGCGCTTCAGGCCGCCTTCTTCACGAGCCGCTCGTATACCGCTTCGTAACCCCGCGCCATTCGGCCTGGGTTGAAACGTTCGATGACCCAGCGCCGGCACTCGGACCGATCGAGCCTGTCGACCTTCTTGCATGCGTCCACCAGCTCGCCTTCATTGCTGACAAGGAAGCCGTGCCTGCCGTTCTCGATCAGCTCCGGCAGTGACCCGCGCTCGATCGAGATCACAGGGGTTCCCGTCGCCAGTGCTTCGATGAAGGCGAGACCGAATGGCTCATCCCACTGGATCGGGACGATGAAGCCCATCGCGCCACCGATCACCTTGTTCTTGCCCTCGTCATCGAGCTCGCCCGCCCATTCGACCAGCGGGTTCTTGAGCAGCGGTTTCACCTCCGTCTCGAAGAATTCCTTCTCGGGGTCGGGAACATTGCCGGCGACCACGATCTTCATTCCAGCCTTTATGGCCGCCTGGATGGCGATGGCAGGACCCTTCTCGGGCGTCAGCCTGCTGACGAAGGCCAGGTAGCCGCCGCCCCCGTTCCCCAGCGAGTACATGTGCTCGAGGTCGAGGCCGTGATAAACGGTGGACACCCAGTTGAGGTGGAGGTCTTCCACCGGCCGGCGCTGTGAATTCGAGATCGACACCAACGGCCAATCCCTGAACTCGGCCAGGAGCTTGCGCACCTCGGGTGGATCCAAGCGGCCGTGCATGGTGGTCACCAGGGGCGCGTCATACCTGTCGCCGCTGAGCCACGGCAGGATGTCGAGGTGCGAATGGATGACATCGAATTCGGCGGAACGCCTTACCAGCTCCTCGACTTCAAGAGCGTGCCACGCAAGAGCGTCACCTCCTCCTTCCCACAGGGGCGTCGGTGAGCTGGACCGGAGCTTGGCCGAAGTATGCGAGCCCGCCGAAGCGAACAGGGTCACGTCGTGGCCACGCTTGACGAGCTCCTGCGTCAGGGCGTGGACGATGCGCTCGGTGCCGCCGTAATCGGTCGGGGGCACTGGCGCAAACAGCGGGGCGACTTGGGCAATCTTCACAAATAGAAAACGGGCGCGCGGTCCGAAATCGGCATGTTGGCGCCGCCGGGGTCTAGCTACTCGATCAGGCTGAGCACCAGCCTGCCCTGCTTGATCAGATGGCGTGGGGTCAGAAATTCCCGGGTGACTCGAGCCTTGGCCTCGGTACCGAGGTGTTCCGCCCGGGCCCGGTCTTCAAGCAGGGCGGCGACCTCGCTTCCAAACCGCTCCAGGTCGTCTGGTTCGATCAGGATCCCGCTCCGCCCGCTCTCGATCTGATCCTCGATACCGCCGACCCGACTCGCCACAACGGGGCGCGCCTTCCACATCGCCTCGGCCACCGTCAGGCCGAAGCCCTCGGCGAGGCTCTTCTGCACCACGACGGTCGCATGCCTCTGGAGCGCGTTGACGACTATCGCGTTCTCGCCCTCGTCCTCCATCGGGAGCTGCGCGATGCGCACCCGGTCCCTGATCGCCGGAGGCAGGCCGGTGCGCCTGGTCTCGAGCTCGGCCAGCACCTCCGGCTGCTCGGGATCGTCGCGGACGGATGTTGCTGCGGGCCCCGCCAGGACCAGGTAGCCGTCCGTCTTCGGGGCAATGTGTCTCACGAACCCGTCCAACACGCCGAGCGGGTCTTTGAGCCGGTCCCAGCGGGAGACCTGGACCACGATCGGAACCTCGGGAGGAATCGGCGATCCGCTCATGTGGACCTTGCGCTCCACGTGCACCGGCCGGGCGCTGCCATCGATGTCGGCGGTCGCCTTTCCATCCTCGAACACCCGCGCGACCGACAGGATGTGGGCCACTTCGTCGTTGGTCAGGTCGCGATTCTTTGCGGTGAATGCATCGATGGAGGGCGGAATGATGTGGACGCGCGAGTCGTCCAGCCCCTCCCACACATAGTTCCGGCGCGAGAACACATACGCCTCCGCCTCATCGAGGTATGGCCGCAGCATGTCCCAGGCCGCGCGCGCGATGTCGTTCGGTTGGTCGAGCCCGACGTGTGAGCGCCAGATGACGTGAGTGCCGTGAGCGTGAAGTGCGGACACAAGGCCTGTGCTCTGCGGATCGTGAAGGATCACAACGTCGTTCCCTTTCACGGTGTCGACAAGCGCCGTCGCGTTGCGCGCCATCGTGCGCTCGTACTCGTTTCGCTCCGACCTGGAGATCTCGCTGCCATCCGACGCGACGCCGTGCAGAAATGTGTGGATCTTCTTGGTCACATTGAAGTAGGCGGGCGAGCCTTCGATCGTGAGCCAGTGTTTGAGAGCAGCTCCGCCACGCCACCACCCCGGGCGGTGGAGTTGACGTTCCAGATCGTCCGGCCTCGGAGCCGTGATGCGAGCTCTTTCATGGCTCGCTCGAGCTCGGTCCAGGCACCGCCGTCGAGCAGACTCCTATAGCTGTTTATGTCCGCCTGGCCCACCTGAACGCGGCCGAGAGTGGCCCTGTCAGTCATCTAACCGTAAACGCCCGGCTATCGAAGCTTCCTCGTTCCGGATCGGGGTGAAACCTTCCCACCGCGCCGGGCGTTTTAACCGGCGGGTTTCAGATGGTGAGGACAAGACGTCGCTACGGCCGCTGGATCTCGCTCGACGTGGTTCATACCCTGGCTTGCTCTGCGGCGGCGATCGCCAAGGCGCTCGCCTCCTAAGCGGCCTGGAGAAGGGCCTCGATCGCCTCCACTATCCGCGGGTCCTCCGGCTCCACCTTGGAACGGAACCTTCGTGTCACCCGGCCATCCCGATCGATGAGGAACTTCTCGAAGTTCCAGGCCACGTTGCCGGCCTTGCCTGTGTCGTCGGGAAGCTGCGTGAGGATCTCGTAGAGCGGGCTCTGCTCCGGACCCTTGACGTCGAGCTTGGCGAAGATCGGGAAGGTGACCCCGTAGTTGAGGCTGCAGAACTGCTCGATCTGCTCCGCCGTCCCGGGCTCCTGGTGGAAAAACTGGTTGCACGGGAAGCCGAGGACCGTGAACCCGCGACTCGAGTAGCGGTCATACAGCCGCTGAAGCCCCGCGTACTGAGGCGTGAACCCACACTTTGAGGCCACGTTCACGACCAGGATCGCCTTGCCGGAATAGCGGCCGAGGCTTTCAGGCTTGCCGCTGAGTCGCGGTAGCTCGAGCCTGTGAATCGATGCGGGAGCTGTCGATGCCATCCATCCGAAACAAGTAGCGCCGCGGAGGAGATATTCCGCGGCTAGGCCCGGGCTTTCTCCTCGAACACCGCTTGCATGGCCCCCTCGCCAGCCTGAACCACCGACTCCATCACCTGTCGCACCGACTGCGCCACGTCCGGATCGGCCGGCACATCCCAGACGAATGCGCGCTGTATCCGCGTCCGGCCGTCACCGCAGTCGCCGATGCGGGTGGTGATGTACATGGTGGTCGGCTGGTCGGCGGTCAGCGTGAGCTCCCGGCCCGGTTCGACGGAGACCACCCGCATGCTGACGAGGCTGCCGCCGTGGTGACAGTGGAACTCGCTCCCCAGGTCCTCTCCGCGCGCGCCGGGAATGGCCTCGACGTCGTCCGAGAACAGATAGCGCTGCATGACTGCCGGCTCGAGCATCAGCTTGTCGACCAGCGCGAGCGGGGCGTTGACCGTGATGTCCGAGTTGATCATCGCGTCCTCCGGCATCACGCGCTGCCTTTCAGTCGCCTGCGCCTCCTGCCAGAGGTAGGCGATCTCCTCGTAACCGCCGGAGATGGCGCCTAGATCGAACTCTTCGGTGTGCGGATGGAAGCGCTGCCTCATCTCTGCGGGGAGCCGGTCGAGCACAGCGTCGGTGACCAGCATGTACTCCTTGGAAGGCACCTTGTTCTTGAGCAGGCGGTGGGCAACTATCACATCGGTGCCGTGCAACTGCTCGACGTTGCCGAGGCGCTGCCTCGAGAACTTGCCGTGATGCACGACGAACTTCAGCTTGAGGATGGCGATATTGGTGCACGCACTGCAGGGACACGTGGTCACGGCCTGCATGTCTCGGAGGCGGCGGTGGAAGGACACGAAGGTACCCTCGAGGGCTCGGATCACGTCCGGCGTCGACAGCCCGCTGATGAAGAGGATGGCATCGCCCTCGACCTGCGAAACGTCCATGCGGCCCTGGACACTGCGGACCATCGTGTCCAGCAGCTCGTGAAGGATCGACCAGCTGTGGTCGACCTCGGTTTGGGCCACGAAGGCCGAGTACCCCGAGATGTCGGCGAGCACAAGCGCACCTTCCTGGAGTCCCGCGAACGTGGCTGCCTGCTCGGTCTGGCTCGCCATGGCCGGGAATTATGCTCCGGCCCGGCTCGGAGTCAGGCCGGCCAGGAAGCTGCTGGATGAGGCGATCCAGCCGAACAGGTTCGACTCGCTCTGGATGATGTCCATGGTGGCGTCGTGCCACTGCCGCCGGTAGGCGGCGCAGCAGTCCTCGAGCGTCAGGCAGAGGAAGCCTCGGTCGACAGCATCCCTGAGCGTCGAGTGCACGCAGCACTGGGTGGTCACGCCAGTCAGGACGAGATGGGTGATCGCCCCCTCGTTCAACAGGTCCGCCAGTGGCGACTCGTGGAAGGCGTTGAAGGCGGCCTTGTCGATCACTGCCTCCGATTCGCGCGGCTCGAACCCTTCCATGAAATCGTGGCTCGGAGTGCCCCGAATCAGAAACTCGCCATGCGGCGTCGGCCTCCCGACGTAGGCCATCACCGCCTTCGCTGCGGTGACGTCCGCGCGGTCGGCGCCGTAGCCCTCTCGGGTGTGGACGATCATGAAGCCACGCTCCCGAGCCGCGGCGATGACGGTCTTCAGCCGGGGCATGATCGCCCGGAGCTCTGCATTCTCGCTCACGTCTTCGGCGAGGAAAGCGCGCTGCATGTCGATCACAAGGAGCGCGCTGTGCGCTGGATCGAGCTCGTAGGAGCGATCAGCCCAGCAGGAGATCTGGATCATCCGAACTCCGATGACACGTCTCAGTTTGCGAGAAAGCCCTGGCTCGATTCTGCGATCAGGGCGCGCAGCCGAGCAGGGGCATCGGGTCGCTGGGCATTCCACCGACCTCCAGCTGAAAGTGAAGGTGCGAGCCAATCGAAAGCCCAGTGCTGCCGACCAGGCCCACCTTGTCACCCTGCTCCACGAGCTGGCCGATGGCGACGGAGACCTCCGACATATGGGCGTAGATCTCGACCAGCCCGTAGCTGTCGGTCACCTCGACGCGAATGCCGAAATAGTCAGCGGGGCCGACAGCGGTCACAGTTCCGCCTGCCGCGGCGACGATTGGCGTGCCGTACGTGGCGATGATGTCGACGCCCAGATGGAAGTGGAGGTAGCCGTCGTAGGCCGGCTCAAGCTGGAATGACGTCGGGCCGAATTTCTGGATGATGGCCGCTCCCGGTATGGGGCAGATCAGCTGGGCCGGCTTGATCGGGTCGGCCGGCACGCCAGACGGAAGATTCGGACCGACCTGAGCGTCCACTGGAATCACCAGCACCGATCCGGGCGTGAGTGGCCCGCGGATGCGATTGAAGTCGACGATGGTGAGTGGATCGAGACCGTAAGCCGCCGCCACGCTCGCAAGCGAATCGCCTTTCTTGACCGCGACGACAAAGCCGGGCACCGGCGGAAGGCGGAGAACCTCTCCGACCTTGAGGGGAACATGCAAGCCTGGATTCGACCAGGTGATCTCCCTGAAGGGGATGCCAAGCGTTTTCGAAATTCCGGCGAGCGTGTCGCCGGCCTGGACTGTGTAAAAGATCGGAGAGCGGCTCGAAAGGGGCGCGGTGGGTATGTATACCGGCTGGATGATCGTCGTGTCCCTTCCCATCGACAGATCGCCGGCGGTCGCGCTCGCGCTTGCCGCCCGGGCCTCGATCGGGCCGTTAGCTGCCTTCAGATAGCCCGAGAAGCTGTAGCCGGAAAGCACCGCCGCGAGCAGCAGCACCACGGCATGGGTCACGTAGCGGTGAACGCGCAACGCCTACCCCCAGACGTCCCCTTCTCGCGCCTCGGGCGCGAAAGTGGAAAGACCGTAACAGACCGTCTCGCGAACGGTCAAACGTTAGCCAAGAAGCGGACGCGACGAGCAGTAGGGCGGAAGCTGGTCAAGAACCTTTACGCGGGGTCGCGATGAGTGGGATTTGGACGATGAGGGGAGGCATGGTGGACCCGAGGGGATTCGAACCCCTGACCTTCTGAATGCCATTCAGACGCGCTCCCAACTGCGCCACGGGCCCACGTCGCGCGAGACGATGATTTTACCGCTGGCCCTGGTCCGCCCCCGCTCGGGCCCGGATGCGATGCTTTTTCCGTGGACACGCGCACCATCGACCACGCAGCCCTGAAGGGCGGTGGCTTTCTCGCCTTCCCCGAGGGAAAAGGCAGGCACCCTGGCGTGGTGGTCATCCACGAGGCGCACGGCCTCAACCAGAACATCAAGGACATCACGATTCGCTTTGCGGAGAACGGCTACGTGGGACTTGCCGTCGACCTTTTCGCAGGCCGCAATCGGGCGATCTGCATGGCTCGCTTCATGACCGGCATGCTGCGTGGCTCAATCGAAAGATTCGGCATCGACGACCTCAAAGCCGCGCTCAGCTACATGACCACGCTGGAGGGGGTCGATCCAAACCGAGTCGGAGCGGTCGGCTTCTGCATGGGCGGCAGCTTCGCGATCGCATGGGCATGCAGCGATGACCGGCTGAGAGCGATAGCGCCCTATTACGCGTCGAACCCGAGGCCTCTCGAGGCCGTCCGCCGCATCTGTCCCGTGGTTGGCTCGTATCCGCAGAAGGACTTCACAGCCGCTGCCGGACGCGGGCTCGATGCTGAGCTGACACGGCGCGACATTCCTCACGACATCAAGGTCTATCCCGGTGCGCGTCACTCCTTTTTCAGAGCAGGTGGCGGTGCATATGACCGGGCCGCCGCTGACGATTCGTGGAGACGGGTCATGAGCTTTTTCGGGACCCACCTCGGCACGAGAGCGCAGGCCGCCTCAAAAAAGACGTGAACGTGCTGGTGACCGGAGGGACCGGCGCTCTCGGCCGCGAGGTCGTGAACGAGCTCCGGAGCTCAGGTCACCGGGCGCGCGTGCTCAGCCGCAAGGCTGGCACCGGCGGCGATTGGGTGCAGGGAGACCTGGCTTCAGGTAGAGGGTTGGACCGCGCCGTCGACGGGATGGATGCAGTAATCCATGCCGCCTCCGCAACCGCGCAGCCCTGGCGGCTGCGCGCGGTCGACGTTCACGGCACGCGCCGCCTGCTGGAGGCCGCCAAGCGCGCGCACGTCAAGCACATCATCTTCATCTCCATCGTCGGCATCGAGGGAGTCGCGTATCCCTACTACAGGTACAAGCTCGCAGCCGAGAGGGTGGTGAAGGAAGGCATCCTTCCGTGGTCGATCCTGCGCGCGACGCAATTCCACACCTTGATGGAGGTGTTCCTCCGCGCCTTTGCCCGACTTCCGCGCATCGCCGCCATCCCCTTCGAGTGGCAGTTCCAGCCGGTCGACACTCGCGATGTCGCCGCTCGCCTGGTGCAGATCACGACGGGCGAGCCGGCCGGCGTGCTCCCAGACTTCGGCGGCCCCGAGATAAGGACGTTCAAGAGTCTCGCCGAGTCGTGGCTCAAAGCCCGCCGGCTCGACAAGCGCCTCATCAACCTGAGCCTCCCGTTGCGCTTCAGCCGTCAGTTTGCCGACGGAAAGCTGCTCTGCCCCGACCACAAGAACGGCACAATCACCTTCGAGCAGTACCTGATGAGGAAATACGGGACATACGGGAGATACGGGAGATGATGAACGGCCTGGTCGAGCGCTACGGACGCACCGGCTTTGCGGCGATCAGCAGCGTCATTTGGGCGGTGCCGATGGCCGCCTGGGCCGGCTCCTCCGACCTTTCGCCGATCGACAAGACCGCGTATCCGTGGGTCGCGCTTGCGATCGGGCTCGTGATGCTCGCGGTCTGGATCGTCCTGCTGACCAGGTTGGGCAAGATCAGCGTCTCGACGCGGCAGCGCCGACTCGACCTCGGCCAGATGTCCGCGCAAGAAAAGCGCTGGACACTGGTCTGCGCGGCGTTCATCACAGGCCTCATCGCGTGGCTAAATGCAGCGGCGACAGTGGATTGGGGACCCCTCGGCTATGCGATCGGGGCCGGCAAGACTGGGCCGATCATGCTCGCGATCGGACTTGCGGCCTTCGCTGTCGTCATGGTCGCGGGCATCGTGTTCAGCGCCCGCAACGCGAACCGCGCCTACGCGCTTCGGCTCAGGCCGTCACGTCCCGACGCCGCAGAATCAGCGCACTGATCACGAGGAAGGCCGCGACGTAGGTCGCCAGCACCGCCACAGCGTGCGTGGCGTCCGCGTAAGGCGCCGCCTGGGCCGGGAGGCCACGGAGCCTGATGGCCCCGAACGAGTCGGCGAGGTATCCCGTGTTCGCGATCGGAAACCACTCCTGGATCTTCTTCACCCAGTCACCAAGCAGTCCGCCACCGAAGCCGAAGATCAGCCCCTCGACCACCAGCGCATACGCGAGGCCGAGACCGATCGCCATCGCGGACTGCCTGAACAGCGTCGCCAGCGTGAGGCCGAACAGGGACCAGAACCCGTAGATCAGAAACAGTGCGCCGATGCCTTTGATGGTCTCCGCGACGCCGGGGAAATCCAGGCTCTTGCCATCGAGCAGTGCGGCGGCGGTGCTCGAGGCAGCGGCCACCGCGAAGACGCCGAGAACCAGCACGAGGACGACCACCGCCAGCGCGCCCACCTTTCCGGCGAGCATCACGAGACGGCCGTCACGCTGCGTATACATCGTCTTCACAGTTCCCCAGCCATACTCGCTGCCCTGCAGGAGCACTCCGAGGATCAGCGCGAACACACCTCCAAGCACTGCCCACTGCTGCAGCGTCTGGCGCACGAAGTTGATGGGATAGAGGGTGACCTTGAAATCGGCGAGCGTCGTTCCTGAAGGCAGTCCCTGCGCGCTCGAGGGCGGACTGTATGTCTCCGCGATCCAGGGCAGGGCGTAGCCGATGGTGACGACCGCCGCCAGCAGGCCCAGCACGCACACCCAAACCGCGGGCCGGCGCCCGGCCTTGAACAGCTCGCCGATGAGCGCCCTCACAGCCCCGCCTCGGTGCCGGTCAGCTCCATGAACACGTCCTCCAGCGAGCGCTCGGTGGCGCGGAGCTCGGTCACATCGGCTCCGGCCTGCACCAGCCGCCGGTTGATCTCCGCCGTGCGCTTGAGGTCGACCTTCACGCTGAACGAGCCATCCGGAAGCACCTGTACGTTCTGGGTACCCGCCTCGCCGCTCAGCACTGAAGCCGCTGTAGCCGCGGGCTCGGCGCGAACTGTGAGGGTGGCCGCCCCGCGCAGCTCGTCGATCGTTCCTTCGGCCACGAACTTGCCCTTCTGAATCACGCCGATGCGCGTGCACATCTGCTCCACCTCGCCGAGCAGGTGGCTCGACACCAGCACCGTCCGCTCACCCCTCCCCAGCTCGACGATCAGGTTGCGTACGTCGACCATGCCCTGTGGATCGAGGCCGTTGGTGGGCTCGTCCAGGATCAGCATGTCCGGCTCCTTGATCAGTGCCGCGGCGATCCCCAGCCGCTGTTTCATGCCCAGCGAATAGGTGGAGAACCTGTGTTGCTTGCGCGGGGTCAGCTCAACCTCATCCAGCGCCACGTCGACGCGCTTGACCGGCACGCCGCACAGCATCGCGATGAGGCGCAGGTTGTCGTACCCGGACAGATATGGATAGAAGGCCGGGGCCTCGATGATCGCGCCGACCTTAGCGAGCGACGCCGGCGATCCCGGCACGGCGCCCGCCACGATCGCGCTGCCTGAGGTCGGCTTGATCAGCCCGACCAGCATCCGCAGCGTGGTCGTCTTGCCGGCGCCATTGGGGCCCAGAAATCCGTAGACCTCACCGCGACGCACGTTGAGGTTCAGGCCGTCCACCGCGACTATGCCGTTGCCGTAGTGCTTGGTGAGGCCGCGCGTGGAGACGATCGGCTGGGGGGTGGCGCTGGCCATCAATGGGGCAAGAACTGTAGCGAAGCCGCGCTCTAGCTCGCCGCCTCCGCCTTCTTCGCGAGATTACCGAGCAGTGTTCCGAACTCGGACGACACCTGTGGTCCGAACATGAAGCCGAGAAAGCCAAGCGGGCCCTTGACCTGGACGTGCTGGCTGATCCTGGTCTTGCCCGCCGCCGGCTCGACGCGGCAGTTGAACCTGAACGTGGTGCCAGGGATGACGCTGGTCTCCAGCGCAAAGCTGCGGCCGGGTTCGACGTCGAGGAGCTTCATCTGGTGGTGCTGTCCCGCCCTGGTGTTCATCACGCCGGTTGAGCCTGAGACAAAACCACCATGCCAGTCCATGGTCGACACGTTTGGATTCCATTCGCCCCATGTCGACATGTCGGACCAGATCTTCCAGACCCGATCGGCTGGAGCCGAGGTCTCGACCGACGTGCCGTACTCACTCGCCATTGATCACCTCATCTTTTTCAGATTGACCGAGCCACGGCCAGGCGCTCATGAGGCACTTCTACAACATCGCGTGTCTTCAGGAAGTTGAGGGTGACGACGCCGGCCAGCAAGAGCACCGCGCCCACGACCTCGATCGGTCGCAGGGGCGCGCCCTGCCCGACCGGAGCCGGCAGCGAGAAGATCAGGAACAGAGCCAGCGGATAGCCGAGCTCGGCGATGGTCGCCAGCGAGGCCGGCGTTCTGGAGAGCGCGAGGTAGTACAGGAGCATCGCCAGCAAGCCCGGCACCAGGACGATGCCCAGGAAACTGGGCAGCTGACTGATCGAGTAACCGCTGAATGCTGCGCCGCCCTTGTCGACCAACACGATCAGGAGCAGAACGGGAATCGCGAGCATGAAGCGCATGCTCGTGGTGACCGGGTAGCTGACGCTCTGCAGCGCGTAGCGGCCAAGCACGGTCCCCGCCGCCCACATGATCACCGCCCCGAGCACCAGGAGCCCGGCCATGAGCTCGGGGTGGCGGATCTGCCAGGGCGCCATCGGATCGTCGGCGAAGACGATCAGGTAAACGCCGACCAGGGCGATCCCGGCCAGCGGCCAGAAGCTGGCCTTGCGCCGCTCACCCAGGAAGATGCGCGCAAACGCGACCCCAAAGACCGGCTGGAGAAGGTAGAGCAGGTAGACCTCGTGCAGGACCTCGAAGTTGGGCTGCGCCGGGTTGCTGAATGAGAAGCCGATCGCTTTCGTGAAGAGCACCGTGGCGACCGCCTGCGGTCCAATCGCGATCGCGGCCAGGGCCAGCCACCGCCGGCCGCTCAGGCGTCGCAGCTCTGAGGCGTTGGCGACTATCACCGGGACGAGGCACAGGCTGATGAGAAGATCCTCGACCAGCACGATCTGGCCCGAGCTGAGCTGCTGGGTCAGCCCCGGACGAAAGTAAGCGTCGAACGCCCACAGCCCGGCGGCGACCGCCACCAGCACCACCGACCCGCGGTCGAGAAAGCGTCGCGGCGAGGCATTCACGCTAAGAGCCTATCGGGTTCAAGGAGCACGCTATTCCATACCGGGGCGGATTACGCGGGCGCCTAATCCTCCGGGACAGTGGCCTCCAGCACGACCTCCGGGTGCTGCAGAACGTAGATCTGCTCCGGCCTCTCGTGGCCCTCGAGCCGGCGCGGTCCGACGCTGACCAGGCTGAGGTCCTCGCGCATGATGTCCGCAACGATCGAGTAAGTCGTCTCCGAGACAAGGATCTGCTGACCGACCGCGCGGCGCCGCAGCTTCGCGCAGCGATTGACGGCCGGCGCCCTGTAGTCGCCGTCGTCGGCGTCCGCCTCACCGGTCAGGATCGCCATCCGCACCCGGATCGGGACGTCGTCAGGCCACTGCTCCGCCTGCAGCGCGCGCTGAGCGTCAACCGCTGCAGCGAGCGCATCGGTCGCGCGCAAGAAGACGGCGAAGAAGCTGTCCCCCTCTCCGCGCTCCTTCAGCACCACGCCACCATTGGCGCCGATCGCCGACGCGAGGAGCTGGTCGTGGCGCTTCATGGCCACATACATCTGGGAGCGGCTTCTCAGCCACAGCGGAGTCGATTCGACCACATCGGTCATCAAGAAGGTCACGATGCCATCGGGGAGGGCCGATGAGTTCTCGGTGCCGATGGACGCGTCCCCATTCACGACCGCGCCATTTCCCTCCGTGTGGACCGGGTTCAACGAGGTCTCGATCGCGAGGTAGTCGTCGATCGAGCTGATCCGCCTGAAGAAATGGATGTTGAAGGAGGGCGCGAAGGCCCACTCGGAGTAGTCGTCCGCAGCGTCGCCCTCTCGCCATACGTCGTGCTCAGCCTGCAGAAGCCGGCCCAGCTTCATCATCGCCGCGCTGTCGAGGTTCAGCTCCTGCTGCACCTCATGGCTGGTCACCCGCCCGTCAGCCTGGTCGGCGACGACAGCAAGCCGCAGGGCCTGCACGAAGTTTGAGAGGTCCGGATCAGTGCCTCGACAACGGTGAAGCTGGTCGAGATCGAGGCGGATCTCGGTGGAGCCGTTCTCCGTGGTGCCCGGGACGAACATCTCGATCACCTTCTCGAAGCTGTCTTCCACGGCCAGCTCGCGAGTCACATGCTGGTAGAGCTCGGCGATCGATGGCCATCGTGCGTGGGTGAGGAAGTGGTCGGTCGCAGCCTGCTCGTAGATCCAGCGCGGCCGGGCGAGCTCCAGGTCGACGTTGAGCGCGATCTGAAGGAAGCCGACGAGGGTGCCGTAGAGCTCCTGGACGTAGGTCAGTGGCGTGACGCCCGCAACCTCGATCTCGCGGTCGAGGCCGAGGCCTGGGTTGGGTCTGGCCTCGCCGTCGCTGTGGGTCGACGCCTCCACCGCGACCAGCTCGCCATGGTTGCGGAGCTTCACGCGGGTGAGCGAGACGCGCGGTCCGGGACCGCCGATCTCGGTGCTGTCCGCCACGTGGACCATCCCGCCCGGACCCCACGCCCGCTGGATAGGCGATCGGAGGTCCGAAACCATGGTGTAGAAGCGCTGGATGAAGCTCCAGGCCTCTTTGCCTTTGTCCACGTCGTAGCGGTCCTGGCGCACGGCGCGGAGATCGTTCTCCCAGGACTCCGTGATCGCACGTCTCAGCCCCACGATTCCAGGCTGCATCTAACGCACTCCCCCAAATCTCCCTTCGGGGCTCGCCGCCGGCCCCGGGTCAACAGGTTAGACGGCGGCCGCATCAACCACCGCATTTAACGATCTTCAGAACCATCGGGGTCGTTGTTGGGCGAATACGGGCCAGGGTGAATTGTCGGTGAAATTTGACAGCTCTTAATCGGCCGTCCCACGCCTTTGGCACGCGAATCGGCAGGCGAGCTAACTTACTCCGAAGGGTTCATGACCTTTCAGGAGGGAGCATGACGGCAGCGAAACCTGGCGAGCACGCCATCGAAACCATGCAGGTCGAGAAGCGGCGCTACCCCCCTTCGCCGGATTTCAGCCGGCAGGCCAACGCTCAGCCCGATATCTACGACCGCTCGCTGGAGAGCTTCTGGAGCGAGGAGTCGAAGCGGATCACGTGGCTCAAGCCCTGGGACAAGCTCCTCGAGTGGAAGCCGCCGTACGCGAAGTGGTACATCGGGGGACAGCTCAACGTCTGTCACAACTGCGTCGACCGGCATGTCGAAGGCGGGCAGGGCGACAAGGTCGCGTACTTCTGGGAGGGCGAGCCTGAAGACGACCGCCGCGAGATCACCTTCCGTCAGCTGCAGGGCGAGGTCGTCCGTTTCGCCAACGGTCTGAAGACGCTCGGCGTCAAGAAAGGAACGCACGTCGGCATCTACATGGGCATGATCCCCGAGCTCCCGGTGGCGATGCTCGCGTGCGCGCGCATCGGCGCTCCGTTCACTGTCGTCTTCGGTGGCTTCAGCGGTGAGTCGCTGTCCGGACGCATGAACGACATGGAGTGCGAGCTGCTCATCACGCAGGACGAGGGTTGGCGGCGCGGCAGCCGGGTGCCGCTGAAGGCCAATGCGGACGCCGCGATGGAAAACGCGCCGACCGTCAAGCGGTGCGTCGTCGTGAGGCGGACCGGCGGTGACATCCAGATGAAGAAAGGGCGTGACCTCTGGGCCGAGGAGATGCAGAAGGGCGCAAGCGACGACCCGTCCACATGCGCTTGCGAGCCGATGGACTCAGAGGACCTGCTGTACCTGCTCTACACGAGCGGCACCACGGCCAAGCCCAAGGGCATCATCCACACGACAGGCGGTTATCTGGTCGGTGTCGCCACCACCCACCACTACATCTTCGACGTCAAGCCCAACTCGGTTTACTGGTGCGCCGCCGACATCGGCTGGGTCACCGGACACAGCTACATCGTCTTCGGCCCGCTGGCCAACGGCACCACGGGGATCGTCTACGAAGGCACCCCCGACTTCCCGGACAAGGACCGCTGGTGGAAGATCGTCGAGCGCTACAAGCCCGACATCCTCTACACCGCTCCGACCACCATCCGCACGCACATGAAATGGGGCCCGGAGTTCGCGGCCAAGCACGACCTCAGCTCGCTCCGGGTGCTCGGCACGGTGGGAGAGCCGATCAACCCGGAGGCGTGGGTGTGGTACCGCGAGCATGTCGGTGGCAACCGCACACCTGTCGTCGACACGTGGTGGCAGACCGAGACGGGAATGATCCTGATCACGCCGCTGCCCGGCATCACCACTCTCAAGCCTGGCTCGGCGACGAAGCCTTTTCCCACCGTGGACGCGGCCGTCTACAACAACGCCGGTGAGACGGTTCCGCCCGGCGGGGGTGGCTACCTCGTGATCCGCAAGCCGTGGCCGGCGATGCTGCGCGGCATCTTTGGCGACCCCAAGCGCTACGAGGAAACCTACTGGAGTCGATGGAAGGACACCTATTTTGTGGGCGACGGCGCGAGGGTCGATGAGGACGGTGACTTCTGGCTGCTGGGTCGCGTCGACGACGTGATGAACGTGTCAGGCCACCGCATCTCGACCATCGAGGTCGAGAGCGCGCTGGTCAGTCATACAGCGGTCGCCGAGGCGGCTGTCGCTGGGCGCAACGACGCGCAGACCGGACAGGCCATCGTGGCCTTCGTGACGCTGAAAGGCGGCAAGGAAGGCTCGCCCGCGATGCTCAAGGAGCTGCGCGACCACGTCGGCAAGGTGATCGGGAAGTTCGCGGCGCCGGCCAACATCGTGTTCACGCCAGAGCTGCCGAAGACCAGGTCGGGCAAGATCATGCGGCGGCTGCTGCGGGACGTGTCCGAGAACCGGCCGCTAGGCGACACCACGACGCTGGCGGATCCCACGGTCGTGGCCGAGCTCGCCCGCCGGGGCAAGGAAGAAGCGGGAAAGGAAGAGGGCTAGCCGCCCACTGGGGTCACGCCCGTACCAGGGGTCGCGATCCATACCCAGTGGTGACCGCCGTCGACGGTCCGCGCGATGCTGCCGCGAACGGTCGCGTAGCCAACCACCTGGTCGGCGAAGGAGACGCTTGGCTGGATGCCTGCGGCCTGCTGGTAATCGGATGCGAAGGCGTGCCAGCTCTTGCCTGAGTCGGTGGTCTCGTACGCCTCGTCAAATCCCCCCAGCTGGAACCAGCGAGTCGCCGACATAAAGTCAACGGTAGCTCCAGGTCACGCCCCCATCAGTCGAGCGGTACACGTATTCATGAGCGTCGACGGTGCCTTGTCCAAACACTCTGACTAGAAGCGTCGGCCCAAACGCCCGTACACCTCCGGGCAGAAGCACCACGTCGTTACCTCTTGTGGTGAACCCGGGTGCATCCGGAAGCGGCTGCGACGCGGCCCAAGTCCGCCCGCCATCGGTGGTTCGGTAGATCGCGGGCGAGTGGTTCTCATCCCAGGCGCTGATGAAGCCGCGCTCGGAGTCGGTGAAAGAGATGCCCTCTTTGCATTGCAACTCTGAGATCCCCTTGACGTCGAGCTGGGTCCAGGTCGCGCCGGCGTCCGTCGTGTGCGCGAGCGCGAAGGATTGCGAGCTGCACGCACCGACCTGGTCGCCGACCGCCAGCAGCCAGCCTTGATGGTCGTCGATGAATGAAATCTCCAGGGGCGGAGCTTGCCCAGACCAGGCCGGCAGCGGACGCCTCTCCCAGTGGGCGCCGCGATCAGTCGACCGCGCGAGGTACTCGCCCTGAACGAGCACCCAGACCACGTTGTCCGACGGCGCGCTCAGCTCCGCATAGGTCGGCATCTGGATCGGGCAGAACGCGCAGCCGCTTGGCGCCGGCGTGACCACGATTCGAGGCCTGCTCGCTGCCCCGGGAAGGGGGGCAATCCGGCCACCCTGCCTGGCCATCACCAGCACCCCGACCACCGCCACCGCCAGGATCATCGCACCGGCCAGCGCCAGCCTCGGTGTCGAGCTCGCCACAGGCCTGCCCGCGCTCAACGCGGACATGAGGTGGGCTCGAAACTCCGGGGAGGCGCGTCCGCTTCGACCCTCGAGCGCACGCCTGAGCTCCGGTTCCTCTCCGTTCACCGGCCGGCTTCCGTCACAAGACCAGGACGCAGCGCCGCCACCGCGCGGTGCACGCGTACACGCGCGGCGCCGGGCGAGCAGCCGAGTACACGACT
>VBFO01000157.1 GCA_005881025.1 Chloroflexota bacterium | reverse complement strand
TTGAGCCCCAGCAGCACACGCTTCCATGGAGTCGTGACGGCGGTGGACGAGTAGAGGATGGGGGTGCAGAACAGCCAGAGCTGGGTCAGGAAAGGGATCACGTACCGGACGTCGCGGAACTCGACGTTGAGGGCCGACAGCCACAACCCCACTCCCAGCGAAGCCACGAAGGCCAACGCGACGAACACCGGCAGGAGCAGCATCTGGGGTCCGACGGGGTGACCATACCAGACCATCATCAGGAGGAGCATGACCTGGGCGATGATGCTGAAGACGACCATGGTGCAGAACGGCTGAATGATGGCCCAGGCGACGCCCAGCACGGTCTGCTTGTAGCGGACCTTGACGTCGCGAAGGGCCAGGATCCACAACAGCTCGCGGTACTGCCACAGTTCCTGCAGGTCGATCGCTTGCCAGCCGTGCCGCGGGCGCAGCGTGACTCGCCGGGTGGCGCCGACGGCGAGGCCGGAGGCCTCTGCAGGAATAGGCTCGTTGTCGTGCGTGGTCAGTAGACTCGAATTGCTCATTGTCGTCCTTTGTTTCCGAGCGGGAGTTTGACGGTGAAGGTGGAGCCGGCACCTTCCTGGCTCGAGACCTCGATGGCGCCGCCATGGGCCTCGACGATGCCCCTGGCCTGGTAGAGGCCGATGCCCCAGCCGCCTTTTTTGGTTGAGCGGAACGGCGCGAAGAGCGACTTGCGCACGAATTCCTCCGACATGCCGCAGCCGGTGTCGGTGATCGAGATGACCGCCTTGCCGTTCTCCCCAAAGGTCCGCAGCGTCACGGTACCCTTGTCGTCGATCGACTGGACGGCGTTGGCGACGAGATTCTGAATGACCTTCGACAGCGACTCGGCGTCAGCCGCGATCGGGACCGGCGCCAGGTCCTTCACCAGGCCGATCCGCTCGTGCTTGACGATGGGCCGGGCCGCATCCAAAACGAGGGCCGCCAGGTCCACCGGCTCGATGCGGAGCGCCGCAGACTCCGGCGCCGACGACAGCCGCCGGAGCAGCACCTTCATGCGGTCGGCTGTCTTGGCAACCGTTTTGATCGCATCGCGCTGGAACTCCGGGTCGTCGACGTTCTTGAGGGCGTTGTCGCTCAGCAGCGAGAGCGCCGAGATCGAGTTCTTCAGGTCGTGGATCACGAACGACGTGAGTCGGTGGAAGGCCTCGAACTCGCGCGACTGGGCGAGGCTCTCCGAGAGGCGCGCGGTGACGATGGCGCCTGCCGCCTGCTCCCCGACGGTCGCCATGAACTCGAGGTCCTCGATCGTGTAGGAGACGCCCGTCCGCTCGGGCCCGATCAACAGGAAGCCGGTGAGCTCGTCGCGCCAGCGGAGCGGGACGAGCACGGATCCGTCGGTGAAGACTCTCGCGACCCGAGGCTCCAGCCACTGGTGGACACCGTCGCTCTCGAGGACGAGAGGCGTCTGCGCTGTCTTGAGCGAGGCGAGCATCGACTGATCCGCGCGTAGCGCCTCGGTCGGCCGCCCGATCCCCACGGCGATCGTGGCGTGATAGCGAGCGTCCTGATCATCCCTCAAGTAGATGACACCGACGGTTGTGCCAACCGTCTCGACCACCGTGGCCAGGAGCTGCGGCGCCAGCTCGTCGAGCGTCACCAGCGAGCCCAGTCGCTTGGTGAAGTTGACCCATTGCCCCCGGTAATCGTACTTGCTCCGATAAAAGTGATGTGCAATGAAGCGCTTCACCCGCCAGCGGACGGTCTCGGAGAGCAGCGTAGCTGCCAGCCCGAGCGCGGAGATGAAGACAACCACGGATCCGATGAAGAGCTCCTCGGCGATTCCCAGGCTGTTCAATAACCAGCCGAGGGTTCCGACGGCCAGCAGATAGACACCCAGGACGCCGACCACGACCGACCGGTACAGCACCTGCCGCGACACTGCCAGCTCGACCCCGAGTCGGTCGCGCATGAGCGACGCGGAGATCGCCATATTGGCGATCAGCAGGGTCGTTGCCTGCGTGACCAGGTAGCTCGCCATCGTCACGTTGAAGAGCGCGATCTGGCTCAGGAAGTAGAAGCGGACGAGCAGCACGCCGCCCAGGCCGAGCACGAGGTACTTGATGCGCCAGCGTGCCTCACGCTTCGCAGCGCGCAGCACTCCCTCGAGCCCGGCCAGCAGCCCCACCGTCGCTAGGAGCTGCACGAGGATGGCGATCCGCCCCACGGATTCGACCCGCGCCGCATAGAAGGCGCCGGCGAAGTCAGCCACCTGGAACGCAGTAAGCCAGCCGGCAACGGCCGCGCTCGCAGCCGTTAGGGCGGCGCCGCAGCCGAGGCCGAGCCAAACACGACGCGAGAGCCGGCGCGCGCCCGGGCGCGCCAGCGCGGCGACGAAGATACCCCAGGGGACGACCAGCAGAAGCCCGGCGATGAGGGTCGCCTTCAGCCAGAACAGGCGCTCGTCGGGTGCGTCGGTCTGGGTCACCAGCACGAACGCTGTCGCCGACTCGAGCGCGAAGCCCGTCATCCCCAGGGCAAAGCTCCAGCGAAGCATCCCGCGCGGCCGGCGCGCCACGGCCAGGGCGCCCAGCCCGAGGCTCGAGGCTGCCGCGAGCAGAAAGACGATGTCCCTGGCCGTCATGCGACTTTTTCTTTCAGCCGCGAGGATGTCCGGGCGCCGGTCCGCGCAAGCAGGAGACCGAGCAGGATCAGCGGGATCAGCGTGAGCCCCCACACGCCCTTGCCGATCCAGTTGTGTATCGTGCCGCTGGCCGCCTCCGGTCCGATGTAATGCACCCCGACCGCGATCGCAGCGACCCGCATCGCATTCGCGAAGATGGCGATCGGGATCGCCGAGGCGACGAGCACCAACTTTCGTGGGACACCCCGCTGGGTCGCTTGGGCGAAGGCGGCGGTGATCAGGAAGCGGAGCCCATTGCAGGCCTCGGCGACCTGGAGGGTGAGCGACGACAGCTCGATGGTGACGCCCGTCTGGTAGACGGGGACGTCCAGCAGGCGCGCGGCGGCCGCGGCGAACGCGGCCGCGAACACCTGGATCTTCAGCGTCACCGCGGCCACGACAGCCCGAGGAAGCGGCGCCATGAGCAGAAGGAAGCCCACTGGGAAGGTCGCGGCCCGCAGGCATCTGCCACCGAAGCTCCACATGACGAGTCCGGCGACGACCACGGCCACCGACAACCCCTTCAGGAGAAGACTCTGCTCCAGGGTTCCCAGCGCCAGTAGCCCCACACCCGCGAGGATGACGGCTATCCCTGCGGGGTGCCCGCGGCCAGTCGCCGCGCGTAGGCGGTCGCGCTCGATCCACGCGACGAGCGCGCTGAAGAGCGGCACGAACATCCCGTGGCCGGCGTAGGTGTCGGTGCGCCAGACGTCGATCATCTCGATCATGGTGGGCACGTAGAGCGCGGCCAGGACCGCCACCGTGCCGAGCTGGAGCCAGCGTGTGGAGACGGAGACCCGCATCTCTAGCGCGCCGCCGTCCCGGCGCTCTCAGTACGCCGCAGTAGTCGCAAGGCCATCGGCCTTCCTTCCCCGCACGGCGGTGATCACACGCTCCACCGCCTCCTGAACGGGTCCGTCGTTCACCACGACGAGATCGGCGTGGGCGCGCGTCGGCTCGACGTAACGCTCATGCATCGGGCGCACGGTGCCGAGGTACTGCTGTAGCACCTGGTCCACGGTGCGGCCCCGCTCCGTGACATCCCGCCGGATCCGCCGGATGAGCCGCAGATCCGGTGACGCATCCACGAACACCTTCACGTCGAGCAGCGACCGGACCGCCTCCCACCAGAGCGCAAACAACCCCTCGACGATCACAAGGCGCGCCGGGAAGACCGGCCGAACCCCCACGCGCGCGTGAGACTCGAACGAATACACCGGCTTCGGTACCTGTTCGCCGCGCGTGAGCCGCGTCAGATGCTCGACGAGCAGTGCGGCGTCGATCGCCGCGGGCTCGTCGTAGTTCAGCCGGCTGCGCTCCTCGGGGGGTAGCGCGCTCCGATCGACGTAGTAAGAATCGAAGTCGATCACGCACCCGCCGAAGCGATCCACGAGCCCGCGCACGATCGCGCTCTT
>VBFO01000009.1 GCA_005881025.1 Chloroflexota bacterium | reverse complement strand
TCGCGCCACGCGAGGCGGCTCAGGAGGCCGACTCGCTGGTCGTTTCATTGCTGAAGGACAGAGGACGGCCTGTGCATGGCGACCGGCTGCCAGGTCGCATCCGTGAGGCTCGAGGCTGGTTGTCGCGCGAAGGCAGCGAAGGCACCGAGGCACTGCGGCAGGCGATGGTGCGCTACCACGCCGAGTTCGACCGAACGATCGGAAGGCGTCGTCAGCCCGTCGCGAGGGATCACCGGCGGGAGCCGGCCTAGCGGATCAGGGCGCCCGCGCCGGCCACCTCGCGCAACTGCGCAGGGCTGATGTTCGCGCCGCTGCAGATCAGCGCGACCTTGCGGCCTTTGATCCGCCCGCGCGTCTGGGGCGAAAGGGCCGCGGCCAGGGCTGCGGCACCCGCCGGTTCGACCAGCGTGCGGGTCTTCTCGATCATCACCGCGACCGCGGCCAGGAGCTCGTCATCGCCCACGAGCACGAAGTCGTCGAGCTTTTCGCGAATGATGCGCTGAGGCAGCTCGAAAGCGGTTCTGGTGGCGAGTCCCTCGGCGACCGTTTGCATCGGTCGCTCCACCAGCTTGCCCTCTCGCCAGGAGTCGTACGCGGTCGGCGCCTGGGCGGACTGCACGCCGATGACCTCCAGCTCGGGCCGGATCGACTTGCCCGCGATGCACGCCCCTGACGCTCCGCTCCCGCCTCCTATCGGCACGATGACGACCTCGATGTCAGGCCTTTCCTCCAGCACCTCCAGCGTATGCGTGCCCACGCCTGCGATCAGGTCGGGCTCGTTGCCGGAGTGGATGTATCGATAGCCGTGCTCGCGTGCGAGCCTCTCGCAGTGCTCGCGCGCGTCATCGAAGTCCTCTCCGACCAGGACGACCTCTGCGCCCAGGTCGCGCATGGCTTCGACCTTCACCGGGTTGGCGTTCTCCGGGGCACAGATGATGGCGCTCACTCCGAACAGTCGCGCAGCAAACGCGATCGACTGGCCATGGTTGCCGGTCGAAGCAGAGATCACACCGCGAGCGCGCGTTTGTGCATCCAGCTGCGACATGAGGTTGACCCCGCCGCGGACCTTGAACGCGCCGGTGGGGAGGAGGTTCTCATGCTTCACCCAGACCTCGGCCCCGACCAGCCGGTCGATGGATGGGTAGCTGCGCAGAGGGCTCGGATCAAGGTGCGCCCGGATGCGGCGTCGTGCCGCGAGGACGTCAGCGAGCGTTGGCGCGTCCATCTCCGTCAAGACTAGATAATCGGCGCTCATGGTCGAGAGACCGAGCGATCCCACGACAGTCGAACGCCTGCGCAAGCTTTGCGCCGGGCTGCCTGGCGTGATCGAGAAACAGAGCCATGGCGAGCCTGCGTGGTTCATCGGCGGGAAGCAGTTCGCAACCACCGCGGACCATCACCACGACGACCGGCTGAGCGTGTGGCTGGCGGCGACCATGGGGGCGCAGGAGATGTTCGTAACCGAGGACCCGCAGCACTTCTTCCGGCCTCCGTACGTCGGCCATCGCGGCTGGCTGGGCGTGTACCTCGACGCCGATGACGTCGACTGGGACGGCCTGGCGGGCATGATCGAGAACGCATACCGGTTGGTGGCCCCCAAGAAGTGGCTGATGGCAAATCTTCAGGACGCGCACCAGCGGATGAAGGACGCGTACTGGAAGGACAGGGACATCGCGACCACTGTCCGGATCGGGCAGTGGGGGATCGCCACCGGCCGCGCCATCAAAGACAAGGACGCCATGGGCGAGGTGAAGGGGATGGCCTACGACCTCGGGTCATTCACTTGGCCGGGTTGGGATGAGCCCGGTATCGAGCTCACGCCTGACCTGATCGTGCAGGGCCTCGCCGCCGCCGAGATCAACCTGGCGTACGGCGGGATCCTGCGCCGCGCTGACCTGCCGATGTCACGAGCACACTGGCTTGTCGGGGCGCACCAGCTTGCGGCCGGCGATCTCGGGAGCGCGGTCAAGGAGCTGACGATCGCTGAGGAGCTCGCCAACAAGGCAGGAAGCAAGCCTGACGAGCTGCTCTGCCGCGGCTACAGGCAGCTCGCTGCCGGAGAGGGTCGAACGGACTACGACGCGACCCTGGCCGCACTGCGGAGGCTGGAGGGCGGCGAGGAGCTCGTAGGCCAGCTTCAGACCGCGGCTCGGGTGCTCAAGCTGGCGCCCGAAGAATGACCCCCTCAGACGCGGCCCTGCTGCAGCTGGTTCGCGACTCTCGTCAGCACATCGAGACCGTCGGACCGGACACTGAATCCTGGCTGGACCGCCTGGAGCAGCAGCATCAAGGCTTGCGGCGCCTGGTGGAGGCAGCCCTGGATGATGATCCACCCACCGCTGCGGAGCTGGGCTCGGTGTTGTGGATCTTCTGGTGGCAGCGCGGGCACATGGCGGAAGGCAGGGCGTTCCTGGAGCGCACGCAGGCGGTTCAGGGCCCTTACCGGGAGATGGTGCTCAAGGGTCTCGGCACCATCGCGTTCCGCCAGGGCGACACCGAGACCGCAGACAGGGTCTTCGCAGAACGGCTGCAGATCGCAGAAGCAGGTGGAGACGGTGCACGCATTGCCGACGCATGCGCCGACCTGTCGCGGGTCGCTCTGCGACGAGGTGACTTTGGAGCTGTGCGCAAGTTCGCAGAACGTGGCTATGCAGCCGCCAGAGGCCTGGACCCCAGGGCCATCCGCATGCCCCTGCACATGCGCGCGGCAGCCGCCCGCATGGAGGGAAAGCTCGATGAGGCACGCGAGCTGTATCTGGAAAGTCGGGAGCTGAACGAGCGGCTTGGAAATGATCAGAACGTGATCGGCGAGGATCACAACCTCGGTCATGTCGCCCTGCACAGCGGCGATCGAGACGAGGCCGAACGGCGCTTTCGCTCCGCCCGCGAATGGATCTTCAACCACGACAACGCCTACCTCACGCCATACGCGTACCTCGATGCCGGTGTGCTCGCCCTTCACGACGGAGATCTCGACCGCGCCTGCCGCCTGGTCTCGGTAGCAACGCGGATCTTCGAAGAGACGGATTCGATCCCGGACCCGGACGACAGGGTCGAGCTCGACAGCGCCGTCGCGGCGCTCCAGGCCAGGCTGGGCGAGCGCTTCGATGCAGTTGCCGGCCAGGGTCGCGCGCTGGCGCCTGACGAGGCTCGAGCGCTCGCGAATCAGCGGTAGCGCTATTGCGCCTTCCCACGGCGCGCTTCATGCTTCCCGGCCAGTGAAGATCGCGGCCGGCGTCAAGGTGGGCCCCTACGAGGTCATCGAACAGGTCGGTCGCGGCGGCATGGCCACGGTGTTCAAGGCCTATCAGCCGGCGCTCGAGCGCCACGTTGCGATCAAGGTCCTCCCCGAGTTTCTGGCCGAGGACATCCAGTTTCGCGAGCGCTTTCGCCGTGAGGCGGTGGCAATCGCCAGGCTCCGTCATCCCGGCATCCTGGCCGTCTACGACCACGGTGAGCTCGAAGGCCAGCCCTACATCGTCACCGAGTTCGTCGAAGGGGGCACTTTCGCCGACGAGCTCGGCCGGCCGATCTCCGTGCGGCGCGCCCTCGCGGTGCTTGCCACCGTCGCCTCGGCGCTCGACTACGCGCACGAACGCGGCGTGCTGCATCGAGACGTGAAGCCTTCGAACATCCTCGTCTCCAAAGACGGTGCGGCGGTGCTGGGCGACTTCGGCCTGGCCCGGATGATGGCCAGCAACGAGAGGCTGACCCGGCTCGACATGGTGGTGGGCACGCCCGAGTACATGTCGCCCGAGCAGTGCGCTGGAAAGGAGACCGGAGCGGCCTCAGATCAGTACGCCCTGGCGGTTGTGGCCTTCGAGGCGTTGACGGGCCACGTGCCGTATCACGCGGAGACGCCGGCCGCTGTGATGCTCGCCCAGATGCAGTCGCCTCTTCCCGACCCGCGTGGCGAAAATCCGTCTCTGTCAACCGCCATCGATCTAGCGCTCGAGCGCGCGCTTGCGAAGGAGCCGGCGAACCGCTTCCCTACCTGCGGGGCGTTCGTTCAGGCGCTCGAAGCCACGGTTGCCCAGCCCGCGGCCCCGGTCCCTTCTCCCGCCGCTGTGGCGAGTCCGGCAGTTGCCCCAACCGCCACCGCGCCCGCTGCCGCCAAAGCGCCAGCCTCGTTCCTGCGGGGACGCCGGCCGCTGTTGATCTCAGCCGCGATCCTGGTCGTGCTCGTTGGGCTGGCCGGGACCGTGTATGCGATCTCCAACGGCCGCCCCACCAAAAACGCGGCGGTCACCACCACCCCAAGCCCTGGACCAGCTCATGGCAGCTTGATCTATGAGGCGAAGCTGTCGCCTTCTGCGTGGTCCACCGGCGGAGCGCCTTCCCCCAACCCGGCAGGTTCGGCGACCGTGACGTACGGCACCTCCATCGACCTGAAGATCCAGAAGGACGGTGCCGGGCTCAGCGGCGAGTTCGACGGACCTGCGCTCAAGAACTACGTGGCGGACCTGGTGTTGCGGGTTGACCAGGGCAGCGACTTCGAGGTGAACTGGCTGGTCCGCAACCGCTCCGGGAGCGAGCATGCCGACGTCGGCCTCAACATCCAGGTGGCTGACGAGACGATGACGCTGTATCTCTCGCCCGACGGTGCGAGCAACCAGGCGCTCGCGGCGACGGTGCCGGTGACCGGAATGCAGAACGGACGGACGATCAACCTCGTGATGGTCGTCAATGGACAATCCATCGCGCTCTACCTCGACGGCCGTCGCGTGGTGGATGTCACGGAGAGCAGCGCCACGGGCGGGACCACTCCGAGCTTCGAGATGGATGGCAAGTCGGGAGCGCTGCACATCCTGTCCCTGCGCTATTACGCGATTGCCTGACCCGGGGGACGGGGGGCGCTAGCCGGCGACCTCCCGGCGCGTGTCCTCGTCGGGCTTGCGCTCGCGGACGTGCTCGGTCGGCCGGCCGTACTCCTCGACCACTGCGCGGTAGTGGAGCAGCGCCTGGCGCATACCCTCGGTGCCGGCCTCGCGCCCGGTCGCGACGTCGCGCGCTTTCCGCATCCTGCGCGGCAACTTTTCCCCGGCGAGCGGGTGTTCGCGCTCCCCAAGCATCGCAAGCAGCAGCGCATCCGCTTCCTTGACAGCCTCTTCCGGCGAGTCCACGAACTTGGCCTCGATCCGGTCCCACTGGCTGACGTAGCGGTCCTGCGCTTCGGGTGAGAGTGGCTTCAGCGCCGGATGGCGCATTCTCGATGAGCGGGCTGCGATCAGAACCAGGGCCACGACGGCCAGCAGGATGATCACGCCCAGGATGACGAGCGTCGATGTTTGCATGAGTACCTCCAACTAGGGAAACGCGAGGCCCGGGATGAGGTACCGACCGGAAATCGGCGCGGAATCGCCTCGGGTGGGATCAGGTTCCCAATTGCGTGAGCTCATTTGCCGACTTCAATCGCGACCTGATCACCGACCTTCGCGCGCACCAGGGCAAAGCGACCGGCGGGCCATTCATGGGTCGGGACGTACTGATCCTCACGACCAAAGGGGCAAAGTCCGGCGAGATCCGTGAAACCCCGCTCGTCTACACCCGAGATGGTGACAAGTACGTCATCGTGGCCTCAAAGGGCGGAGCGCCGACCAACCCTGCCTGGTACCACAACCTGCGGACCCATCCAGAGGTCACCATCGAGGTCGGAGGCGAGAAATTGAAGGCCCGCGCCCAGGTGATCGACAGCGAAGAGGAGTACGAGCGCCTCTACCATCACCACGCCACGATCAACCCGGGTTTCCACGACTACCGCGCCCGGACGACGCGGCGCATCCCGGTCATCGTCCTCGATCGAATCGGCTAGCCGCCCTCTTCGTCCAGGCCGGCACGCAGCAATCCTGCGAGGTCCAGCCTTCGGTTGGCGAACGTCAGATGTCCCTCGGCGTCTCGCGCCCACTCCTCGGGCGGCCGGTCCCAGCACAGCTCGAGTCCGTTCTCTTCCGAGTCCCGCAGATAGATCGCCTCATGTGTGCCGTGGTCGTTGAACCCGTCGATCGGCCAGGCGGCATCGCGAAGCCGGCGCAGCGCATCGCCCAGCGCCGCCCGCGTCGGATAGCGGATCGCGACGTGGTAGAGCCCGGTCGTGCCGGGGGGAGGCGGAGTGCCGCCATTCGATTCCCAGGTGTTGAAGCCGAGCGTGTGGTGGTAGCCACCCGCAGCCAGGAACAGAGCCCCGGGCAGCTCGACCATCACGTCGAAGCCGAGAATGCCGACGTAGAAAGCTCTGATCTTTTCGAGGTCGGCGGCTCTCAGGTGCACGTGACCGATGTCGACGCCCGCGTCGATCGGCCGGTCGGACTTCGCCCGCGGCTTGATGCCGGCGTCGGGTCCCGGGTTACCGACATACGAGCCGCTCGGCTTGATAGACGCCTGCGCCCGCCCGGTCTTCTCTTTCACTTCCATGCCTCTTGAACTGCGGCGTGTGCTGCCGCGTTCCACGCGATCCAGACCGCCGTCAAGCCGAGCATAGCGAACATACCGGCGCCCTCGATCTGCACCTGGATCGGTGTGAGGATCGGGTCGGAACCGATTTCCGCCACGAGCCCGAACACTGAAAAGGCGAGCGCCGGCAAGCCAAGCTTGATCAGGCCGGAGGCGGGGTGCCAGCTGCCTATGGCCCACACCGTCCCGAACACGTACGGCTCGAAGAAGTAGTAGGGCCAGACCGTTTTTGCGAGCATCGCGAACCCGGCGGACGCCAGAGTCAGGCCGGCGAAGAGACGGCCCTGGTCGAGGCCGCCCGGCCGGGAGGCCAGCCACAAGCTCGACGCGAGGACGACGGCCACGATCGCCGCGATGTCCCAGTGCTGGGCCACCTGCTCGAGCGAGGTTCCGTGGGTGAGGCTCCACACGGACCCCGCTCCCACCACCAGGCCGCCCCGGTAGGTGAAGAGCGAATGGATCACGTCTGAGCTGTCAGCGACGACAAAAGGCAGCAGCACCGCCAGGCCGATCGCGGCCGTCGCGGCGAACAGGCGAATGGTTCTGGCAGGGCCGGCTCGCAGCGCGGCCAGGCCGAGAGGAATCGACAGCAGCACCGCCGAGCTCCGGCTCAACACGGCGAGCCCGAATGCGATGCCCGCCGGCATCATCTTTTCGGTCTGGATGTAGCGCACCGCCACCAGCACGAGCCAGATCTCGATCGGCTGCTCGATATGCCCGTAACCTGCAACCGACTGCCAGATCGGCGTGCCCAGCGTCAGGACCGCGTAAGCGAGCAGCTTCATATAGGTGGGCAACGGGCCGCCTCGTATGCGCTCGATCGCGGCCACCGCCTCGCGGGCCATCAGCAGGACGAACAGGCTGAACACCGCGAGGGCGACGGCGCGCCGCTGAGGGAGAGAGTCGAGCTGGCCTGCCGCCTGCAGAAGGAGTCCGGCCAGGGTCAGCGGGAGGAGCGACACCGGACCGTTCGCGTTTGGATAGGCGTCCTGGCCGTTGGCCGCGTACACCATGAGCGGCTGGCCGGCGATCGCCATCTTCGCCGACGGCCAGAAGAAGATGTCGAGGTCGGTGGGCTGGAACGGCAGCAAGCCGACCAGGTACCAGAGCATGACGTAGGGGATGACCCACCCGATCGGCCTTCGCAGCACGGGGGGATTGTCGCGCTAGACGGCGGGTCCTGAGATCAGGGTGACGGTCGCGCTGTGGGTCGCGCCCTGGTAGAGCCACGTCACCTTGACGTGGTCGCCCGGCTTGAACTGGTGCAGGGCGTCGCCGAGGGCCCTCGAGGAGTCGATCACCGTGTTGTTGACGCCGGTGATGACGGCTCCAGTCTTGATGCCGGCCGACTGCGCGGGCGAGTCTGCCTGCACGCTGCGGACAAGCGCTCCTGAGGTGATCTTCAGCCCGAGCTGGCTCGCGGTCTGCGGATCGAGCGTCTCGACCGAAACCCCCAGGTACCCGACCGGGCCGATGATCACACCGTTGCCGGCCTGGCCGGCCAGGATCCGGTTGGCGATGCTGACCGCCGGGCTCGAAGGTATCGCGTAGTTGACGGTGGTGCTCGAGCTGCGGAAGCCCTGCGCCTCGCCTGCGGTGATGATGCCCACGACCTGGCCGGCGGCGTTGACCAGCGCGCCCCCGGAATCGCCGGGGCTGATCTCCGCGTCGGACTGGATCATGCCGGTGAGCTGCTCGGAGTTGGTGCCGTTCTCGCTCGCGGTGATCGACTGGTTGAGGGCCGTGATCTGGCCCTGCGTGACGCGCGGTGCGCCGCCGAGTCCGAGTGCGTTGCCGATCGCGAGCACTGAGTCACCGACCTGCAGGGTTGACGAGTCGGCCATGGTCACGACCGGCAGCCCGGAGACGCCCTGGATGTGGATGACTGCGAGGTCATCGGTGGGGTCGACGCCGACGACCTCCGCGACGTAGGTACCGGAACGGCCCTGGATGGCGACACGGATCGAGATGGAGCCTTCGACCACGTGGTTGTTCGTGAGCACGTCACCGGTGGAGGTGATGATCAGCCCGGTGCCTGCGGCCTGGCTCGTGCCGCTGGCGGTCTGAACGACGGTGTTGATGTCGACGATGGCGGGGATGACTTTCGCGGCGACGGCCGAAGGGTTCGTGGAGCCGGTGCCGGCGCTGGGCGAAACCGGCGTGACGGTCTGGATCGGTGCCAGCGCTGCCGCGTTGTGGCTGGTGATGAACCGGGCGAGGTTCCAGCCGACCCCGATGCCACCACCGGTGGCGACGATGACGGCGGCGATGACCGCAGCCGTCAGGCGCTTTGCGTATCCAGGACCGTGGGCCGGGGGCGCGACGGCCGCAGGTGTGGCGGTCGCGGGCGCGAGGAGGTAGTCCGACCGCGGAGTCGGCTCTACCGGGCGGGGAATCCCTGGATCCATCTCAGGCATGTTCACAAGATGCGCGGGGCGGCTGTGAGAAATGTCAGATCAACCTTAAAGTTTGCTCAGAATCCCCGCTCCGGATAGAGTGCCGTGGTCCAAGCCACGCGAGGAGGAAACCATGGCGTACAGCGCCCTCTACACGGTCACGGTCCGGGTCCCACAGCCGAAGCTGTTCGACTACGTCGCCGACGTCTCCAGGCACGGTGAGTGGGGCAGCGCAGACGACAAGATGAAGGCGACGGCCGAGAAGCCAGGCACGCCGGCGGTGGGCGCCCGCTACAAGGCGGAAGGCTTTCTCAATGGGAAGCTCAACGCCTCCACGGTGACGATCACCGCGCTCGACAGCCCGAAGCGCTTCGCGTTTGACGCCGAGGACGCCAACTCGGTGTTCCACCATGAGTTCATCTTCAGTCCTTCGGATGGCGCGACCCGGGTCGAGCGGCACGTGAGCATGACCAGGGGGCCGTTCTACTTTCCGCTGGTGCTCGCGATCTTCAAGGGCACGGTGCAGAAGAACTACAGCGGGGCGATGGAGAACCTGAAGGCGAAGATGGAGGCAGGTCCTTCTTCCTAGCGGTCGACCACGCAGATACCGCTCTTACCCTCACCCGCCCGGGCTCGCTTCGCGAGCCGGGGCGACCTCTCCCGCAAGCGGGAGAGGAGAGGCTCTTGCCCTCCCGCAAGCGGGAGAGGGTTAGCGGGCGGCCTGGACTCGGGCCGCTCCGCTGCCACCCGTCAGCCGGGCTGCGATGACGACCGGGATGATCGTGACCAGGATCACGAACGACACCACCACGTTCACCTCCGGCAGCCGCTGGCCGAGGCGGATGGCTCCAAAGATCCACAGCGGGAGCGTGTTCTGAGCGCCCGCGGTGAAGTAGGTGACTATCACCTCATCGAATGACAGCGCGAATGCGAGCATGCCGCCGGCGACGACTGCCGTGGAGATGAGCGGAAGGGTGATGTCGCGGAAGGTCTGGAATCCATTGGCGCCCAGGTCCATCGCCGCTTCGACCAGCGATCCCTGGGTCCGGCGCAGCCGCGCCAGCACGTTGTTGTAGACGACCACTATGCAGAACGTCGTGTGGCCGATGACTATCGTCAACAGCGACAGGTTGATCCCGTTGAAGCTGTAGAAGGCGTTCAGCGCCATGCCGGTGATGATTCCGGGCAGCGCCAGCGGCAGCACCAGGAGCAGGCTCACCGCGTCCCGCCCGAAGAAGGTCATCCGGTGGATCGCGAAGGCAGCGCATGAACCGAGCACGAGCGCGATCGCCGTGGCCGACAGCCCGGCCTGCACCGAGATACCCAGCGCTGTGCGCACCTCGGGGTCGTCCCACGTCGTGAGAAACCATTTGGTGGTCAGGCCGGCGATGGGCCAGCTCTCGATGTTGGAGGTGTTGAAGGCGTAGAGAAAAATCAGAAGGATCGGTATGAACAGAAAGAGGAGAACGAGGACGGCCCAGGCCCTCAGCGCCATGCGGGTCCACAACCCTTCCACTTAAAGCGCCTCGAAGGCGCCCAGCCGTTTGGCGCCGAACAGGTACAGGGCCATGATCGCAACGGGGACCATCGCCAGCGCGGCGGCAAAGGGGATGTTGTTGGCGATCCCTACATTCGAGAACACCACGTTGCCGATGAAGCTCGAGCTGGCGCCTCCCACGAGAATCGGGGTGATGTAGTCGCCGAGCGTCAGCGAGAAGGTGAAGATCGACCCCGCGATGACGCCTGGCAGTGCCAGTGGAACGACCACGTCCAGCAGCGTCCGCCATCCCCGAGCGCCCAGGTCGGCCGACGCCTCGATGAGCGAGTCAGGCACTCGCTCGAGGGCGGCGTAGGTCGGGATGATCATGAAGGGCAGCCAGATGTAGCTGAACACCACCCACATGGCGACGTTGGTGTAGCCGATGTTGGCCGGAGGTAGCCCGATCGACTGGAGGCTCCAGTTGAGAACGCCGGTGTGGTTGAGGATGAGGATCCAGGCGTACACGCGCGCGAGGTAGGAGGCCCACAGCGGCAGCAGGACTGCCGCGAACAGCAGGGTTTGCAGGCGTCGCGATGCAACCCTCGCCATGTAGTAGGCGAACGGGAACGCGATCACGGCGTCGGTGATCGTCACCAGCCCCGCCATCAAGAGAGTGCGGCCGATGATCAGCCGGTAAGCGGGGTCGGTGCCGATGACGCGGAAGTTGTCCAGGTTCCAGTCCTGGACGATCTTGGTGGTGAACGGATCGATGGTCCAGAAGGCCGTGATGAGCAGCAGGGCCAGTGACGCGATGTAGATGAGCAGGAACCAGCCGAGCGGCGGGATCAAAAGCAGCGTGGAGCGCAGCCAGGGCAGTCGCCAGGCCAGGCGCTGAAGGGGAGCGGCCCCGCCCTTTTTGAGGCGGGGCGCTCCCAGAGCTTCGACGGTCACGTGATCAGGCGGTGATCGAGGTCCAGGCGGTCACCCACTGGGCGTAGGGGACGCATTTCTTGCTTCCGTCCGCGCATGTCTGGATCGGTGTCTTCCAGAACTTGATGCTCTGCAGGTAGTTGGCGGATTCGTTGGCGTGGTACTGCGCGCAGGAGCCGGCCGCCTGGGCGTCCATCTCCGCGCATGCCTTGGTGTTCACGGGTGTCTCGCCGAAGAAGATCGCCTGTGTCGCCTGCACCTTGGGGGTGCTCACGTACTTGGTCCAGAGGTACGCGCAGTTCGGGTGCGGGGCCTTGGTGGCGAGCATCCATGTGTCGCCCCACCCGGTCGCTCCTTCGGACGGAATCGTGTCGGCCACCTTCACCTTTCCATCCGCTTGCAGCGTGTTGGTCTGGTATGGCCAGGCGGCTCCGACCATCACATCCTTGTTCTCGAACAACGAGATCTCCTCGGAGGCGAGGTTCCAGTACTTCTTGATCAGCGGATGCTGCTGGTGCAGGAGGTTGACGGTGGCGTCGAACTGCGCCTGCGTGAGCTCGTAGGGGTCGGTGATGCCCAGGCTCGGGTTCTTCTTGCTGAGGTACAGCGCGGCATCGGCGATCTGGATCGGGTTGTTGGGCACCGTGATCAGCTGGCTGTACTGCGAGTCGTAGAGGACCCCCCAGCTGGTCGGCGCGGTGGTGAACTTGGTCTTGTTGTAGAGGAGGGTGTTCGGTCCCCACTGCAGCGAGATGCCGTAGTGGATCCCGCTGATGGTGTTGTAGGGCGGCGCCTGGAAGTAGGTCTGGAAGTTCTGGAAGTCGGGGATCAGGGCGGGGTTCATCGGCTTGACGTCGCCGCCGTAGATGAGGCGCAGGTCGGCGTCACCTGAGGCGGAGACCATGTCCCACTGCCCGCCACCGCCGTTCGCCATCTTGGTGACCATCTCGTCCGAGGACCCGGCGTAGACCGCGTTGACCTTGCAGCCTGTGTCCTTCTCGAACTGGGTCTTCCAGGAGGTGTCGACATAGCCCTCCCAGGCGATCAGGTTCAGCGCGCCCTCACCCTGGCCGATGGAAGCCAGCGGCGCGATGGTCGCGGTAGGCGGCTGCTGGGTGGTCACCGCCGTGGTGGTCGAGCCACAGCCTGCGAGCACGATGAGAGCCGTGGCGGACACTGTGATTGCTCGCATCCGCCCGGCCGGTCGTGCTTCCGTTTCGTTCATCTTTTTTCCTCTCCCGTCGCTCGTCTTTCCAGGACGAAGGTGTGGTCCGAGGCCCAGGCGAGGGTCACTCGCCTGCCTTCGGAGCTCTGAGCTTGGCCCGGGGCGTCCATATTCTGGCGCACTGCGACCAGGAGCTCCCCACGGTCGAGGCGGACTGCGTAGCGGGTGGTCATCCCCACGTACACGACCTGCTCGACGGTGCCTGGCTCGAGGGTCATGCGCGGATCGGCCTGCTCGCCCGCCTCGAGCATCCGCAGCTTCTCGGGGCGGACCACGAAGCGGACGCCGTCTCGCTCGAGCACGTTGGAGATCCCGATGAAGCCGGCCACGAACTCGGTGGCCGGCCGCTCGTAAACCTCGACCGGCGGGCCGATCTGCTGGATGCGGCCGTTGGCCATCACGGCCATTCGATCGCTCATGGTCAGTGCCTCTTCCTGGTCGTGCGTGACGTAGACGAATGTGATCCCGACCTCCTTCTGGATCCGCTTCAGCTCGAGCTGCATCTCCTGCCTGAGCTTCAGGTCGAGCGCACCAAGCGGCTCGTCAAGCAACAGCACCTGTGGCTCGTTGATCACCGCTCGCGCGAGGGCGACCCGCTGTCGCTGTCCACCTGAAAGCTGGTTGGGGCGGCGGCGGTCCAGGCCTTCGAGCCGCACCATGCGCAGCGCCCGCTGGACGCGCTCCTGGCGCTTGGTGCGCGGTACTCCCTTGATGCGAAGGCCGTAGCCGATGTTCTCTCCGACCGACATGTGCGGGAACAGCGCGTAGTCCTGGAACACCGTGTTCGTCGGGCGAGCGTATGGCGGCAGGGAGGTGACGTCATGGCCGCTGAGCTCGATCCGGCCGGCGTCCGCGCGCTCGAAGCCGGCGATGAGCCGGAGGAGGGGGTCCGAGCAGGGTGAAGAACTCGCCTTCGTGCACGTCGAGGTCGACGCCGTCGACGGCGATCACAGGACCGTAGTTCTTGCGGATGCCCTGCAGCCTCAGGGCGGGGGTTGCAGGCGCGGCCGAGATAGCCCTCGACGGATCTTCGGCGCCCATGCGACCCATCTTCGGGCTCAGCTTCTGCGCTGCTCGCTCACGCATCGTTCTATTGATGCGCTCGCTGCGCTGCTCGTCGCTTCACCCGAATCTGGGCCACCTGGATCGCCGAATCTCTCGCCGAGGGTATCCGTCCGCGCCTGGGCGCTCGCCCGACGGAGGGCGAACGCCCTGTTTGGTCTCTACCGTCAATCCAGCGAGGCCATCACGTGCTTGATCTGCGTGTACTCCTCGAGCGAGTAGATCGACATGTCCTTTCCGTAGCCGCTCTGCTTGTACCCGCCATGGGGCATCTCGTTGACCATCGGGATGTGCGTGTTGATCCACACGGTTCCGAACTGCAGCCGGCGAGCCATGCGTAGAGCCCGACCCACGTCGCGCGTCCACACCGACGCGGCCAGACCATAGTCGACGCCGTTGGCCCAGGCGAGGGCCTGTTCCTCGTCGCTGAACCGCTGCACCGTGACGACCGGCCCGAAGACCTCCTTCCTGACGATCTCGGCTTCTGGGCCTCGCGGTACGACGACTGTCGGCGCGTACCACGATCCCTTCTTCTTGAGTGGCGATCCGCCGGTGAGGACCTCGGCTCCTTCCTTTCGGGCACGGTCCACGAAGCCGGTCACGCGCTCCAGCTGCTCCGCCGAGACGACGGGGCCCATCTCCGTGTCATCCGCCGTGGGATCCCCGACCTTCAAGCCGCTTACGGCCGGGACGAGGTCGCGCAGCAGGCCGTCGAAGATGTCGGGCCCTGCGATCACGCGCGTGGCGGCGGTGCAGTCCTGGCCGGCGTTGAAGAAACCGCCGATCTTGATACCCTCGACCACCGCGTTGAGGTCGGCGTCGTCGAAAACGACCACGGGGGCCTTCCCGCCCAGCTCCAGGTGAACACGTTTCAGTGTTGAGGCGGCGGCCCTGGCGATCTCCTTGCCTGTGGCGACGTCACCGGTGAGCGAGACCATCCTTACGTCGGGGTGTCGCACGATGCCGGCGCCGACAGGCTCGCCGTCGCCGGTGATCACGTTGATGACGCCGGGCGGGATGATGTCACCCGCCAGCTCCATGAGCCGCAGGATCGTCAGCGGCGTCCACTCGGACGGCTTGAGCACGACGGTGTTTCCGGCCGCGAGCGCAGGGCCCAGCTTCCAGGCCGCCATCATCAGCGGGTAGTTCCAGGGTGCGATCGAGCCGACCACGCCGAGCGGTTCACGGCGGACCATGCTGGTCATGCCCTTCATGTATTCGCCGGTCGCTCTGCCCTCGAGGAGGCGGGCGGCGCCCGCGAAGAAGCGGAAGCAGTCGGCGATGGGCGGGATTTCCTCCGAGATCGTCGTCGCCAACGGCTTACCCACGTTCTCGGACTCGATGCGTGCCAGCTCTTCGCCGTGCTCTTCGACCACACCGGCGATCTTCAGGAGCATCTCGCTGCGCTCGCGCGGCGTGCTGTCGAACCAGACTTCGTCAAACGCCTTGCGGGCAGCTGCGACAGCGCGGTCGACATCCTTCTCGGTGCCCTTCGGCACTGTCGCGATCACCTCGCCGTTGGCGGGGTTGATGACGTCTTGAGCATCGTCGCCTGTGCTGTCGACCCACTCGCCGCCGATGAAAATCTGGTGATGCTTGACCTGCGTCTTCATTCCTCTCTCCTCTGCCGGTTAGAGCGGCACCGCCGTGGCTACCTCAGCGAGGGCTGAGCCAAGCAGGTCCAGGCCCTCGTCCAGCTGTTCGTCGGGAATCGTGAGCGGCATCAGGGTCCGGACCACGTTGTGGTGCACGCCGGACCGGAGCAGGATGAGGCCGCGCTCACGCGCGACCTCGAGCAGGCGCGCCGTCTCAGTGTCGGCCGGCTCCTTGGTCGTCCGGTTGCGCACGAGCTCCATCCCGGCCATCGCGCCCATCACCCGGACGTCGCCGACGATGTCGTGCTCCTGGGCCCAGCTGCGCATGCGCTCCTCGACCACCGAGCCGATCCGCGCCGCCCGCTCCGGTAGGCGCTCGTCGCGCATCACGTCCAGAACCGCCAGCCCTGCAGCGCAGGCCACGGGGTTGCCGCCGTAGGTACCGCCAAGGCCGCCCGGGCCGGGAGCGTCCATCACGTCGGCGCGACCGATCACGCCGGAGAGCGGCAGGCCGGCGGCAAGGCTCTTGGCCACGGTGATCAGGTCGGGCTTGACGCCCGAGTGCTCGATGGCGAAGAACCGCCCGGTGCGGCCGAAACCCGACTGGATCTCGTCGACGATGAGCAGGATGCCGTGCTTCTCGGTGAGCTTGCGCAGCCCTTGCAGGAACTCTCGCGGCGCAGGCACGAATCCGCCTTCGCCGAGCACCGGCTCGATGATGACCGCGGCCACGCGCTGAGGGGACACATCTGACGTGAGCAGCTCTTCCAGCGAGGCCAGGGCGCGTTCGCTGGTCCAGCCCCTGTACTCATAGGGGAAGGGCGATTGGTAGACCTCGGCGGCGTAAGGGCCAAAGTTCTGCTTGTAAGGCTGCACCGAGCCGGTGAGCGTGAGCGCCAGCAGAGTGCGGCCGTGGAAGCCGCCTCTGAAGCTGATCACCGCCGGCCGCCCGGTGTGCGCCCGCGCGATCTTGACTGCGTTCTCGACCGCCTCGGCCCCGGTGCTGAAGAAGATGGCCTTCTGCGGTCCGTCGCCAGGCGCGAGCTCCGCCAGTCGCTGAGCCAGCCGCAGGTAGCTCTCGTACATGACGACCT
>VBFO01000101.1 GCA_005881025.1 Chloroflexota bacterium | reverse complement strand
GCCGGGGCCGGCGTCGTGACCGCGGGCGCGATGATCGCCAACATCTGGATCCGGCGGTTATGGCTGCCGGTGGGCGCCGCCGGGATCTGGGTCGCGATGCTCCTGCTCGGGCAGGTCTATCCCGCCGTCGTGCAGGGCTTCTTCGTCACGCCAAACGCGCAGTCGTACGAGCTGCCGTACATCGAGCGAGAGATCGCCGGGACCCGTCAGGCGTACGGCCTGGGCAGTGTCACCGTGAGCAACTTCAACGGCGACAAGCCGCTCAGCGCTCAGGAGGTCCAGGCGGACTCGGTGACGGTGAACAACCTCCGGCTTTGGGACTTCGGAGCCTTGCAGGACACCTACGAGCAGCAGCAAGCGATCCGCACCTACTATCACTTCGTCGACATCGACATCGACCGCTACGCCATCGGCACCCAGTACCAGTCGCTGGAGCTCAGCGCGAGAGAGTTCGATGTCACCAAGCTGTCGCAGTCGGCGCAGAACTGGATCAACGAGCACCTCCAGTACACACACGGTTATGGCGTCGCCGCCAGTCCTGTCAACGCAGTCATCGGCGAGGGACTTCCGGACTATGTGGAGAGCGACGTGCCGCCGAAGGGAAAGCTCAACCTGACGCGACCGGCGATCTACTTCGGCGAGGTCAACAAGGCGAACGACTATGTCTTCGCCCCCACCAACACCAGGGAGTTCGACTACCCGCAAGGGGCCCAGGACGCTTACACCTCGTACACCGGGACGCATGGCGTCTCGCTTGGCGGAGCGAACCGGGCGCTGTGGTCGCTCAAGCTTGGCGACTTCAACCTGCTCGTCTCGGGTCAGCTCACGCCGCAATCGATGGTCCTTTACCGGCGCAACATCGTCGACCGGGTTCAGGAGATCGCGCCCTTCCTGAGTCTCGATGGAGACCCCTACATCGTGGTGGTGGATGGACGCCTGTACTGGATCATGGACGCGTACACGACGGGCAGCACCTATCCCTACGCGCAGACCTCGTCGTTCCAGTCCAACGACATCAACTACATCCGCAACTCGGTGAAGGTGGTCATCGACGCCTACGAAGGAACCGCCGACTTCTACATCGTCGACCCCAAGGACCCACTGATCAACGCCTACCGTTCGACCTTCCCCACTATGTTCAGGCCCATCGACTCGATGCCGCCCGCGCTGCGAGCACATCTTCGAGTCCCGGTTGACCTGTTCAACGTCCAGGTCGAGATCTACGCGACCTATCACATCACAGACCCGAAGGTGTTCTTCGCGCGCGAGGACGTCTGGGACATCCCCACCGCTTCGTCATCGCCGGGTGCGGTGGGCTCGCAGGTGCAGCCCTACTACGTGCTGTTCCGGCTGCCAGGCGAGAAGAACCCCGAGTTTCTGCTCATCATGCCGTTCACGCCGCATGGCAAGCCGAACATGGTCGCCTGGCTCGCCGCCCGCAGCGACGGTGCCAACTACGGGCAATACGTCGCCTACCTGCTGCCCAAGGACAAGGTGATATTCGGGCCGCAGCAGGTGGCCAACCGGATCAACGAGGATCCGGCGGTCTCGCGCGACTTCACGCTGTTCCATCAGGCCGGCTCGACGGTGCTGCAGGGCAACCTGCTGGTCGTGCCGATCGGGGACAGCTTCCTGTACTTCGAGCCGATCTACCTGCGGGCGGCCCAGTCGCAGAGCCTGCCGGAGCTGAAGAAGGTGATCCTGGCCGACCAGGACAACGTCGTCTACACCGACACCCTGCCGCAGGCGATCGCGGCGCTGGTCGGCGGACAGCCTCCGCCGCCGGTGACCACACCGCCTGTGATCACCCCGGCCATCCTGGCCCAGATCACCGGTCTCGTGGCGGAGGCGAACGTTCACTACAAGGCTGCCTATGCCGCGCTCAAGGTGGACGACCTGGTCACTTTCGCCAACGAGATGGCCCAGGTCGGCAAACTCCTGGATCAGCTCCAGGCCCTTACCGGCGGCACTGGGCCTGGCGCCAAGGCCTCACCCTCGCCCGGCGCGAGGGCCTCGCCCTCACCCAGTCCGTAAGGGGACGAACAGCACCGGGAACAGGGAGCGGTAGCTGACCTCGTCGCCGTGGCGGGTGTAGAGGCGCAGGTCCTGCGGCTCGTCCCGGCCGGTCTGGATGGGGATCACGAGCCGCCCGTCATCGGCCAGCTGGTGGATCAGCGCAGCGGGCAGAGTGGCGGCCGCGCATGCAACCAGGATCACGTCGTACGGCGCGGACTCCGGCCAGCCGAGGCTCCCGTCCGCGACCGCGATCTCCACGTTCTCGAAGCCCAGTCGCTTCAAGGTGGACGCGGCGCGCTCTGCGAGCGCGGGCTCGCGCTCGACGGTGATCACGCGCCGGCACATCCTGGCGAGCACCGCAGCCTGGTAACCCGACCCGGTGCCGATCTCGAGCGCGGTGTCTTCAGGCTTGGGGTTCAGGGCCTGTGTCATCAACGCGACCACGAGCGGTTGAGAGATGGTCTGGCCACAGTCGATCGCCAGCGCGCGGTCCTCGTAGGCGTGGCGGCGCGCGACACCGGATAGGAACTCATCGCGCGGAATCGATCGCATCACCTCGAGCACGCGCTCGTCGGTCACCCCGTGGGGCACGAGCTGTTCGGCGACCATCTTCTCCGCCGGGGTCGGCAAGACCTTGGACCTCTAGGCCGAGGTTACAATCTGATCGACCCCGTGGCGTCGGCCCCCGTTCCCGTCCCTGAAAAATGGCGCCGTCCGGTCAGGCAGCGCTCTCGCCTGATCCGGCGCACAGGACCTCCGCACTCCCGCGTCCAGTTCGCGCACCCATCCGAGCACGAGTTCGCCCGCTTCCTCGACTACTACCGCATCCGCTGGTCATACGAGCCGGTGTCCTTTCCGATCGCCTGGGAGGGAGCGCGGGTCGCCGAGATGTTCACTCCCGACTTCTACCTTCCGGAGCACGACCTCTACATCGAGCTGACGACGATGAAGCAGTCGCTGGTGACGCCGAAGAACCGCAAGCTGCGGCTGCTGCAAGAGCTGTATCCCGACGTCAACGTCAGGCTGCTGTACCGCAAGGACTACCACCAGCTGCTGGCCAAGGCCGGCTACGGCGCGCTCGACGTGCAGCACCTGCGCAAGGAGGACATCGGCGAGATCCTCATCTCGCCGGTCGAGCTCGAGACGCGAGTGCGGGCCCTGGCGCGCAAGATCTCGCGCGATTACCGAGGCCGCTCAATCGTCGTGGTGGGCGTGCTGAAGGGAGTCACCTTCTTCCTGGCCGACCTGGCGCGGCAGATCAAGGCCCCGTTCGTCATCGACTACCTCGACCTGCGGCGATACGCGGGCGCGCAGCCGCGCGAGCGCGTGCGCATCGCCCGCGACGTCGACTACCCGATCGAGGGCCGGCACGTGCTGCTGGTCGAGGACATCGTCAACACGGGGCTGACCATGGACTACGTGCTGTCCAGGCTGCGCGAGCGCTCTCCAGCCTCGATTGAGGTGGTGACCCTGCTCGACCGTCCGCTGCGGAGGCTGGTTCGCGTCCCCGTGCAGTACGTCGGCTTCCAGATTCCCAACGACTACGTGGTCGGTTACGGCCTCGACTATCGCGAGCTGTACCGCAACCTGCCATTCATCTGCGTCCTCAAGCCCCGCGTCTACGAGCTCGACGCGGCTGCGCTGATGAACCCGCCGGCCGGAGCCTCCACGTAGCCGGAGAGGCCGGCCGGCTGAGGGCGCTCCTCGCCTGGATGGCGGACCAGGATTTCAGCCGCCTGGCCTCGGATCAGCCCGGCCTGCTCGAGAGTGTCGAGGCGATTGTGCTCGACAGTCATCGCCGGCTCTACGAAAAGGAGGGCCGGCAGTGGTCGCGACCGATCGCTTACCGCTGGATTCGCTACGAGGATCCGCTGCCGGTCGAGCGCCTGGCGGAGGCTGTGGACAGGCTGGATCTGATGGGTGGGGCGTTCGACGGCGATGCTGTGGAGAAAGCCTGCATTCAGGCCGCTGCGGCGGGCTTTTCGAATTGAAAGCCGGTGTGGAGCGGCTGTGGAAAAATCATGCCCCAAGCGACCTTCCTGTGTACCCTGAAGTGCCCTATGCGTTTTTCGGTTTCCACCCCGGCTTGCGCCGGACCTTTCACCTACTCGACGTTCGGTATCCTCAGGTTTACCGTACTCAGCCGCTTGGGGCGTCGCGAAACCTAACAGGGCCCCCAAGGGGCGTCAACAGATAAAAAAATCTGCACGCCAGGCAAATGTTTATGGGCTTGACACACCATCGCGACGCGCATTAGAGGGCGCTCGTAAGATGGCTCGCAACCAAGAGTTTTAGGAGAGCGAAATGCGCGAAGCCGTCATCGTCGAAGCCGTCCGGACTCCGATCGGCCGGCGCAACGGCAAGCTGAAGGACATCCATCCCGTCGTCCTCGGCTCGCTGGTGATGAAAGAGGTGGTGCGCCGCGCGGGCATCAAGCCCGAGCAAATCGAGGACGTCATCTTCGGATGCGTCGGCCAGGCCGGTGAGCAGAGCCTGAACATCGCCCGCAACGCATGGTTGACCACGGGCTTCCCCGTGACCACACCCGGAACCACGGTGGACCGCCAGTGCGGGTCAGGTCAGCAGGCCATCCACTTCGCGGCGAACCTAATTCAGTCCGGAGTGTGCGACGTCACCATCGCGGGCGGCGTGGAATCGATGAGCCGCGTGCCCATGGGTTCCAACGCGCTGCAGCCCGGCACGCCGTTTCCGCCCGAGCTCACGGAGCTGTACGACCTGGTGCCGCAAGGCATCTCGGCCGAGCTGATCGCGCGCAAGTACGGAATCTCGCGCAAGCAGATGGACGAGTTCGGCGTGATGAGCCATCAGCGTGCGCACGAAGCCACCGAGAAGGGCTACATGCGCTCGCAGATCATGCCGGTCGACGTGCCGGTGGAGGGCAACGGCCACACCGCAGTGTTCTCCAAGGACGAAGGCATACGCGCGAACGCTTCATACGAGGCGGCTGCTGCTCTGCAGCCGGCGTTCAATCCGGAACACTCAATCACCGCGGGCAACTCCAGCCAGATCTCCGACGGCGCGGCGGCCGTGCTGCTGATGTCGCTCGAGAAAGCCAAGGAGCTGGGCCTCAAGCCTCGAGCCAGGATCCGCGCGCAAGCCGTGGTCGGCACCGATCCGGTGCTGATGCTCGAGGGTCCCATCCCGGGCACCGCTGCAGTGCTCAAGCGGGCGGGCCTCGATCTGAAGAGCATCGACCTCTTCGAGGTCAATGAGGCGTTTGCGTCGGTGGTGCTGGCGTGGTCAAAGGAGACCGGCGCGGACCTCGAGAAGACGAACGTCAACGGCGGTGCGATCGCAGTCGGCCACCCGCTCGGTGCGTCGGGTGGAATCCTCATGAACAGGCTCCTCTATGAGCTCGAGCGCCGAGACCTGCGCTACGGCCTGGAGACGATGTGCTGTGGCGGCGGGCTCGGGACGGCCACGATCATCGATCGGGTCGTGGAATGAGCGCCTTTCAGGCGCTCGAGAAGCTACGGCCGATCGTGCTCGCAGAAGGTGTCACCGCACGCTCGCTAAACGGTGAGCGGCTGACGCTGGCGGTCGTCGACCTGGCGCCCAACGCCGTGGTGGCCGAGCACAGGCACGAGAACGAGCAGCTCGGGTTCATCGTCCGCGGCTCGATGACGATGCGCATCGGCACCGAGGTGCTGGAGCTCCGTGCGGGCGACACGTACGTCATCCCCAGCGATGTCGAGCACGGGGCGGCTGCAGGCCCGGATGGCTGCACGGCCACCGACGTGTTCGCCCCCATCCGGGCGGACTGGGAGACGAAGGAGCGACAGGATCCCAGCCGGGGAGACTGGCCCTAGAGAGAGCGCAGGGGATCAGGATCCCCTGCGGTAACTAATCCCCTACCGCTCGAAAAGCTCGCGGAAGCGGCCGCGAAAGGTGGGGTGAGTCCAGGCAGAAGCGCAAGGGCTTCGCCGCCCAGTCGCCGGAGTTGTGAACGCCGATCCTCGGGGTCTCGAAGATACGCCGCTCGGGCTCGCCATCGTCCACGACATAGAGGTGTGGCGGCGAGAGCTGGACCCCGTTGAGGGTGCGGTCGATGCTCAGCGAGCGGCAGATCAGGCCCGGCCCGCTGCAGCGCCCGACCCCTGGGCCCGGTTCCAGCGCGCGGATCAGCACCGCCTGCGGGATTCCCTCCTCGCGAGTTACGAAGTTCAAGCAATGATGCATCCCGTACGTGAAGTAGACGTACGCGTGACCTGCCAGGCCGAACATCACCTCGTTCCGTGGGCTTCGATGCCCCGCGTATGAATGCGCCGCCTGGTCGTCGGGTCCGAGATAAGCCTCGACCTCGACCAGACGGCCCCAGCGTTGTTCTCCTTCAATCTCACGCACCAGCAGCTTGCCAAGGAGCTGACGCGCCACCTCGACTGTGGCTCGATCGAAAAAGTCGCGGCCGACCACCGAGCCGGCCGGCGAGACGCCGCTAGCCTCTTCCGTCACCGACCTTCCGGCGAGCCGAATGACGGCTCCGCTTGTCGGCGTACAGCTCTTTGTCGGCGAGCTGGTACATGGCCTGCCAGTCCATGGTCGGCTTCCACGCGGTGATGCCGATGCTGAACTCAACCCTGACGGGCAGCTTCGACGACCGGTTCAGGTACTCGAGCGAGTGCCGCACGCGCGCGGCCACCTCGGCGGCGTGGTTCTCGTCGGCGTCGGGCATCGCCACCCCAAACTCGTCCCCTCCGAGGCGGCCGCATGTGTCGGTGGCGCGCACCGCCCGCTGAAGCTCGTGGGCCAGGACGCGGATCGCCTCGTCGCCCACATGGTGCCCGTGCTCGTCGTTGATCTGCTTCAGGTTGTCGAGGTCGATCATCATCAGCGCCAGCCGGCGCTTATGCCGCTCCGAGGCTGCGACGGCGCGGTCGATCGCACGCTCGAACTCCGGACGATTGGCAAGTCCGGTCAGGTAATCGGTGCGCGCCTCCTTGGTGTGCTGGCGCGCGCGGTCAAGCGCTACAGCTATCTGGTCCGCGACAGCCGCCACGAACTGCAGGTCTGACGGCTCGAATGTGCGGGGCAGGCGGGTCGCGACCGTCATGGCGCCCAGCAGGACACCCTTGGTCCGCAGCTCAGCCCTGATGGCGCTCCACTCGCCGGCGACCCGGTCGACCCGGGACTCGGCCGGGCCGGTGCCGATCTCCATCACCTTGAGCGGTCCAGGCCGACCGCTCACGGCGAACTCCACCTCCTGGCCAGGCTCCAGGCCAAGTGTCTTCGCGAGCTTCAACCGCGCCCCCTCTCGGACCCAGGCCGCCCCGGCCTGGAGGTTGAGCACCTGCAGGGTCTCGGACAGGCCGACCTCCGCGATCTCGGTCACGTCAAGCGACCTTCCCAGCGCGCTGGCGATGTGATAGAGGCCGTGGAGCTCGGTCTGGCGCGCCTGGTGGCGCGCCTCCGTGAAGTCGAGGTAGCCGTGGATGAAGCTGGAGTTGAGGTGCTCCATGACGTCGCCGAGCCGGCTCTGCGCCAGCAGCACCACCTCGTCGGCGTAGGGGCTGTTGCTGATCTCGGCGGTGATCCTGGCGATCACGGCCCGCCGGAATATGGCCATCGCCTGCATGAGGGACTCGAGCGGGATTCCCTTCTCGGCGTAGCGCCTGGAGGCTTCGCGGGCGAGCACGAAGTACTCCGGCCACGGCACCGTGGAGTCGATCCGAAGGGATCGAAACAGCGCCTCCAGGAACTGGGCCGAGCTGCGGATGGGCATCTCCGTGAAGCCCTCCGGCTGCGCCATCACCAGCTCCGGTACGGCCTCCCGGACCACGTCGGCCGTGGACGCGCCGGTGTCCCCCATGTCGGCCGTCAGCCGATCGGACAGCGCGCCCAGGAGGTCACTGGCCCGTTCGGTCATCTCGTTGCACTATAGAGTGACGAGTGCAGGACTCCGATCCTGCTAAACGCTCTAATCAAATATGTAAGAGGGACTGATGGCTACTGCTACCCGGGGATCGTCCGCCAAGATCGAGGAGATCCTTGGCGGGGACGCGGCGGCGCTGCTCGAACATAAGTGCGAAACCGTGCCAAAGGCGCAGCTGCACCTGCCCGGACCCGACTTCGTGGAGCGGATCTGGAAGGACAGCGACCGGCCCACCAGGGTGCTCTCCAGCCTGCAGTCACTGTTCGACCACGGCCGGCTGGCCGGGACGGGCTACCTCTCGATCCTGCCGGTCGACCAGGGGATCGAGCACACCGCCGGGGCGTCCTTCGCGCCGAATCCGATCTACTTCGACGGCGAGAAGATCGTCGAGCTGGCGGTCGAGGGCGGCTGCAACGCCGTGGCTTCGACCTTTGGTGTGCTTGGCTCTATCGCCCGCCGGTACGCCCATCGCATCCCGTTCATCTGCAAGCTCAACCACAACGAGCTGCTGACGTACCCGACCCACTACGACCAGATCCTCTTCGGAACCGTCAAGGAAGCCTGGGAGATGGGCGCGGTGGCGGTCGGCGCGACGATCTACTGGGGATCGGAGCAGTCAGACCGGCAGCTGCAGGAGATTGCGGTTGCCTTCCACCAGGCTCACGAGCTGGGCCTGGCCACCGTGCTCTGGTGCTACGTCCGGAACTCCGCCTTCAAGAAGGACGGGGTCAACTACGAGACCGCCGCCGACCTCACGGGCCAGGCCAACCACCTCGGGGTGACCATCGAGGCCGACATCATCAAGCAGAAGCTGCCAGACACCAACCGCGGCTTCGAGGTCATCAACTTCGCCAAGACGGCGCCCGCGGTCTACGACAAGCTTTCGAGCGACCACCCGATCGACCTGTGCCGTTATCAGGTGGTGAACTGCTACATGGGACGCTCTGGGCTGATCAACTCCGGTGGTGAGTCGCACGGTGCCGGCGACCTCAAGGAGGCCGTCCGCACCGCCGTGATCAACAAGCGCGCCGGTGGCATGGGCCTGATCAGCGGTCGCAAATCGTTCCAGCGGCCGATGAAGGAGGGGATCGAGCTCCTGCATGCGATCCAGGACGTGTACCTCAACCCCGCGGTGACGGTCGCCTGAAACTTTCCTTTCTTGGCACGGGGTCCGCCTTCTCCCCCGAGAGATATAACGGCGCAGTCGTTGTTGACGGAAGGGTGTTGCTCGACGCGGGCGCACCACTCCTGCCGCACATGCATCGGGTGGGCGTGGAGCCGTCTGGCATCGATGTCGTGTTCCTCACCCACTTCCACGGCGATCACACACTCGGTCTGCCGCCTTTCGTGCTGCACCGGATCTTCGTTGACAAGCCCCGAACGCTGACCTTCGTCGGCCCCGATGGGGTGCAGGAGCGCCTCGAGTCGTTGTTCGAGGTGAGCTGGGGCATCGACTGGAAGCCGGTCATGCTGCCCCGCTTCAAGGCCCGCTACGTCACCGCGCGGGCGAAGGGGCAGGTTGCAGGTTATCGGTACGAGACCGTAAAGCTGGACCACGGGACCGCCGGCAGCAACGGCTACCGGCTCCATGTCGGCAGCAAGATCCTCGCCTACTCCGGTGACACCGAGCCGACGGCCCCGCTCGAGCGGCTGGTGGACGGCGCCGATGTGGCGATCGTCGAGGCGACGGGTCCGGGCGATGTATTCAGCCACATGAGCTGGGAGGCGGCTGCCGCGCTCAAGAAGCGGCACCCGAAGACCCGATTCGTCTTCAACCATCTGTACTCAGGCACCGTCGCCGGGGCGGCGAAAGATCTGCAGGTGGTCGAAGTCTGAGCTGGTGAATCCCAGGACCCTGGCCGGCGCAATCGCTGGAGGTGTTGCGGGTGCGCTTGTCATCGGCGGGTTCATCGCTCTCGGCCTGATGCTCGACGATCGCGTGATGAGCAGCATCCCGGTCTACGTCCTCGCGGTGGCCGGCGCATATGCCGGCTGGCTGCTGGGTGTGATCGTGTTTGGCGCGGTCCGCGGCGGAGCCGATGGACAGGAGACCAGGCCGTGAGCCCGGAGACAGTATCGACACGCCCCCTGCTCGACAAGCTCGGGGTCAAGCCCGGCGCCAGGATCGCTGTCCGGAACCTCGCGGACCCGGCTTTCATGAAGCTGCTGCGCCAAAGGACGGCCGACATCACGATGGGGCGGCCGAAAGGGCCCTGCGACATCGTGTTTCTCGGAGCCAGCACAACCGCCGACCTCAATCGCATCAAGGTCGTGAAATCGTGGATCGAGCCGAACGGCGCGATATGGGTCGTGCGGCCGAAAGGTGGCCGCAGCGAGCTGCGCGACACCGACGTCATCGACGCCGGGCTCGCCGCCGGTTTGGTGGACAACAAGATCGCGAGCTTTTCCGATACGCACGGCGCGATGCGGCTCGTGTTCAGGCTCAAGGACCGGCCGCGGTGACGGTCCAGATCAGGCCGGCCACCTCGGCTGACGTGCCGACGATCGCCTCGCTGATCGGCGCCCTGGCCCGATTCGAGAAGCTCGAGTCTGAGGTCACGATGACCGAGGCCGCCCTGCTCGCCACGCTCTACGGGCCGAGGCCGTATGCGGAGACCGTGCTCGCCGAGGAGGACGGGAAAGCGGTCGGCTTCGCGCTCTTCTTTCACAACTACTCGACCTTCCTCGCCAGGCCCGGCCTCTACCTGGAAGACCTTTACGTCCTCGAGTCGCACCGCGGCAAAGGAATTGGCAAGGCGCTGCTTGCGCATCTGGCCAAGATGGCGGTCGAGCGCGGCTGCGGGCGCATGGAGTGGGCGGTGCTGGACTGGAATGTCGAGGCGATCGGGTTCTATGAGCGGTTGGGCGCTCGGCCGAACTCCGACTGGACGGTCTACAGGCTGACTGGAGAGTCGCTCACCCGGCTTGCCGGAAAATAACCCGGATGGACGTCCTCAAGCCCAAGCCCCTCGACACCCACCCCGGAGACGAGATAGTGCCCTGGGCTCGTCACCAGCTCGAGATCGCCCGTTCGATACTCGACAACCCCGGCGGGGGCCTGCTCTTCGCAACTCAGACCGTGGGCCAGGTCAGGGCCGGGCTCCAGGAGCGAGATCCCGAGCGATGGGAGGAGGTCGTTGCGCTCCTGGACCAGGCGGAGGACTCTGGAGTGCGGCGCGAGTTCGAGACCGCCCGCAAGCACATCGACTCCGTGCTGGCGCGCCTGGCCTAGGCGCCCGCGGCCGCCTCCAGCGTCGGCACATATCCTGCGGCGCCGTCGTGTCCGCCGATCGGAAACACACAGGGCAGGGTCACGCCCGCCTCGCGGTAGCGGCGGAGCGACTCCTTCAAGCGCGACGCGTCGCCAAGCGCGCTCAGCTCGTCGATCATGCGGTCGCTGACAGTCCCCGCCGCCAGCTCGTCAGCGAACCCGCTGGCGTCCATGACGCGCCGGTAATAGGGAAGGTTTGAGTAGCGCTCCACGACCTGCCTGAACACCGATCGCGCCCCTGCCAGATCGGAAGTGAGGCACGACTGGACGGCGGCCACCACGTCGAAGCCTTCGATCGACTTGCCGGCCTTCTGGCGTCCCGCGGTCACGTGCGGAATCACCACGTCGCGGATGTAGGCCGGCCCGCACATCCACAACACGACCCCGTCGGCGACCTCACCCGCCAGCTCGAGCATGTGAGGGCTGAGTGCGGACAGCATGATCGGGAGATTGCCTCGCCGAGGCGCCGAGTAGGTCCAGTGCGCTGAGAAGTGCTTCCCGTCCACCGACGCCGCGCCCTCGACCAGGCCGGCACGCACGATGGAGAGGTACTCGCGCATCGCCTCGACCGGGTGCTCCAGCTTCAGCCCCCACATTCCTTCGACAGTCACCTTGTGGCTGACGCCGATGCCCAGGATGAACCTGCCGCTGGACAGCTCATCGAGGGATGCCGCCATCTGGGCCATCGCGGTTGGATGACGCGGATAGATCGGCAGCACGCCAGTGCCGAGCCGGACCCGCTGCGTCGCCGCCGCATAGGCGGCGAGCACCAGGGCCGCATCCCGCGCATCCGGAAGCTGCGTGACCCACACCGACTCATAGCCGAGGCGCTCGGCCTCTTTGGCGCGGGCCACAGATTCTTCGAGGGTGCGCACGGCGTTGTTGAGCGCTGCGAGCCGGGCCATGTGTCCCCGAATATATCTGTGTGTCGGTGTGGCAGGCGTTGTTCATGGGCCTGCTGCAGGGCGCGACCGAGCTGTTTCCAGTTTCATCGCTCGGACACGCGGTGCTGGTGCCGAGCCTCCTGCACTGGAGCTTCAAGCAGTCCGATCCTGCCTTCGTCCCCTTCCTTGTCCTCCTGCACCTGGGCACTGCGGCAGCGCTGCTGATCCTGTACCGGACCCAATGGGTGCAGATCATCAGGGGCTTTTTCACCGCTGCACTGCGCGGTCGCATCACCAACGACTCCGAGCGCCTCGCGATGCTGCTCATGACCGGCACGATTCCCGCCGCGATCCTGGGCGTCTTCCTTGAAAACCGGATCAAGTCGTTGTTTGCCAGCCCGTACGCCGCGGCCGGCCTCCTGGTCGCGAACGGCGGCCTGATGCTGGGCGCGGAGATGTTGAGGCGCCGCGCCGAGCGGCGCGTGCAGGCGGCATCGCTTTCGAGGATCGAGCAGGAGGAACGGTTCACCGATGCCGCCCACATCAGCTTTGCCGCTGCGGCGCTGGTGGGAGCTTGCCAGGCGCTCGCATTCCTGCCGGGCATCTCACGGTCTGGCGTCACGATTGGCGGCGGGCTGCTCGCGGGCCTTCGCCATCAGGAGTCAGCCCGGTTCTCCTTTCTGCTGGCCACGCCGGTGATCCTCGGGGCCGCGCTGATCGAGATCCCCCAGCTTCTCAACGCCCGCGTGCCGGTGGTGGAATTCGCGGCGGCGGCAGTCCTGGCGGGTGTTGCTGCCTATCTCAGCGCTCGGTTCCTGCTGCGTTACTTTCGATCCGGGCGCCTGGATCCGTACGGCTGGTACTGCGTGGCCGCCGGGCTGGTCAGCCTGGCTTTGCTACATTTCGGCCTGTGACCAGATCGACCCCGCTGGCTGTCGGGCTCGCTGTCCTCGGAGTCGTTTTCATCGTCATCGCGGCGCTCTATGCATTCGGCGTGCTGCAGATTCTCGTGAGTGACCCGAGCTCACCGCACCACTACACGCACATGATCCTGTTCATAGTCCTCGCGGTGGCCAGCTTCGTGGCCGCGAACTTCGCGCGACCAAAGACCGTCTGACGAATCAGCGCGCGGCTACCCGTTCGGGGACCTGACGGCCGGATACGTCCTTCTCGCCGACCCTGATGTCCTCGTGATAGACCGCATCGGCGTTGACCTTCCAGGGATCGAGGGCTGATCCGGTCGCGATCTTCCTGGCCACCAGCAGGGCGGTCATCATCGAGTGGTCCTGGTTGTTGTATTTGTGCATCCCGTTACGGCCCGCCAGGTGCAGGCTGGGCAGCTCGCCTCCCCGGTAATTGCGGATCACCTCCACGCGCTCTTGATAAACGTCGTCGTAGACCGGATAGGCCTTCTGCTGCCTGACCACCACGCCGTCGAAGACGTCCTTTTCTGAGCAGATGCCCAGCTGTGCCAGCTCGCGCCCCGCCAGGGCGATGAGGTCCTCATCCCTCATGGTCCAGAGCCCGTCG
>VBFO01000100.1 GCA_005881025.1 Chloroflexota bacterium | reverse complement strand
AGTCGATCGTGATACGGCCAGTACTTTCCCGCGGCGCCGGCGCAGCGCGCCGCCTCGTGCGCCGCGCGCGCCAGCGTGTGCATGGCCAGCGGCCGGTCCTTGAAAACGAGGCGCACGCGGCCGTCGTACTCCTCGAGCACCTTCGCCAGCGACCGCTGGACGAGCTGACAGTACGGTCACTGATAGTCGGAGAACTCGATGATCGTGACCGGCGCGCCGGACGGGCCCTTGACCATGCTCGGCGACCAGCTGAGCTCGACCTGCGCGAGCGCGCGCGACGTCCCCGCCCAGCAGGTCAGCGCGAGCAGCGTGAGAACCACCCAGATCCAGCTGTAGTACACTCGCGGCGACCGATCGGCGCAGCCCGACTGGGACTTCACGGATCGAGAATACGATGCGGCCGTGCCCATCGCAACGGGCAGGGAGGACTCATGCAAGACTTGATCGATCTCGTGTTCGGCACCTATCCGTCGTGGTCCCACCTGGTCGTCCGCATCGTGCTGGGCATCGTCTTTTTCGCCCATGGGCTCTCGGCCACGATCGGTGGCTTCCGCCAGATGAATATCCCGCCCGCGGCGACGGCGCTCGCGACGTTCATCGAGTGTTTCGGCGGTCTCGCGCTGATCGTCGGCTTTCTGGCGCGCCCGGCCGCGCTCGGGTTGATCGGCGTGATGCTGGTGGCGATCGCGAAGGTGCACGGGAGGCACGGCTTCTTCCTGAACTTCTCTCTGACCCCAGGCAAGGGACACGGCTACGAGTTCAACCTGGTCCTGATCGCGATGGCGCTGTCGATCTTCATCGGGGGCGCGGGCGTTTTGTCGATCGATCGGCTCATCGCACCGTTCGGCGGGTAGCCCCTGATCGGCTTCGTCGCGCGCGGCATCGTGAACGCCGCCATGATCTATCTGGCGGCCCAGGTGGTGCCCGGCATCATCTTGCGGGGTAAGCCGCTCTGGCCCGCGTTGCTGGCCGGGCTGGTGCTGGCCCTCATCAACGCGATCGTGAGGCCGATCCTGAAGCTGATCACCTTGCCGCTGACCCTCCTCACGCTCGGTCTCTTCCTGTTCGTGCTGAACGCGTTCTGCTTGTGGCTGACATCGGCCGTCGTCCCCGGCTTCGACATCCACGGCTTCCGCGCAGCATTCCTCGGCGCGCTCCTGATCTCCATCGTGAGCTGGGCGTTGACGGTCTTCGTCAGCGACAGCGGCCGGCTCGGCCGTCTCTGAGAGTCTGCTCCGCTCTAAACCGGCAGGGATAGGCGGCTCAAACCGCCTACGCCGCGCGGCCGCCTTCTTCGCTGAGAGCGGTGATGACGTACGTGCCGCTCTTCTCGTCGCGCTCGAGCGTGACGATCTTCTGCTTGGCGGCGTCCTCGAGGAGCTTGGAGAAGGTCGGGAACCCGTAGTACGTCTCGTTGAAGGCCGGATTCTTCCGGATCATCGTCTGCTTGACCATCGAGCCCCAGAGCGTCTCCTTGTTCTCGCGCTGGAGCGCCTGGATGGCGTCGATCAGCTGGGCCATGGCCTCGGCCTTCTTCTCCGGCATCCCGCGCAGCAGGGTGGTCTTCTTCGTGTCGCGGATGAGATCCTCGTAGAAGATGAACTCGTCGCAGTTGGCCACCAGCAGATCGGACGAGGACGACTTGACGCCGAGGCCGATCACGTAGCGGTCGTTCTCCCGCAGCTTCGAGACGAGCGGCGAGAAGTCCGAGTCACCGGAGACCAGCGCAAAGGTGTCGATGTGCGTCTTGCCGTAGGCGAGGTCGAGGGCATCCACGACCATCCGGATGTCCGCCGAGTTCTTGCCGCTGTAGCGCGACTGCGGGACGTCGATCAGCTCGATGGCCCACTCGTGGAACGGCCGCTTGTACTCGGTGAACCGGTTCCAGTCGGCATAGGCTCGCCGGACGATGATCTTGCCCTTCTCCAGCAACCGCTCGAGGACCAGCTTGATCTCGAAGGCCTTGTACTGGGCTTCCTTGACGCCGCGGGCGATGTTCTCGAAGTCGATGAACAGCGCCAGCTTTCGTTCCCCGTTCATCCCTACGATCCTTTCATCCGGCGCTCCGCCCCGCCGGGCGCCGACTGGAGTCGATTATACGGCGCGACTCCATACGCCAGGAAGCTTCTGGACGCGTTGTATAGTGAGCGGGATGACGACGCGATCGATGCGCGCCGCCGGACCGGGCCCGGCATGAAGCAGGAACTCGATCCGGCGCTCGCCGCGCGCGTCCCGCCGGGCCAGATCCTGACGGCCAAGTGGCCGGTCCTCACCTACGGCCGCACCCCGCGGTTCGATCCCGCCCGCTGGACGTTCCGCTGCTACGGCCTGGTCGAGCACGAGACGACGTGGACGTGGCCGGAGTTCCTGGCGCTGCCGCGGAACACGATCACCTCCGACATCCACTGCGTGACGCGCTGGTCGAAGCTCGACAACGTCTGGGAGGGTGTGCCCATCCGCGAGATCGTGAAGCGGGTGAAGCCGCGGCCCGAAGCCACGTTCGTCATGCAGCGCGCCGACCCGGACTACACGACCAACACCGCGCTCGTCGATCTCGTGCAGGACGATGTGATCCTTGCGCTCAAGCACAACGGTCGCGACCTCGAGCCCGACCACGGCGGTCCGATGCGCCTGGTCCTGCCCAAGCTCTACTTCTGGAAAAGCTCGAAGTGGCTCCGCGCCTTCGAGTTCCTCGACGTCAATCCGCCCGGGTTCTGGGAGCAGAACGGCTACCACATGCACGCCGACCCGTGGACCGAGGAGCGCTACTCCGACCAGGAGACGCGCGCCATGCAGCAGATGCGTGCCGACGCTGCACGCAAGCTGCGCGAACGCTAGCCTCTTCGTGCCCACTGACCCGCCGTCGCGCCGTCGGCGTCTGTCAGGTCGCGAGGAACTCGTTGAGGAGGGTGCGGAAGGCCAGGGGTTGGTCGCCGGGGACCGTGTGGCCGGCGCCAGCGATCTCGGCGAGGCGAGTGTTAGGATTCTCCTCGACCATGCGCTTGGCGATCTCGGGCGACAGCACGTCGGAGTCGCCCCCACGCACCAACAGAATCGGGCAGGCGATGCCCCGCCAGAGGGGCCAGAGATCGATCGGATCGCGCCAGGTGCCCGAGCGCACGGCCTCGCGCAGGCCGCGGTCGTATTTCCAGGTGAACCCGCCCTCCACAGGCTTCGTGCCGTGCTGGACCCGATGGAGCAGCATCGCCTCGGTGTAGAGCGGGTTGGTCACGCGGTGGAAGGCCAGCGCGTGGTCGACGCTCGTGAACAGCTCCGGGGATTTCGCCATGAGGGTGCCGACCCGGACCAGTCCGGCCTCGGAGATGTCGGGCCCGATGTCGACGACGACCAGCCGCTCGACACGCTGCGGCGCCTGGCCCGCAAAGGCGATCGCCACGCGCCCGCCCATCGACAGCCCGACGATCGAGGCCCGCGTGATCCGCAGGGAGTCGGCGAACGCGGTCAGGTCGGCCGACAGCGCCGCCACCGTGTAGTCCGCGTGGGGCGCTGGGTCGGAATCGCCGTGGCCGCGCTGATCGAGGGCGAGCACACGATAGCGAGAGGCGAGCGCGGCCGCTTCCTCGTCCCAGGTCCGCGCGTGGCCGGTCACCCCGTGCAGCATGATCAGCGCGGGCGCCGTCGGCGCGCCCCATTCCGTATAGTGAAACCGCCGGCCTTGCAGTACGATCGTTCGATCCTGGTGCATAATCGATTCTAGCAGGCGGTCGTAGACTTCTAGATATCGGCGATGGTCGACCTCGAGCGACTCCGGTCCGTCATGACCTTGTCTGTCTGCCTCGCGCTCGGCGCCTGCTCACTGTCGCCCGTGCCGCCCCCGACGCTGCCCTCCGGTGTCACCCAGCAGCTGCTGATCCGCTCCCTCGAGCGCGCGCTGAGCCAACTGGACATCGCGCGGTTGAAGAGCCAGACCGTCACGGTGGAGGTCTTTCATCACGCCGGACCCGAAGCCCTGATCAAGGAGTTCGTCGTCACGTGGCTCAGGGCCCAGGGGGTGCGCACCGTGTCGGAGTCGCCCGACCTCAAGGTCAAGGCCTTCGCGAGCGTCCTCGGCACCGACAACGACCAGACCCTGTTGGGAATTCCCGCGTTCCAGGCGCCGGTGGTGAACGTGCCGGTTCCGGAGATCGCGATCTTCAAGTGGCAGCGCAATCGGGGCGTCGCCGAGCTTCGGCTCTACGAGTTCGACGGCAAGACCGACGCGATCGTTCATGCGCCGCCGATCGCCACCGGCCGCGCGAAGCTGGACAAGTACACGGTGCTGCTCTTCATCGGGTTCACCTGGAGCGACGTCGACGACCACGACTGAAGGAGCGATTCGGCGCCGGAACCTGCTACGATCCGCACGATGGATGCGCGCGCACACCGCCAGACCGCCGCGGCGCGCTCGCGAGGGCGGCTGACCGCGACCCTGGCGCTGACGTGCGGATTCCTCGTCATCGAAGTCGCCGGCGCCCTCTGGTCGGGCAGCCTCGCGCTCCTGGCCGATGCCGGCCACATGCTCGCCGACGCCGGTGGTCTCGGACTCGCGCTTTTCGCCATCTGGATCGCCGGACGCCCACCGACGCCAGCCAAGACCTACGGCTACTACCGAGCCGAGATCCTCGCGGCGTTCGTCAATGCGGTGGTGCTGCTCGTGGTCGCGGGCGCGATCCTGCTCGAGACCTACCGCCGTCTCCTGGTGCCGCCGGCAATCCTCGGCGGGCCCATGCTGGGCATCGCGGCCGTGGGCCTCGTGGTGAACCTGGTGTGCGCCGCCCTGCTCCACGGCGCCGCCGCAACGAGCCTCAACGTCCGCGCGGCATACCTCGAGGTGCTCGGCGACGCGCTGAGCTCCATCGGGGTGGTGATCGCCGCGGCCCTGGTGGTGGTGACCGGCTGGACGCTCGCCGATCCGCTCGTCAGCGGCGCCATCGCCCTGGTCATCGTCCCCCGGACGTGGCGGCTGCTCACGCAGGCGGTCAACGTGCTCCTGGAGGGCACGCCGGCCCATCTGAACCTGCGCGAGATCGAGGACGCGTTGTGCTCCGTCGCGGGCGTGCGCAGAGTCCACGACCTGCACGTGTGGACGCTCACCTCCGAGCGCGAAGCGATGAGCGCCCACGTCGTCGTCGACGACGTCCGCGACAGCGAACGCCTGCTCGAGACGCTCCACGCCGTCATGCACGCCCGCTTCGGCATCGACCACACGACGCTCCAGCTCGAGACGGAGCCCCCGGTCGTGCTCCGCATCCAGGGGCCGAGCTCCGCGTAGACCTCAGGCGACCTCGGCGCGAGCACCGTCGCTCGCCCCGCGCGCTCCGGCCTCAGGGCGACGGCGAACTGGAGACGGGGCTCGGCGTGACCGGTGAACGAATCGACGAGACCGGAGCGGCGGGTCGCGTCTTCTGCAGAAGAGCCTTCGCTGGCGGCGCGAGCAAGAACAGGGCGAAGATCGCGTTCAGCAGGGCGGAGAGCATCAGCCACCGCTTGAGGCGGACGGTCCGGCGGTGCTTGAAGCGAAGCAGCCGCTCGAGCCGGTGCTCGTAGGCCTGCTCGACGCGAAGGCGCTCGCTCGGCGCACCGAGATCTCCGGGAGCCCGAGCGGGTGGCACCGGGACGACCGCGAACCCGTCGCGCTCCAGCGCCCGAACGACGTTCGATCGCTGGCGGCGTTCGACCGACGGCTGATCGCTCGCCGGATCGTTGCGGCGCCGGTCCACGACGATCTCCAGCTCATCGCGCGAGCCCACCAGGGACGTGAGGCCCGCGATGAACACTCCGGACACGAGCGGATTGCGAGAGACGACGCACAGGCGTCTGGCCACGACGCCTGATCCCGCCGACGATGCTGCGTTGGCGAGCCCCCGCGACTCTCCGCTGCTCAAATCGCCCCATTCATAGCGTGACGACCGCCGATCTCACGAAGTTTTTCTGCATACCCAACCCCGGGACATGGCGGCTTATCCACTTGCCCACCGATATCCACAAACGGTGAAACGCCCCATCTGATGCGGGCTCGGAGGGCGGCGTCACCGAAATGTCGCCGTTTTCCTGGGTTCCGCGCCCTGCTCCGCCGGATTCCCTGATTCCAGGGGAGATTGTCGCGTGATCCCTCGCGAAGGCCGCATTTCTCACAGAGAAACGAGACCTTGACTGTGATGTCAGGCAGCACGAACGTGGGTGCGTGGTGCCGGTGTCATGTATCTGAGTTTCTTCGGGCTCAACGAGAACCCGTTCAACATGACACCGGACCCGAGATTTCTCTACATAGGCTCGGGACACCGCGAGGTCCTCGATCAGTTTCAGCACGGCCCTCGCGAACGCGGAGGCTTCATCGTCCTGACCGGCAAGGCCGGCACGGGCAAGACCACGCTGTTGCGGGCCCTTCACCAGCGCCTCGACGAGGACACCGCGGTGTCGTATGTCTTCAACACGGCCTTGTCGTTCGACGGCATCGTCGAATGGCTGCTCGAGGACCTGGGAATCGCCAAGCCCGAGGAATCGCCGGAGCGGCGGCTCGCCGCGCTCAGGCGCTTCCTGCTCGAGCGTGAGCGCGCCGGTCAGAAGACCATCATCATCATTGACGAGGCGCAGAACCTCGACGCGGCGAGACTCGAGCGAATCAGCCTGCTTGCGACCGCCGAGGGCGCGCCCAGCAAACTGCTCGAGGTCCTGCTGGTCGGGCAGCCGGAGCTCGCGGCCAAAATCGATCATCCCGCTCTTCGTCACATCAGGCGGCGGATCAGCCTTCGCTGCCACGTCCCGCCGCTCGGCACCGGCGACACTCACGAGTACATCCGCACCCGGCTGCACGTGGCGGGCGCGCCCGACATGGCTCTGTTCACCGACCGCGCGATCAGGCGGATCGCGCGGTATTCCGGCGGGATTCCGCGACTCATCAACGTCCTCGCCGACCACTGCCTTCTGTTCGCGTACGCGGACCATAAACGCCGCGTCGATCGGTCGATCGTCAGCCAGGCGATTGCCTACCTGGACGAGACCATGAGCGCGCCGCGCAAGGTCCTCGTCGCGGGCGACCTCGGCTTCTGGGACCGATTCGGCTGGCTCTTCGCCGCCGCCGGGGTCGCGCTCGCGAGCGCCGCGGTGGGATTCTTCCTCAGGTCGTGCTGATCGATCAGGAGCCTTGAGCGGCTCGGCCGATCCGGTATAGTGACCGCCGGAGGATTCCCATGGCGACATACGCGCTCACGGAGAAAGCGGTCGTCCTGAGGTCCGAGGACGACGTCGCGGTCGCGAAGGCCGGTTTGGCGGCCGGCACCGTCCTCGAGGACGGCGCCACCCACATCGAGGTCCGTCAGGAGATCAAGCCGGGCCACAAGGTGGCCCGCCGAGCCGTGGCGACGGGCGCCCCGGTCCGCCGGTACGGGCAGGTGATCGGGTTCGCCACGTGCGACATCGCCGTGGGCGACCACGTCCACACGCAGAACCTCGGCATCGGCGACCTGAGCGCGGACCGCTACGAGATCGGCGTGGACGTGCGTCCAGTCGACTTCTATCCGCCGGCGCAGATGCGCACGTTCGACGGCTACAAGCGCGACGACGGACGCGTGGGCACGCGCAACTACGTCGCGATCATCTCCGGCGTCAACTGCTCGGCGAGCGTCAGCCAGTTCGTCAAGGATCGCTTCCGCGACGTGCAGAAGGATTATCCGAACATCGACGGTGTCCTCGCGATCACGCACAAGTCCGGATGCGGCACCAAGCTCTTCGGCGAGGATCACATGGCGCTGCAGCGCGTGCTGGCCGGCTACGCCAAGCATCCCAACGTGGCCGCGTACATCCTGATCGGCCTGGGCTGCGAGACCAACCAGGCCGCGGTGATGGTCGAGCGTCAGCGGATGGCGGCGCCGGGTCATCCCGAGCGCAAGCCGACCGTCATCAACATCCAGGAGGCCGGCGGCATCCGGAAGACGGTCGATCGCGCCGCGCAGGAGGTCGCCAGGCTCCTGCCCCTCGCCAACGGCGCCCGGCGCACACCGCAACCGATCTCGGAGCTGGTGCTCGCGACCAATTGCGGCGGATCCGACGCGAACTCGGGCATGACCGCCAACCCCGCGCTCGGGTGGGCGGTCGACGAGCTCGTGCGTTACGGCGGCACCGGCGTGCTGGCCGAGACGCCTGAGATCTACGGCGCCGAGCATCTACTGATCCGGCGCGCCGTCAACGAAGGCGTCGCCAAGAAGCTCATCGACCGCTACAAGTGGTGGGAGTGGTACTGCCGCGGGATCGAGGCGATGGACAACAATCCCGCTCCGGGCAACAAGGCGGGCGGGATCACCACGGTGTTCGAGAAGTCCCTGGGCGGTGTCACCAAAGGCGGGACGACGCCGATGATGGACGTCTTTCAGTACGGCGAGCCGATCACCACGCGCGGCTTCGTCTTCATGGACACCCCGGGCCACGATCCGGTGTCGATCACCGGACTGGTCGCCGGCGGCTGCAACCTCATCTGCTTCACGACGGGCCGCGGCTCGGTGTTCGGGTGCAAGCCCGTGCCCTCGATCAAGCTCGCGACCAACTCGCTGATGTATCGCCACATGGCCGAGGACATGGACATCAACTGCGGCGTGGTCCTCGAGGGCACGCCGATCGCGGCGGTCGGCCGTCAGATCTTCGAAGAAGTGATCGCGGTGGCCTCGGGCAAGCGCTCGAAGAGCGAGCTCTCCGGCGTGGGCGAGGAAGAGTTCGCGCCCTGGATCATCGGCCCGGTGATGTAGCGCCGGCCACCGGCCTCTCGAGGGTCGCGCCTGCCCGGCGCGGGCCGCCGATCAGCCGGTCCGAGAGCCAGCGCGCGACGTGACCGCCTGCGGCACCGTACGCGACGGTGAGCGCGAGCGCCGCCGCGGTCTCGAAGGCCGACGGCGTGAGCGGCCCGTAGGCCGGCAGGGTGGACAGAAACCAGGTGTACGCGGCGAACACGGCCGCGCCGTAGGCGATCGCCGCCGCGCTGGGCCGCCGGCGCGGATCGGCCAGCGCCATCACGGCCGCGGGGACCAGCGGCAGCGCCAGCCGTAGCGCCCACGGCGGCGGTGGCACAGCCTGGTTCTTCTCCACGATCTCGCGCCCCACCGCGATCGCTGAGCCCGAGTCCCTGGCGACCTCCTCGCCGACGAACGGCACGGGCTGAAGGATCTCGAAGCCGGCGCGCGCGACCTGCTGGCCGACGATCCCCACCGCGAAGGAAAGGATCACCACGAAGACCGGCGCCCAGCGCAAGGCCGAGAGTCGCGCCGCCGTCACGAGCGCCAGCGGCAGGATCAGCGCCGCGAGCATCGCGAAGGTGTGGAACAGGACACCCCCGTACGTGTAGGCGAGGAGCCAGGACGGGTCCAGGGTGACGCGGATACCGCCGTAGAGCAGCGCGCCGGCCAGCAGGAGCGCGGCGCGCCCCGCCCAGCTGCGCACCGGGTACACCTCGATCGCAATCAGAAGACAGCCGAGCGTGCTGACGGCCGAGCCGAACAAAGCCAGGAGGTGTGGTGGGCTCCAGAGCGTGACATCGAGGCCGAAGAGCCGATGCCAGAGATCATCGATCGGCGCCGCCAGCACGACGAGCACGAGGCCGAGCGCGGCTAGACGAAAGCCCCGTGTGGGCGTGATGCCCTCGAGGCACTCGTAGACGAGAACACCCCAGGTGAGCACGAGGCCCGCGACCACGCCCGAGTAGATCATCAAATGAGGCGCGATCCAGAACGAGTCGCGCCCGATCGTCATGTGCCACTGGATGTCCCAGCCGAGCCCCCAGGCGCCGATGAGCTCGGCCGCCAGCGAACCCCAGAGCGCGACCCGGCGGTGGGTCAAGGGCGCGCGTTCGTCACGGTCGTGCCGTCGCTCACGACTGCACGACCGTGACGATCAACCCGATCGAGGCGAGGATGTTGCCGACGCGCACGCACTCCGACTCGGCGCCCACCCTGACCACCGCCTTGCCGGTGTTGTGCACCTGCCAGGCGAGCTCCCAGCCCTTCGCCTCGCTGCAGCCGATCGCCTTCTGGAGCTGTTTCACGACTTGCTCGAAGGTGTGGCAGTCGCAGTTGTGGAGGATCGTCATCCACGGTGGCGCGACGGCCTCCTGGTCGACCTCTGCAACGTCCGACTCGGGTGAGGCCTTCTCGACCATCCCTTAGACTACCCCACGGCTTCCAGAAAGCGCCCGCGCGCCGGCTTCGGGATCATGCCGTGAGAAGTATAGCGGGCACGGGATTCGCCCGCCGCGAATCGCGTGGTTTCACCCGATGGAGTCGCGGTCGGCCACGTGTGAGGGTATCCGAGGAAGGTCGAGGATCTGGAACCGACGAAGAGCTCGACTCCTCGTACGACCGCCGCATCGACGCAAGCCGCCCAGGAGCCCCCGCCGGACGGCTGGCGTGATCGTTCGATCTTCGGGCCCGCGATGCTCCTGATCAGCGGGCGCTTCGTCGCCGTCGCCATCACGTTCATCGTCCCGTTAGTCTTGGCCCGCATCCTGGCACCGCCCGTCTTCGGCACGTACCGACAGCTGCTGTTGATCTCCACGACGATCTACGGCATCGCCCAGCTGGGGATGGCGGAGAGCCTCTTCTATTTCCTCCCTTCCGATCCAAAACGAGGGGGGGCCTATACCGGCAACGCGATGCTGGCGCTGGCCGCCGCCGGCGCCGGTGTGGTCCTGTTGCTCACGAACCTCGAGGGGTCTCTCGCGACGGCCCTGGGGAATCCCGCGCTGCAAGGCCTGGCCGCTCTCCTGGGCGGCTACGTCGCGCTCATGCTGGTGTCGGCGCCGCTCGAGACCATTCTGATTTCACGAGGTCGACACACGCTGGCGTCGATCAGCTACGCGCTGTCCGATGTCGGGCGAGCGCTGCTGATGCTCCTCCCAGCGCTCGTCTGGCGACGCCTGGATGCGTTGTTCGTTGGCGCCATCGTGTTTGCCGCGCTCCGTCTCACCGCCGCCCTCGTCTATTGCCGCCGCGCGTTCGGTGCGGGCTTCGCAGTCGATCCGCCGCAGCTCGGCACGCAACTCGCGTATGCGTTGCCCCTGCAGCTCGCGGCCGCCCTGGAAATCGTGCAGGCGAATTTCCATTCCTATGTCGTGTCGAGCCGCGTCGACGCCGCGACCTTCGCTGTGTATTCGATCGGCTGCCTGCAGATCCCGCTCGTCGACCTCATCGCCAGCTCCGCGTGCGGCGTCATGATGGTCAGAATGCGCGAGCGAGTGACCCGGGGAGAGCCGGAAGCGATCATGCCGATATGGCGCGACACGACCCGGAAGCTGGCTCTGCTCCTCGTCCCGCTGCTGTGTGTGCTGTGGATCACCGCGCACGATCTCCTCGGCCTGCTCTTCACTGACGTCTATAGCGCGAGCGTCCCGGTCTTTCGCATCTGGTTGGGCGTGCTGCTGCTGGCCGCCATTCCCGCCCATGGCCCGCTGCGGGTGCTCGACGACACGCGTTTCCTGGCGCTGCAGACACTGATGAAGCTCGTGATCGTTGCCGTCTTCACGCTCGGCTTTCTCTCGGCCTTCGGGCTGCCGGGCGCCGTGCTCATCGCCCTCGGCGCCATGCTGATCGGCAAATCGATGCTCCTGATTCGGCTCGCGCATCGGACGGGGAGCCCGCTTTCGCGGATACTTCCATGGAAGAGCTATGCGGGCATCCTCGTCGCCGGGGCGACGGCGGCCGCTCCGGCGGTCGCCGTGAGGGCGGCCGCCTTTTCGAATATCGATCGGTTGGTGCTGGCCGGCACGACGTATCTGATCGCCTACGCGGTCATCGCCTGGCGCTTCGGGATGCTCGATCCCTCCGAAAAGCAGCGCTTACTGAGCCTCGGCCGGCGCGGTGCGACCCGGAGTACCGACCCACGTACGTGTCACGTGGCCTGAAGGCGTTCTCATCCAGGACTCCCCGCATCCGAATCAGGCACTCGCCTGATTGGAGGCGGCGTTTTCCCTGCGTAGCCTCGGGGGGCAGACAGGGAAACAGCCGTGGCCGCGAACGGGGCATACAAGGATCTCACCACGGGTGGGCTTCAACGGCGCCGCCTCACGACAACTCTGAGCTCCTCGTACGAGGTCATGCTGTCCGAGAACCTGCTGGATCCCAAGAGCACGCTTCCGCTCCCCAGCGCGCTCGCGCCCCGAGCCGCACTGCTCGTCACGACGCCGACGGTGATGAAGCTGTACGGGCACCGAGCCAGCGAGACCTTCCGCCGGGCCGGCTTCAGTCTCGATACGCTCGTGCTCCCGTGCCACGAATGGACGAAGACACCGACGCAGGTGATGCGCGTGTGCCGTGCCGCGCTCCGCCATCGGCTCGACCGCTCCGCGGCACTCATCGCGCTCGGCGGGGGCGTGTGCATGGACATCGTCACGGTCGCCGCATCGTCGATCCGACGCGGCATCGGCTGTATTCGCATCCCGACGACCCTGATCGGACAGATCGATGCCGGCCTCGGCGCGAAAGGGGCGGTGAATTTTCTCGGGCACAAGAGCTATATCGGTTGCTTCTATCCGCCCGAGTTCACTCTCCTCGATCCGGCGACGCTTCGCACCCTCTCCAGGCGCCACCTGCGGTCGGGCCTCGCCGAGATGATCAAGATCGCCCTCGTGCGCGACGAGCGGCTATTTCGCCTGGTCGAGGCGGACGCGCCCCAGTTCGTCGCCTCCGGGTTCCAGAGACCGCGCGCCAACTCGCTCGAGGCGTTGTGGCGCGCCGCCACGGCCATGCTCGATGAGCTCGAGCCGAACCTCTACGAGAACGTGACGCACAAACGATTCGTCGACATGGGGCACACGTTCAGCCCGTTGATCGAGTCCGCCTCCGGCTTCGAGATCTCGCATGGCGAGGCGGTGGGGATCGATATCGCCCTCAGCGCCGTGCTCGCCTCCCTGATGGGCTGGCTGGCCGAAGCGGACTGTTTGCGAATCATCCATGCACTCGCCGGGTCCGGGCTCCCCATCCATTCACCCCTTCTGACGCGACGTCTTTGCCTCGACGCCCTCGCCGAGGCCCAGCGCCACCGCCGGCACCTCGTGCTTCCGAAGCGGATCGGGCAGGCGGCGTTCGTCGAAGACGCCGACAGCTGTTCGACCGCGATGCTCGACAGCGCGCTCGACTGGCTCGAGAGCCTCGGATCCGACCTGAGCGCCGGCGAGGCCGGACAGGAAGTCGGCGCCCATGCCTGACCGCTGTCTGGTGTTCGATATCGGTGGCACGACCTTGCGGGCCGGCGTCTACGATCCGCGAGACGACGTCTTGCGCCAGGTCATGCGTCGCGCGACGCCGAGCCACTGGACTGTCCCGGTGGCGTCCCCGGACCAGATCTACGCGCGTGTCTTCGAGGAGATGGAAGACCTGGCCAGAAGCGTCCTCCAGAATGCCCGCCCGACGGTCGTCTCGCTGGCTTTCCCCGGGCCGATCGACCCTGCCGGAAACGCGCTCGCCGCCCCCACTGTTTTCGGCGGCCCGTTGCGCACCCGGTTTCCGCTCCGGAACGACCTGGTACGCCGCTGGCCCGATGCCCGCGTCAAGGTGCTGAACGACTTGACCGCCGCGGGTTATCGCTACCTTCGCGCCCCGAGCGAAGACCTGTGCGTCGTCACGGTGAGCTCCGGGATCGGTCACAAGCTCTTCGTCGACGGCCGGCCCCTGCTCGGCCGACGGGGATGCGGGGGCGAGATCGGACACCTGCGTGTCGACTTCTCCGCGGACGCGCCCATCTGCGATTGCGGGGGCGCGGGGCATCTCGGCGCCGTCGCCTCGGCGCGGGGGGCCCTCGCGCTCGCGCGCCGCCGGGCCGTGCGAGAGCCGCACGCCTTCCGTCGGTCAGTCCTGGGTGGTGGGGCAGGCGGAGATCCCGACGGCTTCGACACTCGCTCCCTCGTCGCCGCCTTTCACGCGCACGACGGCTGGACGTGCGCGGTGATTCGCGACGCCGCCCGGCCGCTCGGTCAGGCGCTGGCGAGCCTGCACCTCGGTGTCGGTGTCGAACGGTTCGTCGTCATCGGCGGTTTCGCGCTCGCTCTCGGTGAGCGCTATCGCCAGGAGCTGGTCGACGCCATGGCGGCAAGCGCCTGGAACCTGGACACGGACTGGAATGCCATGCTCGAGCTGGGCATCAACGATGACGACGCGGGGCTGCTCGGCGCCGGGCGCTTCGCCGCGCTGGACGGGTGACATGGCTACGATGCACGTCGCGCGCTACAACTATCGTGACCAGTTCGGCGAGGATCCGACCCCGCTCATGCGGCAAGTCTCCGAGATGCTGCTGGCGGGACGGTACATTCTCACCGGCGAGGTCGACGGGTTCGAATCGGATTTCGCCGCCTTTCTCGGCGTCAAGCACGCGCGCGGTCTCAACAGCGGCACCGACGCGCTGACCATTGCGCTTCGCGCGTGCGGCGTGACACAAGGCGCCGAGGTGATCACGCAGGCCAACACCTTCCATGCGACTGTCGCCGCGATCCGGCTGTGCGGCGCCCGGCCCGTTCTGGTCGACGCCGAAGAGCGCTCGTTTTCGCTGGACGCTCGACAGCTGGCCGGCGCGATCACCCCGCGGACACGCGCGGTCATCCCGGTGCACCTCTACGGCCAGCCGGCGCCCATGGGCGCGATACTTGCCCAGGTGCGGGATGGGCGCATCGCGGTCATCGAGGACGCGGCGCAAGCCGTTGGGGCGCGCATCGACGGCCGGCCCGTCGGGAGCTTGGGCGCGGCCGCCTGCTTCAGCTTCCATCCGAGCAAGAATCTCGCCGCCGCGGGCGATGGCGGCGCTGTCGCGACGAACGACGGGGATCTCGACCGACAGGTCCGCCTCCTGCGGGAGCTGGGGCAAGACGGCCAGAACCACCACGTCGTCGTCGGGCTCAACAGCAAGCTCGACGCGATCCAGGCCGCGGTGCTGCGGTACAAGCTGCCGAGACTCCCCGAGTGGAACGCGAGGCGCCGCGAGGTCGCGGCGGCGTATCGCGAGCGTCTCGCCAACCTGCCGCTGCGCTTTCAGCACGTCGAGCCTGCCGAAGAGCACGTCTACCATCTGTTCCAGGTCCGTACCGACCGCCGCGACGACCTCCTGCGCCATGTTCGCGCGGCGGGAGTTGACGCGGTCGTGCGCTATCCAACGCCGATTCATTTGCAGCCCGCGTTTGCGGACCTCGGATGGCGAAAGGGGGATTTCCCGGTCGCCGAGCGTCTCGCCGAGGAGCTTCTGTGCCTTCCCATCCGCCCCGACCTCACGCGCGACGAGATCGACTATGTCGCCGACTGCGTTCGGAGCTTCTTCCGCGGCCGATGACGGCGCGATTGACGGTACTCGGCGGCAGCAGTCCGTCGACGCTCGCCCTGATCAACGGGCTCGCGGCGGTGGGCGGTCCGCCGTCTCTCGCGGAGCTGACCCTGCACGGCCGTGACGCCGATCACCTGGGCGCCGTGGAGCGTTACGCGCGTACCAGACTCGCCGGGCTCGTGCCGAAGGTCCGCAGCACCCTTCGCCTGGCGGAGGCGCTCGAGGGCGCCACCTTGGTGCTGCATCAGATTCGCTACGGCGGTCTGGAGGGACGCTCGGACGACGAAGCGTTCGCCGAAGCCTTCGGCGTCGACGCCGACGAGACGCTGGGGCCATCGGCCCTTCGGTGCGCGGTGAGAATCGCCCCCGCACTGATGCGCCTGGGCCGTGTCCTGACTCAGACCTGTCCGGACGCCCGGGTAATCAACCTGGTCAATCCACTCAGTGTTTCGACCGCCATCCTGGCCGCCTCGGGCGTCCACTGCCTGGGCGTGTGTGAGCTCCCGCTCGTCACCGCCCAGCTCGCCGCACGCGTTCTCGGGGTTCCCCTCGCATCGCTCGAATGGGCGTACGACGGCTTGAACCATCGAGGGTTCATCCACGATCTCACGATCGAGCGCGACGACCAGCTGCCCCGGCTCCTGGAGCGGCTCGGCGGAGAGACGATCAACGGCATTGCCGGCGACGTCATCGAAGAGCTCGGCGCCCTTCCGTTGAAGTATTTCCGCTTGCTCCGGTCGGGGCACCGTCCGGCAGGAGGCCGGGCCTCGTTTCTCATGCAGCTGGGTGCAGACATCTTCCGTGAGCTCCAGGAATCGTATCCCGCCGCGCCGCCGAGCCTCGCGCGACGCGACGTGCGATGGTACCCCGATGCGGTCGTCCCGGCGATTGTCGCCTTCACCTCCAGCGCGCCGCGGCGCATGGTGGTGACCCTCCCGCACGCCCGCGACGTCGCCGTCGAGGTCCAGGCTGACGTCTGCGCAACCGCCATCGAGCCGGTGCCGGGGCCGCCGCCGAACCGCCGCGTCTCCGCCTGGCTCGACCGCTTCGCGCACCACGAGCGCGCCGTCTTGAGAGCGGTCGCGGCGCCCGAGATCGACGCCCTGACGGCCGCACTGGCCGCGGATCCGCTGCTCGTGAACGTCGACGTGATGCCGCTGGCGCGCGCGTTGTGCCGCTATGCGCGGCAGGAGGGCGCACCGTCATGGGCATTCGCGTAGCGGTCCTCGGCTGTGGACGGATGGGTCGCCAGCGCGCTCGCGCCGCGCTGAGCCTCGGAGGGCGGGTCGTGGCGCTGTGCGACCCGGATCTTCCGCGCGCGCACGAGGTCGCCGCGCTCGCGCCCGGAAGCAGGGTGCTCCCGGACTGGCGCGACCTGGATCTGGCGTCGATCGACGGCGTCTTCGTTTGCACCCCGCCGAACGCGCGCGGTGAGGTCGAGGTGCGCGCGCTCGAGGCGGGGGTCGCTGTCTTCGTGGAGAAGCCGATTGGCCTTTCGGCGTCGCAGAGCGCCGCGGCGCTCGAGGTCCTCCGGCGCAAGCCGGTGATCACGGCGGTGGGATACATGAATCGCTATCGACCGTCCGTTCAGGCCGCGCGCGACGCGCTCGGCGGCAAGGTCATTCTCGGGCTATCGGGAAACTGGGCCGGCGCGCGCTATGCCGTGCCCTGGTGGGATCACGAAACGCTCTCCGGTGGCCCCGTCAACGAGCAGGCCACGCATCTGGTCGACCTCGCCCGATATCTCGTCGGCGACATCCGAGAGGTTCACGCGATGACCGGCGGACCGCCCGGGCCTCACGGCGCGCCCGAGGCCGCGGCGGTGAGCCTGCGATTCGCCGGAGACGCGCTCGGGACCGTGCTGTACACCTGCCAGGCACGCCAGAAGACGATCAACCTCCAGGTGATCACCGAGGAGACGAGCGTGCGTCTCGAGGGATGGGATTTTCGGCTTCGCGGCGACGATGGCCGCCTCTTTCCGGAGGTGGAGCCCGAGCGGGACAAGATCTTCGAGCTCGAGGTCGCGGCGTTCTTCGCTGCGATCCGGAAGGACTCGACCACGCCGATCCTCTCCGATTTGCCGGATGCGATGCGAACACAGAGGACCGTCGACGCGATCCGCCGGTCGCTCCGGAGCTCGAGGATCGAGCCGGTGGATTGATCCGCCATGGGCACCGACGAGCTGACCGCACGGGTAGTCGGCGCGGAGGACCTGGGCCGCTGCGTCGTCTGCGACGGCGTGTCAGCGCTCGTGGTGTGGCGTGAGAACGGATACGAGGGACGCGCCTGTCGCTGCGGCACGGTGTACGCGTCGCCGCCGCCGCCGCTCGGCGCCGTCGACCCCACCGTCGATGGGCATCCCGACAGCTACTACGCCGTACCGGCCCGGCGGCGAGTGCGCTGGATCCAGCGATATCGCCCACGCGGCCGGGTCCTCGACATCGGGTGCGGTGAGGGACACTTCCTCGCCGCGGCGCAGGCGGCGGGCTACGACGTTGCGGGCATCGAGCCGCATCCCGGGCGCGCCCGGCGCGCGGAAGCGCGTCTCGGCGCTCCGGTGGAATGCGCCCTTTTCGAGTCGTGCCGCCCGGGTGAGGCCGAGTTCGACATCGTGTATCACTGTGATCTCCTGAGCCACTTCGCCGATCCCATTGCGGCGCTACGAAAAATGGGAGGGTTCCTCCGGCCGGACGGTGTCCTCGCCTTCGAGGTCGGGCTGCTCGGAGGGATCGCGCCCTGGTGGTACACGATGATCGGCACCATCGGCTATCCGCAGCATCGCTGGCTCTACTCCGTACGCTCGCTTCGAAGGCTGCTGGCCCGCGCAGATCTGGAGCTGGCTCACACTGCGCACTTCGGTCTCGCCCCGGGCACGTTGTTCGTGGCCGGCGTGCGTTCGCTCGCTCGACGGTATCGACGCCTTCGGGCCGCGCCCCAACGCCCCGGGCCTCCGGCGGCCGCGGCACGAGTGAGCGTCACCCGGTTCGTCGATCGCACGGAGTCGTTCTGGCGCTACACCGTCGGGCGGCTCTCGCCACGCGTCGGGCCGGCCACGCTCTTCGCCATCGCGCGCCTTCGCCAGAGCACCAGGGCGCATCGGCACCACGTGTCCGTCGTCAGCGCCCCTCACCTCGGCGCCCCCCAGAGGCGTGGCGGATGAGCGTCGGGCAGCGCTTCTCCTTCGCCGGCCAGGGCTTTCAGGCCGAGGTCGCCCATGGTGGGCGAGGCACCATTCTCACGTCCCGTGTGTTCCTGGGACGTGACGTGAGCCACTGCCGCTTCGTCGACCTCTCGGTCGTCCCACCTGGATCGGAGATCGGCGCGCACACGCACGACCACGACAACCACGAGCTGTACGTGATCGTGGCGGGGCGGGGACTGATGGAGCTCGACGGCGAGGTCTTCGAGGTCGGCCCCGGCGACGTCGTCATGAATCGCCCGGGGGGAACGCATGGATTGAAAAACGTCTCCGGGGCCGAGCTCCGGCTCGTCGTCGTCGAAGTCGCGGCCAAGGCCGCAGCCCTGGGATGACCCTCGCCGTCATCATGGCCGGCGGTCGATCGGCGCGGATGCGGGCGACCGCCGGGCCGGCGCACAAGGCGCTGGTGCCGGTCCTTGGCGTCACGCTGCTGGAGCGGAACGTCTGCGCCCTGCTATCCAAGGGCTTCCGCCACATCGCCGTCGCCGTGAGCGCGCACGAGCCCGAGGTCGAGCGCTACGTGCTTGGTCGTGCTCGCGCGCTCGCGACCGCCCGGAACGCGCGCCTTCACTGCCTGAAGGAGGCCTCGCCACGGGGAACGATCGGCGCCGTTGCCTTGCTCGATGCGATCGACGGATCGATCCTCGTGGTCAACGTGGACAACCTGACGGCCCTGCAGCTCGGCAAGCTCGTCGCGTTTCACGAGGCCTCGTCCGCCGCCATGACGGTTGCCTCCCACATCGAGATGATGCGGATGCCGTGCGGCGAGCTGCGGATCGTCGACGGCCTGGTCGCCGAGTATCTTGAAAAACCCACCAAGCGCATCCCGGCCTCGAGCGGAACCTACGTGCTCGGCCCGAAGGCTCGGGCGATGCTGGACCCAGAGCGTCGGTGGGACGCGCCGGATCTGGTGACCGCGCTCATCGCGCAAGGCGAGAGGGTCTGCGCCTTTCCACACGACGCGCCCTGGATCGACGTGAACGACGCCACGAGGCTGGAGCAGGCCGAGCAGCTGATCGCCGAGCACCTGGATTCGTTCGAGCACTGGGATGACGCCCCCCAACACGAAGTCGTCGCGCTCCTGGTGTTGTCGCCGTCGAGCGTGTTGCTCACGCACCGGCCCGCCCGAGCGGCTCGCTATCCCGAGCGCTGGGACGTTCCGGGAGAGGAGCTCCACCGGGACGACACGACGCCGCGGGACGCGGCCCGTCGACTGCTCGCCCGCGTCGTCCCGGGGACTCGACCGGCCCCGGAATTCCTGGCGTCGTTCGACGACCTCGATGTCGCGACCGGCCGCCTGGTACGGCACCACGTCTTCGTGGCTCACGCCGCCGACGAGCCGTCGCCGCCGTCCTTCGACGGGCCGGCGCTATGGGTTGGCCGGCAGTGTCTGGAGCGATTCGGACCCTTGAGCGCACCGCTCGTACGGTCGCTCGCCTGGGCGGAGAGACCTCGATGAGCGCCCGGGTGCGAGTCCTCTCGGTCATCGACGATCTCGGTTTTGGTGGCGACGAGAACAGGCTGCTGTCCTTTGCGACCACGATCGACCGCGAACGCTTCGAGCATCGGGTCGTCACGATCCAGCCGCCACATTCATGGCCCTCTGAATCTTGGGCCATGCATCAGCATTACAACGCGGCCGGCGTACGCCCCTCGTCGCTCGGCGGAGTCCCCGGACCGCCCGCGATCGCAGCGCTCCACATCGTCGGCGCCGCGCGGCGACTGCTCCACAAGGTGAACGGCCTGCGCCGCGTCCTCCGCGAATGGCGGGCCGACGTCATCGACGCTCACCTCGAGCCCGCCGCTCTCGTCAGCGTTCTGGCCGCGGCGGCCAGCCGGACTCCCACCGCCGTGACGCTCTACAGCCCCGTCCCCCTGACACCACCACCCCTCTGGCCCGTGGTGGGGCATCTGGTCATGGGGATGGCGAGCGTGATCGTCACCGATTCCGAAGCACGCCGTCAGGACATCAGGCGGTGGATGCGACGGCCCCAGCGGCCTGTCCTCGTCGTGCCCAACGGGATCCTTCCTCCGCAGACGGCCCGCCCCGCGGACGAGACCCGGGCCCAGCTCGGCATACCGAGAGATCCGGGCATTCGCGTGATCGGTCAGGTGGCCGCGCTCGCGCCACACAAGGGATATATGGATCTATTGGAGGCAGCACGGCTCGTGCTCGCGCTCGCCCCGTCGACGATGTTCCTCCTCGTCGGATTCCCGAAGGCCGATGTCACGTATCGGCAGCGGCTCGAGCGGTCGATTCGCGATCTCGGGCTTGCCAACAGGATCCGACTCGTCAGCTATCCGGGACCGATTGGTGACGTGTGGAAGGTCATCGACATCCAGGTGCACGCGTCGACGTACGACTCGCTACCGAACGCCCTCATCGAAGGGATGGCGCTGGCAAAGCCCATCGTCGCCACCACCGTTGGAGGCGTCCCCGACATGCTGAAGCATCTCGAGTCGGCCCTGCTCGTTCCGCCTCACGACCCGGGAGCCATCGCGGGCGCGCTGCTGCGCCTCGTGGGGGATCCCGCGCTGGCCGCGCGCCTCGGGGTAGCGGCTCACCGGCGCTATCGCGCGGGCTATCAGCCACCCGTCATGACACGGGCCCTCGAAGGATGCTTCGCCGAGCTGGCCACCCGACGGCAGCGGAAGCCGAGGGAGCTCGCGGAGCTGCGCGGGAGCATCTGATGGCGCTCCTGCCCCCGATCCGAGGGAGACGGCTCTTCGTCACGGGAGGCGGGGGATTCATCGGGTCGGCGCTGATCCAGCGCCTGGTGACTCGCGGGGCGGATGTTCGCGCGTTGACGACGCCGCCCTGGGAGTCCCCCCGGCGCGTCCCGCGTCAAGTCCGCAGCGTTCGCTGCGACGTGACGAACCTCTCCGCAATCGGCGCTCTCGCGCGCGACGCGGACGCGCTCGTCCATCTCGCCGGACCGGCTTCCGTCACCGCATCGTTCGGATCATCGCGACACTACGTTCGCACGCACGTCCTGGGCACGGCGACCGTGCTGGAGGTGTGCCGACGATACGGTATCAAGCGCATCGTCTACATCTCCTCGGCGGAGGTGTACGGGCGGCCGCGGACCCCTCGCGTCGCGGAAGGTGCCGCGCTCCGGCCGATCTCTCCGTACGCCGCCGCCAAGGCCGGCGCCGAGAAGCTCGTCGAGGCCTTCTCGAGCGCGTTCGGCCTCGAGAGCGTGATCCTCCGTCCCTTCGCGATCTACGGCCCCGGACTCTCGAGCCGGTCGATGATCGGCACGGTCATCCGCCAGACCCGACGCGGCCACTCAGCCGTGTTGCGCGATCTTCGTCCGGTCCGTGATTTCTGCCACGTCGCGGATGTGGCGGACGCCATCGTCCGAGCGTGCACGGCGCCGCTCCCGCGCCTCACGATCTTGAACGTGGGAAGTGGCCGAGGGACGAGCGTCGCTCAGGTGGCGCGTCGGATCGCGCGACTACGACGGCGCCGCATCCTGCTGCGAGTGAGATCGACACCGCCCGAGCTCGCCCGTGACGCGGTCGATCGCCTGGTCGCCGATCCTCGCCGGGCCGGCCGGCTGCTCGGATGGCGCGCTCGCACGCCTCTGGGCACGGGACTCCGCGAGACGATTCGCTGGATGGACGCGCGGTGAGCACGCGATTCTTCGTCACCGGGGCGCAGGGGTTCGTCGGTCGTTACGTCACGGCCCATCTCCTCACGAGCCGGCCCGACGCCGAGGTCGTCGGAATCGGCCGATCGCCCGAGCTCCGTGACACGTTTCCCCATTCGATCCGCTGGGCGGACGCGCGACTGCCGGCGCCCCTGCCCACCGAGCTCGAGCTCACGTCGTCCCACCCTGCGTACCATTACGCCTCGGTCGATCTCAACGCTCGCGCCCCGCTGACGCGGGCGCTTCGAGCCTTCCGACCGCACGTCGTGATCCATCTCGCCTCGGCATTGCGCGACGACGCACCGATCGATCTGATTCGAACGAACATCGAGGCGACGCGCGCGCTCATGGAGACCCTCGCGGACGCGGAGCTGGATCTTCGCCGCGTCATCATCTGCTCGACCGGTGGGGTCTACGGGGCGCCCGGCGCCGCTCCGCTGCCCTTCGACGAGACGGCCGCCTGCCATCCAGTGGACCTCTATTCCATGAGCAAGCTGGTCGTCGAGCGTCTCTCTCGGGCGCTGGCCATCCGCCATGGGATCGAGACGGTATGGGCGCGGCTGTTCAACGTCGTGGGCGCCGGTGAGGACGATCGGCACGTCGGGCCCGAGTTCGCGCGCCAGGTGACCGAGATCCGGCACGGCGTCCGGCCCCCCATCGTCGACGTCGGCGATCTGCAGACGACCCGTGACTTCATCGACGTGCGCGACGTCGCGGTGGCGCTTTCGACGCTCGTCGATCACGGCGCCGCCGGGAAGACCTATAACGTCGCGACGGGGACGGAATCGTCGATTCGATCACTCCTGGACCTCGTTCTCGAGACCGCAGGCCTCCAGGGTTCGATCGAGGTTCAGCACCGCTCGACCAAGGGCGGCGGGCCGAGCCGCCACTTCGCCGATACCCGGCGCCTGCGGGCCTTGGGATGGGAACCGCGCTTCGATCTGGCCCGGAGCGCGAGCGACATGGTCGAGTACTACATGATCAGGGTGACCGAAGCCGCACGCAGCTCGCCTGCCGGCAGCCACGTCGCGCGCGGCCCGATGGACTTTCGATAGAAGCTCTCACTCTCGAGACAGCGCCAACATGGCTTGGACAGCCCCGGGATCGGCGGAATGAATGCAGGGATACGCGAGATCGTGTGGACCTTCACGTCGGCGGTCCACGGCGAGTCTCCCGTGCCGTTGGTGAGGGTCGGCTGGGTGGGATCGTCGAAGAGCCGCAGGTCGATCGCGAGGTTGGTAACGTAGACGAAGAGCTTAG
>VBFO01000099.1 GCA_005881025.1 Chloroflexota bacterium | reverse complement strand
TCCAGGCGAACCCCGCGACCTGGGCCACCTGCCCCTCCGACAGGAACCGATCGGCGATGCCACGCTGGTCGAGGATCTCTATCGTGCGCGAATGCAGACCGCCGGAGCGCGAGCCGACGAGGTCCTGACTGGCGCGCCGCTCGACAATCGCAACGTCGATCTTCGCCAACGCCAGCTCGCCCGCCAACATCAGCCCCGTCGGGCCGCCTCCGGCCACGACCACCGCATGCTCGGCCATACGCCACCCCCATCCCCGTAGGTTCTGGTTTCAGCCGCAAACTCTGCAGCACGACCCGGGTCTTGCCGCAAGCCCCCCAGAGCGCTGTATGTTGAGAGTGGCGGTTTCGTCGTTGGGAACGTCTGGCGGCCACCCTCCCCCGCCGACATGAGCTCGCGCTGCACCGATCGCCGGGCCCTTCCAGGGCGGCAGTTGCGTCACAGCGGTGCCTGACTACTCCGCGTAGGGCTGATCCTTTCCCTGCGCGCTGTATCCGAGCTTCCAGACATAACCGTCAGGGTCGGCGAAGGCGGCGCCGTACCCGCCCCACTGCTCTTTCGCCGCGGGCTTGAGGATCTTTGCGCCGGCCTTCTCAGCCTCGGCAATGATTTCGTCGACGCGCGCCTCGCTGCGCACGACATAGTTGAAGACAATGCCGCTGAAGCCGCTGCCGTTGCCGTCAGGGCTCAAGCCAACGGATTCGGCCAGGCCGTCGCGACCGTAGAAGCCGACCAAGGAACCGCCGTGCGGAACGAAGAAGACCGAAATTTTGAAGTCTTGCTTGATCTTCCAGCCGAGGCCATCCATGTAGAAGCGCTTGGATCGCTCCATGTCCTTAACGCCAAGCAAGATCGCGCTGACGTGCGAGTTCATTCTTCTCTCTCCCTTCGCGAGATTTGATGCGATGACCTGATGCTAGGTAACCGCTGCCGCCGGGCCGTCTCCAAAAGTGCTCAACTGCGTCGCTTCCGGTGTAGGAAGACCCTGTGTGAGCTCGCACTGAAAAATTCCGAGGACGATTTGCGATGAGTTTCCGAGCCATCAGCGGTCTCCATCAGTGACCCCGGTAACGTCAAAGCCGGCAGCGGCCTTTGGTCGGCAGGAGGTAAGTGAGATGCCCGATCACAAGATCGGTACCCGCAAGGAATGGCAGGCAGCCCGGGATGAGCTCGCCAAGCTCGAGTCCGAGCAAGCGGTGCGGAACGAGGAGGTCAAGAAAAAGCGTCTCGAACTTCCCTGGGTGCCGGTCGAGAAGCAGTACGAGTTCGACACCGAGGACGGCAAGAAGACACTCGCTGAGCTCTTCGACGGGCGCTCACAGCTGCTCGCGTACAACATCATGTTCGGCCCCGATTACGCGATCGGCGCCTGCCCCGGCTGCACCAGCCTGGCCGATGGGCTAGACGGGTCTCTCGTTCACCTCAGTCACCGCGACGTGACGCTGCTCTGTTTTTCGCGTGCGCCGATCGAGCGCCTGACGGCTTACAAGCGGCGGATGGGTTGGCAGTTTCCATACGTCTCGACAAACAACACTGACTTTGCCTTCGACTACGGCCTCGCGCTGACCGAGGAGCAGGCGCAGCAGATCCCCGAGGTCCAGGAGATGATCAAGAACCCGCCCGCCTGGCTCCAGGAGTGGGCGGGACAGGTCGGGGCCGAGCTCAAGGACGGCATGCGCGAAAACCCAAGCTGGATCGCCTTCGCGCTCAAGAACGGCACCGTCTACCACACCTACACCGTGTCAGCACCGGATCCGTTCGTCGCGCCCTACTTCAACTTCCTGCTCGAGCGAACGCCGATAGCGCAACCCGCCGAGCCGCGCGCCTGGAGGAAGGACGAATACCCCGACTGAGACCAACGGGTCATCGGACCCGGTTTTTGACGCGCTTCACCTCGCGTCCTTCGAATAAGCGACGAACACCGAGAAGTGGTCGAAGCACGCCTCCTTGACCGGCTCGTTGAAGCAGTCGATGTTGTCGCGCAGCGCGACGTCGCCGGCGAGGATGCGCCGGAATCCGTCCGCCATCTCGACCAGCAGGGACGGCTCGTTCTCCAGCCGCAGGTAGTGGCACACGAACACCCGGCGCAGGTCTGATCGCATCTCGGCCAGGCGCGCCAAAGACGAGGCGAACTTCGGATGGTCGGATTCCTCCAGGTGTGCGTACACCGGCCCGGCGTTGACGGTGTCACCGCCGAACAGGAGGCCGTTCTCGCGGTCGATCAGGCAGATGCAGTCCGGCGAGTGACCGGGCGTGTGCAGCACTTCCAGCCTCCGCCCGCCCAGTTCGAGGACATCGCCATCCTCCAGCGTCCGGGTCGCCGTCATCGGCAGGATGCGATACGTCGCCGGGTCGAAGCCCTCGGGCAGCGGCCGCACCAGGCGCTCGGCGGTGATCAGATGGAAGTACAGGTCGTCCACCTTCTTGTACGGCCCCCACGCCTCCAGCATTCGCTGCGTGTACTCCATGTACAGCCCGGCGTAGATCTCGGGCGTCGGCTGGGCCAGCAGCGGCGCGCCGATGCGATGAATCGCGACCTCCGAAAAAAGCTTGTTGCCCCCGCTGTGATCGAAGTGGTAATGCGAGTTCACCACGAGCAGCGGCTTGTCGGTCAGCTCATTGGCGACAGCGCGGATGTCGGCCACGCCCAGCCCGGTGTCCATGAGCACCGCGGACTCCGAGCCCTGGATGAGAAACGAGTTGACGTGGCCCGGCTCGCCGATGAGGTGCACGCCCGGCTCCAGCTCACGCACGTCGAACCACGACGTGCGCGGAAACTCGCGGTCCCAGTGCGTGTGTTCGCCGCCCAGCCTTGCCAACTCCCCGCCGCGCAGCCTAGAGCGCTCAGGCCTCGCCATGTATTCACGTGACGGGCCCTGGCTTCACAGTCCGACCGCTCCGGCCGCGAGAGCGCTCTCTCGCAATTGTTGACAGCAAGGCCGAAACCGTGTACAAGGAGCGCGTGAGAGCGCTCCCACAGAACGGGTCGAGTCCAACCCTCGAGGAGGTCGCCAAGCTCGCCGGCGTCTCCCGGGCCACCGCCTCCCGAGTCTTCACCGCCAGTCCGAAGGTCAGCCCCAGGGCCAAGCGCGCGGTCGAGCGCGCAGCCGAGAAGCTGAGGTACGTACCCAATCGGGCCGCCCGCACGCTCGTCACCGGCCGGACCGACTCGATCGGCCTCGTCATTCCCGAACCCACCGCCTTCCTGTTCGGAGACCCGTTCTTTCCGCGCCTGGTCCGGGGCATCAGCGAGGTCCTTTCCAGGCGGCTGGTGCAGCTGGTCCTCCTGATGCCTCAGTCAGCGGGTGACGAGACCAGGCTGGAGGGCTACCTGTCCGCCGGCCACGTCGACGGCGTGCTCATGGTGTCGCTGCACGGGAACGATCCGCTCCCTGATCGCCTCCACGAGCGCGGAACGCTGGTCGTGCTAGGCGGCCGGCCCGGTGCGAGCAGCGCCGTGTCTTATGTGGACGTTGACAACGTGGGCGGCGCGCGCTCGGCCGTCGAGCATCTCATCGCCATGGGTCGCAGGCGAATCGCCACCATCACCGGCCCGCTCGACATGGGCGCCGGAGTCGACAGGCTGCAGGGCTACCACGACGCGTTGGTAAAGGCAGGCCTCAACGGAGACGCATCCATGCACCAGCCTGGGGACTTCGGCCAGGAGAGCGGCGCCGCAGCGATGCAGGCCCTGCTCGACCGGCATCCAGACCTGGACGCCGTCTTCTGCGCCTCTGACGTCATGGCTGCCGGGGCGCTTGATACCCTGCGCCGGCAGCGCAAGCGCGTACCCCAAGACATCGCGGTGGTCGGGTTTGACGACTCGACGATCGCCACCTCGACAGCTCCGACCCTTTCCAGCGTGCGCCAGCCCATCGAGGAGATGGGTCGTGAGATGGCGCGCCTGCTTCTCGCCGGCCTCGACTCGGGGACCGCGGGCGGGAAGCGGGTGATCCTCGTGACCGAGCTTGTTGTCCGCGCGTCGAGTGGCAAGGGGGTTAGGGAATAGGCGCGAATCATCAGGGGATCTGCGCGCGAAGTGGGTCAAACAAATAAGCACCATTGGTGCAAGAGAGGAGGTACCTAGACGAAGCCATGAAACGATTGAGAAGTGCCGGCCGCATCCTTGGGGCGGCGGTTATCGCTGCCCTTACGCTCGCCGGCTGTGGTTCGACAAGCACGCCCGTCGCCGACAACACTCCGATCACGCTCACGCTGGCCACGTTCAACAAGTTCGGCTACAGCGACCAGATGCTCGCTGCGTACCACGCGGCTCATCCCAACGTGACGGTGGTCCAGAACATCGCGGCCACGTCGCAGGCCGCGCAGGACAACATGTTCACCAAGCTGGCCGCCGGTTCAGGCCTCGGCGACGTCGAAGCCGTTGAGGTCGACTGGATGCCGAAGCTCAAGCAGTACTCAAACCTTTTCGTCGATCTTTCGACGCCGGCAAGCAAGGGCCGCTGGCTCGACTGGAAGGCTCAGGCAGCAACCGTCAACGGCCGCCTCATCGGAGCCGGCACCGACATCGGACCGGAGGCCATCTGCTACAGGTCCGCTCCGTTCATCAAGGCCGGCCTCGCGGGTGACCCCGCGGGAGTGGCCCAGCTGCTCACCGGCGACTGGAACAACTACTACTCCGTCGGTCAGCGGTTCACCGCTGCGCACACAGGCGTGGCGTGGTTCGACTCGGCCGGAGCAACTTTCCAGGGCCTCGCCAACCAGTACTCGAACTTCTTCGAGAAGAGCGATGGCACGGTGATCGCGACCACGAACCCGGACGTCAAGAACGCATTCGTCTCAGTGCTGAACGCGAGCTCCGGTAGCTCGGCGCACCTCCAGGAATGGAGCACCGACTGGAACGCTGGTCTCGCCAACGGGGCGTGGGCCACGATGCTCTGCCCGTCCTGGATGCTTGGCGTGATCTCAGGCAACGGTCCGAAGATCAAGGACTGGAAGATCGCCAACGTCTTTCCAAACGGCGGCGGAAACTGGGGCGGCTCCTATCTGACGGTGCCCACCCAGGGCAAGCACGCCGCCGCGGCCAAGGAGCTCGCTCTGTGGCTGACGGCTCCGGAGCAGCAGATCGCCGCGTTCGTCACCACCGGCAACTACCCGAGCCAGGTTGGGGCCTACACGAACCCGGCCTTGACCGGCGCGATGAACCCCTACTTCAACAACGCCCCGATCGGACAGATTTTCGCGGACCGTGCGAAGGCCGTGACGGTCACCCCGTACAAGGGCATCAAGTACGCCGCCATCATGCAGGCGGTCCAGGACGGCCTGACCCGCGTCGAAAGCAAGAAGCAATCGATCGACGCATCGTGGGCCCAGGTGGTCTCTGACATCAACGCGCTTTAGCTGAGCACATGGGACTGGGCCGATCGCCGGCCCAGTCCACATTTCCACCGAGGAGCCTTTTATGACAACCTCGACCCTCGTGGTCAAGGACCTCACACTTCGCGGCTTCAGGTTCAGGGAGAACCTCGGTCGGTGGGACGTCAAGTACTCGCCTTACCTCTTCATCTCCCCGTTCTTCATCCTGTTCGGGCTGGTCGGCCTCTTTCCGCTGCTCTACACGGGCTGGGTCTCGCTGCACGCCTGGGACCTACTCGGCGGGCAGGGCAAGTGGACTGGGTTCGACAACTTCGCCTTCGTGCTTCAGCAGCGGCAGTTCTGGATTGCGCTGCGCAACACCTTGAGCATCTTCCTGCTCTCCGCCGTGCCCCAGCTCATCGCGGCGACCGCGATCGCCGCCGCGCTCGATTCAAACCTGCGCAACAAGACCTTCTGGCGCATGAGCGTCCTGCTGCCGTTCGTCGTCATGCCTGTGGCCGTGACCCTGATCTTCGGCAGCATGTTCGGCGAGCGTTACGGGCTGGTGAACAGGACGCTCGGCGACATCGGCCTCGGCCCGATTCGCTGGCACACCGACCCGCTCTCCAGCCACATCGCGATCGCGACCATGGTCAACTTTCGCTGGACCGGCTACAACGCGCTGATCCTGCTCGCCGGGATGCAAGCGATCTCGCGCGACCTCTATGAGGCGGCGACGATCGACGGCGCCGGCTGGGTGAGCCGGTTCTTCCGGGTCACCCTCCCGCAGCTGCGGCCGACGATCATCTTCGTGATCATCACCGCCACCATCGGCGGCCTCCAGATCTTCGACGAGCCGCGCCTGTACGACCAGAACGGCCTCGGCGGAGAGGATCAGCAGTGGATGACGATGACCATCTACCTCTACAAGCTGGGCTGGCCGCAGCTGAATTTCGGGCGCGCCGCCGCCGTCGCCTGGCTGCTGTTCCTTGTCATCGTCGCGATCGGGCTCATCAACCTTGCGATCACGCGCAGGATCGCCACCAATGAAGGACGAACTGCGTGAGCGTGCTGTCCGCTTTCAATCGCCGCCGCGCCGAAGCGAGGATCGCGCAGCGGCCGGGCGCCCTGGTTTACGGGTTTCTCACCTTCATCCTGGTGGCCTCTGTCTTTCCCTTCTACTGGTCCTTCCTGATCGGCAGCGGGGACGCCGGCACGCTCAGTGACACGAGCATGTCCTGGATCCCCGGCGCCAACTTCTTCGCCAACGCGCGTTCCGTGATCGACAACGAGAGCGTCAACTTCTGGAGGGCGCTGGGCAACAGCATCGTCGTCTCGGCAGTCGTCTCCGCCTCGGTCGTCTTCTTCGCGACCCTCGCCGGCTTCGCCTTCGCCAAGGGCCGCTTCACGGGCCAGAAGGGACTGCTGGTGTTCGTCATCGGCACGATGTGCGTGCCGACCCAGCTCAGCGTCGTGCCCCTGTTCATCGCCATGTCGGCGTTCGGTTGGACCGGGACCCTCGGGGCGGTCATCCTTCCAGGGCTGGTCACCGCGTTCGGCGTGTTCTGGATGACCCAGTACATCGCCCAGGCGCTCCCCGACGAGCTGGTGGAGGCGGGGCGGATCGACGGGGCGAGCATGTTCCGGACCTTCTGGCACATCGCCCTGCCGGCCGCGCGCCCGGCGGCCGCGATGCTCGGGCTGTTCACGTTCATCATGTCCTGGACCAACTTCTTCTGGCCATTCATCGTGCTGAACCAGACCAACCCGACCCTGCCGGTGGCGCTCGCCACCCTCCAGGCGAACTACTTCGTCGACTATTCGATAGTCCTCGCCGGCGTGCTGCTCGCGACTGTTCCCCTGCTGATCCTTTTCATCTTCGCGGGCAGGCAGCTGGTGGAAGGGATCATGCGCGGCGCGGTGAAGGGTTAGGCATGAGCTTTCCAGCGGGATTCCTGTGGGGCTCGGCGACCGCAGCGGCTCAAGTCGAAGGCGCGGCGCACGAGGATGGCAAGGAAGACTCCATCTGGGACGTGTTCGCGCGCGTGCCGGACGCCGTAGCGCATGGCGACACCCCAGAGGTTGCCTCAGACCACTATCACCGGATGCCCGAGGACGTCGCGCTCATGAAGGAGCTCGGCCTGGGCGCATACCGGTTCTCCACGAGCTGGGCGCGCATCAAACCAGGCGATCGCCTGCTGAATCAGAAAGGTCTCGACTTCTACAGCCGGCTGGTGGACGAGCTGCTGGAGGCGGGCATCATGCCCTGGCTCACCCTGTACCACTGGGACCTGCCCCAGGCCGTGCAGGAGAAGGGCGGCTGGGCCAACCGCGACACCGCGTACCGGTTCCAGGAGTTCGCTGTCGCTGTGCACGATGCCCTGGGCGACCGTGTCAGCCACTGGACGACCTTCAATGAGCCACTTTGCTCATCGCTGATCGCGTACGCGAGCGGCGAGCATGCGCCTGGTCTTCGCGAACCGCGCACGGCCCTGGCCGCGGTCCATCACCAGCACCTGGCGCACGGGCTGGCGGTGGAAGCGCTGCGTTCACGGGGGGCCGGCAAGCTCGGTATCACCCTCAATCTCACCAACGCGATCCCCGACATGCCCGGCGATCCGCTGGACATCGAGGCGGCGCGTCGGGTCGACGCCCTCTTCAACCGCATGTACCTCGAGCCGATCTTGCTGTCGCGGTACCCGGCGGATCTATTAATAGACGTGCGCGAGTACGGGCTCGAAGAGCTGATCCAGGACGGAGACCTCCGGGCGATTGGCGCGCCGATCGACTTCCTGGGCGTGAACTACTACCACGACGACAACGTGAGCGGGCATCCACTGCGCGCCGGAGCGCGTGTGAACCTTGAACCGACGACCCGGACGAAGTCGTCTCCGTTCGTGGGTTCGGAGTACGTGACGTTCCCCTCGCGCGACCTGCCTCGGACCGCGATGGACTGGGAGGTGAACCCGGACGGGCTGCGGGCTTTGCTGGTGCGACTGGGGCACGAATATCCCAACCTGCCGCCGCTCTACGTCACCGAGAACGGCGGGGCCTATGGCGGGGACGTGGTCGGCGAGGACGGTAGGGTTCATGACCCCGAGCGCGCCGCCTACATCCTCCACCACCTCAAGGCCGTCGAGGACGCGGTCGCCGAGGGAGCCGACGTTCGCGGCTACTTCTTGTGGTCCCTGCTCGACAATTTCGAGTGGGCCTGGGGGTTCCAGAAACGGTTCGGCATCGTCCACGTCGACTACGAAACCCAGCTGCGAACTGTCAAGGACAGCGGGCTCGCTTATTCGAGATTCATCCGCAACGGCGCGTCCAGCGGATCCAGGACGATCTAGACCTCCAAAAAATCCCGCGCTTTACACAGCTCGGCCGAAATGCCCTATGGTTCGTGGCCGCGTTCTGCGATTTGGACCATAGGCGTGCCGTCTAGAGAGGAAGAGGAATAGGGGTCACCGTTCGGAAATATCTCAGCCTGGCTGTTGCGCCGGTGCTGCGAGTCGGTCTGGTGCTGGCGCTGGCTATGGCTACTGCGGCTCAGACAGTCGTGCCTGCTCTTGCGTCGTTCAATCCCGCGGTCAACTCTGCTGACGGCACGACTCCGGTCGCCATCGCCGTCGGAGACCTGAACGGAGACACCAAGCCGGACGCCGCTCTGGCCGATTACGGCTCGAACAGCGTGGCGATCCTCTACGGCGCGGGCAACGGATCACTCAGCGCAGGTCCGAGCTACCCGGTCGGTAAGGGACCGAGCGCCATTCTTGCCGCCGACTTCAACCACAACGGCAAGCTCGACCTCGCGGTCGTCAACTCCGGCGCGAAGAGCGTATCGATCCTGATGGGCACCCCCGGAACCGGGACCTTCGTGATCGCTTCCGAGCTCCACACCGGCAGCGGCCCTGCTGCCCTGGCGGCGGGCGACTTCAACCGGGATGGCCAGCTCGACCTGGCGGTTGTCAACCGGATCAATGACAGCGTGTCCCTCTTCCTGGGCACCGGCTCAGGCAGCTTCATTGCAGGTACGACCTTCAGCGCGGGCAACGCCCCGGTGGCGATCGCCGCCGCGGACTTCAATGGAGACGGTAAGACCGACCTGGCAGTGGTGGACCAGGGGAGCAACTGGACGGTGATCTTTCTCGGGACTGGCGCCGGCACCTTCACCCCGGCTTCGATGTTTGCCACTGGATTGAACCCGACCGGGATCGCGGCCGGCGACCTGAACGGCGACGGCAGGCAGGACCTCGTCATCTCCAACCAGTCCGCCAACACGGTCTCGGTGCTGCTCGGCAACGGGTCGGGCGGCTTCGCGCCGCGGCCCTCGCTGCCGACCAATGCAGGGCCTCGCGCGGTGGTCCTGGCCGACCTCAACGGCGATGGCAAGCTCGACGTCGCCACCGCAAACGGCAGCGCCAACAATGTCAGCGTCCTGATCGGTGACGGCATCGGCGGTTTCATCCCGTGGGCGCAGTCTCCGTTTGCCACCGGCAGCACGCCGTCAGCACTGGCCGTCGGAGACGTCAATCAAGACGGCGGGCTGGACATAGTCACCGCGAACGCGGGCTCGAACAACGCGTCGGTCCTGCTGAGCCAGGCCGTGACCGTCACGAGCATTGTCTCGTCGTCGAACCCGTCCACCTCGGGCGAGAACGTCACGTTCACGGCCAACGTCGCGCACCCGAGTGGATCGCTGGTGCCAGGCGGAAACGTGACCTTCTGGGATGGCGGCGTCGCCATCGGCACGGTCGGACTTGGCACCACCGGCAGCGCACAGTTGTCCACCGCGGCTCTGGCGCCCGGCGACCATCTCATGACGGCTGCCTACAGCGGGGACGCCAACTACCAGCCGAGTCAATCGGCGTCGCTGACCCAGACCGTGAAAGAAATCCCGAGCACTGGCGCTCTCGCCGGCACGCCGAGTCCCGCGGACGTCGGTCAGAACGTGACTCTCTCCGCGCACCCAACGGGCGGCTCGGGCACCTACTCCTACGCCTGGTCGCTCACGTCGAAGCCGGCCGGCAGCGCGGCCACGCTGGTGGGCCCGACCACTGCATCGCCCACCTTCCCTGCCGACGTGGCCGGGTCCTACGGGGTGCGCCTGGTGGTGACTGACTCGCACGGGATCGCCTCGCCGGCGAGCAACCTCACGATCGCTGTCAACGCGGACCCGGGCGTGCCGGTCATCAGCCTGAACCCGAGCCCCGCCGATGTGGGCCAGCCGGTGACCGCTACCGCGTCGCTGAGTGGTGGCACCGGCCCCTACTCATACGTCTGGTCGATCGTCGCCGCGCCAACCGGCAGCACCGCGACACTTTCGAACACGGTCGCAGCGAGTCCCACCTTCACGCCCAACGTCCCGGGCGCCTACACGCTTCACCTGGCCGTCACCGACCACAACGGCGTGCCGGCGAGCGTGGCGTCGATCACCCTGGCCGTGAACCCCGCGCCGAGCGCCGGCCCCATCACGTCGACTCCCGATCCGGCTGACACCGGCCAGACCATCACGGTCAGCGCCTCCACGTCGGGCGGCACCGGAGCCTTTGCGTACGCATGGACGCTGACGGGCAAGCCGGCCGGCAGCAACGCCGCGCTGTCGAGCTCGAGCGCGACCTCACCGACCTTCGTGCCGGACAAAGGTGGTGTCTACACGATCGCCCTCACGGTCACCGACGGCAACGGGGTCCAGGCCATCGTCACTCCGCTGGCGATCACGGTCATCGCCGCGCCATCCATCAACTCCATCTCCGCGAATCCGAATCCCGCCGACGTGGGCCAGAACGTGCATTTCAGCGCCAGCATCGGCGGTGGCACGGCGCCCTATTCGTACAGCTGGACGCTCACCAGCCCGTCGGGATTGGTCACGCATCTTGCCGGCCCGACCCCGAGCCTGGTGATCAATGAGGTCGGCGCGTACTCGGTGGGCATGGTCGTGACCGACGGCAACGGCGTCTCGTCCAGCCCGATGAGCATCACCCTGACCGTCCACACCGACCCCAGCGCCGGGGCCATCACCGCGACCCCCAGTCCGAGCGACGTCAGCCAGCAGGTCACGGTGAGCGGCAACCCCAGCGGCGGAACCGGCGGCTACACCTTCTCGTGGACTCTGAGCGTGCCGGCCGGAAGCACCGCCGCGCTTTCGAGCGCGACCGCGGCGACACCCACGTTCACGCCCGACGTCCTGGGGACCTATCACGTAACGCTCGTCGTCACCGACGCCAACCTGGTCAGCTCGACGTCCTCGATCCTCAACGTCGTCCCGCTGGCTCGACCCTCGGCTGGGTCTCCCGCGGCGACCCCTTCATCGCCTGACGTGGGCCAGTCGACGAGCCTGTCGACGCTGCCCAGCGGCGGGACGGGTGGTTACACCTACGCCTGGTCGTTCACCACGCTCCCAGCGTCGAGTGCGGCGGCGCTGTCCAGCGCGTCGGCAACTTCGCCGACCTTCACACCGGACAAGACCGGAACCTACGTGGTGTCCGTCACGGTCACCGACTCGAACGGTGTGTCGTCAGCCCCGGCGACTGTGAGCATCCTCGCGGTCGCAGCGCCAACGGTGACGTCAATCACCTTCAGTCCTCCGACGGGCGAGGTCGGGAATGCCATCATCGCGAGCGCGACGACAAGCGGTGGGGCGGGCGCGCTCACGTACACGTGGACCCTGACCAGCGCGCCCAGTGGCAGCACCGCGACGCTCAGCGGCGCCGGCACCGCCAACCCAACTCTGACTCCAGGTGTTGCTGGCAGCTACACAGTCCAGCTGGTAGTGACAGATTCCAACAGCTTCAGCTCCCCTGGGTTGTCGGCATCGGTCACGGTCAACGCCGCCTTGAGCATCGGGCCGATCACAACCTCGCCGTCATCGCCGACTGCAGGGACGCTGACGACCGCCTCGGTGACACCGGCCGGTGGCGTGACTCCTTATGCATACAGCTGGACCCTCACGGCGCCCGCCGGCAGCGCAGCCAGCCTGTCGGCTTCCAGCGCCGCCGCGCCTACTTTCACTCCCGACAAGACCGGCAGCTACCAGCTCAGCGTCAATGTGACCGACTCGGACGGAGTCATCTCATCGCCTGCCGTCTTGACCGTCACGGTGGCCGCAGGTCCCGCGACGACGCTCGCGCTTGCCGGGTTCCCGAGCCCGATCACACAGGGCGTCTCGGGGAGCTTCACGGTGACCGCTCTCGACGCGTACGGCAACGTCGTCACCGGGTTCACCGACACGCTGCATTTCACCAGCAGCGACTCCGCCGCCGTGCTTCCCGCGGACGCGACCCTCACCGCAGGCACTCGCACATTCCAGGCCACTTTCAACAACCCAGGCACGCAGAGCCTCACCGCCACGGACCTGTCGATTTCAACGTTCCACGGCTCGCAGACGAACATCCAGGTTCTCCAGGCCGGTGCGTGCACGATGACCTGGACCAACGGTGGGACCACGTCCAACCTGGCGGATTCAGGGAACTGGGACCAGACTCGTGCTCCGACCTCGACTGACGTCCTGTGTCTGTCGAGCTCGGCCGATCTGGCCAACCTCACCAGCGGCACGGTGACGGTGCGCGGCGTGAACATCGCCGGCACCCTCAACCTGATCGGCGGCAAGCTCATCGTCACCGACACGGCCAACGCGTCGTCGATCTACATCCTCAACCTCTCCGGCGGGACGCTCGGTGGCGCCGCCGAGATCGACATCACGTCTCAGCTCAACTGGAGTGGAGGCCAGATCGGCGCCGCAGGTGACGGTGGGACGACGGTGGTCAAGACGGCGGCCACGCTGTCGATCACTGGCACGGCCGACCACAACTTCGGCACTCCACATACGGTGACCGTCAACGGCACCACGACCTGGAATGGTGGGAGGCTGCACGTCGTCGCGTCCACCGGAGCTGCCGGCCTGACTCTCAACAACGCCGGCACGTTCACCGACAACGTGGGCGGCGCCTTCGACGTCGACGCGGCTGCCACCGCGACCCTGAACAACAGCGGAACGTTCACGAAGACGGGGACTGGCCTGACGACCATCGGTTCCGCCTTCCACAACACCGGCACAGCCAACATCAATGGCGGCACGCTGGTCCTGGGCGGCGGCGCGGGCGGGTCGGGTGCGTCCGGCGCCTTCCACGTCACCTCCAGCTCCACGCTTGATTTGCGCGGCGGATCGTTTACGACCCTGACGGCCTCCGTCGACAGCACCAGCACCCTGGTGGTCAGCGGCGCGGCCGCCACCTTGATCGGAGCGGGCACCGGCGTTGCCGGCACCGTGAACGTGAACGCGGGATCGCTGACGGTCGCGAGCGCCTTGAGCATCAGCCCAAGCTCGGTGCTGCTCTCGGGCGGGACCCTGGGAGGGGCGGGCACGATCACGAGCGCTCTCACGTGGTCGGGCGGGACGCTTGGCGGTGGCGGCGGCCAGTTCACCGGTCCGTTGGCCATCAACACGTCGAACGAAAAGGACTTCGCTGTTCCCTACAAGGTGCAGCTGTCCAGCACCTCGAGCTCCAGCTGGAGCGGCGGAAATCTGCGCGTGCTGAGCCCGGACAAGGGCGGCTTCCAGACGCTCGTCATCGACAACCCGGGCACGTTCTACGTCAGCTCGGCCGCCAACTTCACAGTCGGCTGCTGCCTGGCGCAGGCGGTCTTCGTCGCGCAGGGCCAGGTGGTGTGGCAGGCGGGGCTGTTGAACGCGGGCACAGTGGAGGTGCAGGGGTTCTCGAGCGGGACGACGCTGACCTTGAGCGGAGGCGAGGGGCGGGCGCTTGTGAACCAGTACCTGAACGCGGGTGTGTACAAGGCGGACGGGAGCGGGGACACGGTGGAGTTCGCGAGCGGGAGCTTCCTGGTGGTGCCGGGCGGGAGCACCGGCGGGGTGCTGCTGGTGAGCGGGGCCAATGTGACCATGTTCAACGGTTCGGGAACTCCCGACCTGAATGTGGAGGCGGGCACGCTCAGCTTCAGCAGCACCTGGACCGGGGGCAAGCTGACCCTGGGCGGGGGCAGCTTTGGGGGTTCGGGGGCGCTGACGGTGAGCGGCTTCAACTGGACCGGGGGCACCCTGGGTGACGGCGGCGGCAGCCTGACCGTGGGCGGGACTTCGACGACCTCAATCAGTGGTAGCGCGGAGCACCTGCTGGCGGCGCCGTACACGCTGAACCTGAACGGAAGCTACTGGTCTGGAGGCGGGAATCTGCACGCGCTGGTGCCGAGCACGTCGACGGCGGTCTTCTACATCTACAACAAGAGCAACACTTTCTACATCCAGGACCCGAGCAGCTTTGTGGTCGACCCCAAGCTTGGCGGCGCCCAGTACGTGGTCTTCGTGAACGAGTTGGGGGCGACACTGAACCTGTTCGCGCAGGGCCAGGTGGTGTGGCAGGCGGGGCTGTTGAACGCGGGCACAGTGGAGGTGCAGGGGTTCTCGAGCGGGACGACGCTGACCTTGAGCGGAGGCGAGGGGCGGGCGCTTGTGAACCAGTACCTGAACGCGGGTGTGTACAAGGCGGACGGGAGCGGGGACACGGTGGAGTTCGCGAGCGGGAGCTTCCTGGTGGTGCCGGGCGGGAGCACCGGCGGGGTGCTGCTGGTGAGCGGGGCCAATGTGACCATGTTCAACGGTTCGGGAACTCCCGACCTGAACGTGGAGGCGGGCACGCTCAGCTTCAGCAGCACCTGGACCGGGGGCAAGCTGACCCTGGGCGGGGGCAGCTTTGGGGGTTCGGGGGCGCTGACGGTGAGCGGCTTCAACTGGACCGGGGGCACCCTGGGTGACGGCGGCGGCAGCCTGACCTCGAGTGCCGCCACCATCAGTGGAACCGCTGACCACTACATGCAGGGCGGCTACACCTGGACCGCCAACGGAACCACCACCTGGTCCGGCGGCCCCCTGCACGGCCTCGTTCCAACCTCACTGGCCGCGGGCAACGACTTCCAGCTCACCAGCACTGGCACGTTCAACATCCGCACTGACAGCGACTTCATCGCCGACCCAGTGTCCGATGGCAAGCCACACATCTTCTTCCAGTCCTCAGGCACCCTCGACAAGACGGATACCGGTGCCCCCGGGCAGACGACGATCGAGGTGCCGTTCCTCAACACCGGCTCGGCCAAAGCCACGAATGCCACGCTGACCCTGAGCGGGGGCGACGGCACTAGCCACTACAGCTTTCCTTCCTACGGCAGCT
>VBFO01000055.1 GCA_005881025.1 Chloroflexota bacterium | reverse complement strand
CCCCTTCTGACGCTGAGCCCACCAGGAGCGCGTAGCGCGCCATCACCCCGGTCCTGTACTGCGGCTCCGGCTGCGACCAGTCCATCAGCCGCGCCTCGATGTCGATCCCCTCGACAGTAAGGCTGCGGCTCGGCACGTCTATCGCGATGATGTCGCCGTCGCGCAGGGCCGCCAGCGGGCCCCGTGACGCGGCCTCCGGAGCGACGTGCCCGATCATCAATCCCTGCGTCGCTCCCGAGAACCTGCCGTCGGTGACCATCGCCACCGTCTCGCCCAGGCCCTCGCCGACGATGGCGGCGGTCACCTGCAGCATCTCGCGCATCCCAGGTCCGCCCCGCGGTCCCTCGTAGCGAATCACGACCACGTCGCCGGCCTGGATCGACTTGTTGGCCACCGCCGCGAACGCATCTTCCTCCCGGTTGAAGACTCGGGCCGGCCCTCGGTGGCTCGTGGGCGTGTGCTGCGTGACCTTGACGACCGCCCCATCCGGCGCGAGGTTGCCACGAAGCACGACCAGCCCGCCTTCGGCGCGGAGCGGCGATGAGAGCGGCGCGACCACCTCCTGGCCTGCGGTCTCGACGACCGACTCGCACTCCTCGCCAAGCGTGCGCCCGGTCACCGTCAAAGCATCGCCATCGATGAATCCGCCCTCGATCAGGCGTTTGGTCAGCAACGCAATACCACCCGCCTTGTGAAGCTCGACCGCTGCGAAGCGGCCTCCTGGCTTCAGGTCGCACAGCAACGGCGTGCGCCGGCTGATGCGATCGATGTCGTCGATGTCGAGCTCGACGCCGATCGTTCGCGCCATCGCCAGCAGGTGCAGGACCGCGTTGGTGGATCCGCCCGACGCTGCGACCGCTGCGATCGCATTGTCGAAAGCGCGGCGGGTGAGGATCTGGGACGGCCGGATGTCCTTCTCGAACACCTCCAGGGCCAGCCTCCCCGCCGCCTCCGCCGCCGGCACCTTCGCCGGGTCGACCTGCGGAATCGAGTTGAATCCGACCGGGGAGAGCCCTATCACCTCCATCACCATCGACATGGTGTTGGCTGTGTACTGCCCGCCGCACGCGCCCGCGCCAGGGCACGCAACCTGTTCCAGCTCCGCAAGATCCGCCTCGGTCGCCTTGCCCGCGACGACCGCCCCGAGCATCTCGTAGACCTCGCCGACGGCGACCTGCCGGCCGCGGAAATAGCCCGGCATGATCGACCCGCAATAAAGCAGGACGCTAGGCCGGTCCAGTCGCGCCATCGCGATTGCAGAGGCAGGGATCGTCTTGTCGCATGCGCACAGGCAGACCAGGGCGTCGAACATGTGCGCGCGGCCGATGAGCTCGATCGAGTCGGCGATCACCTCGCGGCTCACGAGCGGTGCCTTCATGCCCTCGGTGCCCATCGTGATTCCATCCGAGATGGCGATGCTGTTGAACTCCATCGGGTTGGCTCCGGCCGCCCGCACGCCGGCCTTCACCGGCGCGGCCAGCTCGCGCAGCCCGAAGTTGCACGGCATCGTCTCCGTCCAGACGTTGGAGATGCCGATGAACGGCTTGTCGATGTCGTCGGCCGTGAGGCCGATCGCGTGGAGGAACGCGCGCGCGGGCGCGCGGTCCCTTCCTTGATAGAGCGTGCGGCTGATCCTTTCAGGCATGCGAGGACGCCAGCGCCTGCTCGAGGTCGGCGACCAGGTCGGCCGCGTCCTCAACGCCGATTGAAAGCCGGATCAGGCCGTCACCCACGCCCACACGCTTGCGCTCGGCTGCCGGCACGGAAGCGTGGGTCATGCGGGCCGGATGCTCGGCGAGCGACTCCACGGCGCCGAGAGATTCCGCGAGCGCAAATATCGTCAGTCGCTCCAGGACGCGAAACGCGGCCGGCTCATCTTTGACCTCGAAGCTCATCATTCCGCCGAACATGCGCATCTGCCGCTGCGCCACAGAGCGATTGGCGTGCGACTCGAGGCCGGGATAGTGCACGCGCGACACTGCCTTGTTCGCCTCCAGCGCGCGGGCGACGGTCATCGCGTTCTCGCTCTGGCGCTCGACGCGCAGTGCGAGCGTCTTGATGCCGCGCAGCAGCAGCCAGCAGTCGAAGGGAGAAGGCACCGCGCCGACGGCATTCTGGTGGAAGCGTAGCTGCTTCTCGAGCTCGTCATCCGAGGTCATGATCGCGCCGCCGACCACGTCGCTGTGTCCGCCGATGTACTTGGTCGCGCTGTGCACGACAACGTCCGCTCCGAGGTGAAGCGGCTGCTGGAGGTATGGCGTGGCGAAGGTGTTGTCCACGCACACGCGAGCTCCGTGGCTGTGCGCCACCTCGCTGACAGCGTCGATGTCGACGACCCGCATCAACGGGTTGGTCGGCGACTCCAACCACACCAGTCGGGTGGCCGGCGTGATCGCGTTCTCGACCGCGTCGAGGTCGGCTGCGTCTACCGCCGTGAATGTGATGCCGAAGCGTTTCATCACCTTGTCGAAGAGCCGGAACGTGCCCCCGTAGACGTCCTCCATGTACACGACGTGGTCGTTGGGCTTGAGCAGGAGCATCAGCGTCGACTCGGCACCGAGCCCCGACGCGAATGCAAGGCAGTGCCGCGCCTCCTCGAGGGCGGCCAGGCATTCCTCGAGCGCCTGCCGCGTAGGGTTGCCGCTGCGCGAGTACTCGAAGCCGTGATGTTTGCCGACGGCCTCCTGAGCGAAGGTCGTGGCTAGATGGATTGGCTGCACCACCGCGCCGGTCGCGGGATCCGGCCCCTGGCCGACGTGAACCGCTCGGGTGGAGAACCCCCAGCCCCCCTCCTTCTGGCTCACTTACCTCTGTGCGCCACGAACTCGAGCAGGTCGGCGCGGGTGATCACGGCCACGGGTTGGCCGGCCTCGACCACCAGCACTGCCTGCTCGCCGCGAAGCAGCGGCTCGAACGCGTCATCGATCGATGAGTCGACGCCGACCTGGCTGAACGGCGCGTCCATCGCCGCCGACACCGCGGTGGTCACGACCGCAGGATCCCGGTACACGCGGTCCAGCAAAGTGCGCTCCTGCAGCGAGCCGACGACGCCGCGCCCGTTCGAGTCCTCGGTCACCGGCAGCTGCGAGATGCCGTAGCGCTGCATGATGTCGATCGCCTCGCCCACCGAGCGTTCCGACTCGACAGTCACCAGCGGCGGCATCCCGTGGGGATGCTCGGCGAGGACCTCGCGGATCCGGATCGCGCCCAGCCGCGCCATGAAACCGTTCTGGCGCATCCACTCGTCGTTGAAGAACTTGCTCAGATAGTTGCGCCCCGTGTCGGGGAACAGCACGACGATCACCTCGTCCGGGCCGCGGTCGCGGGCGACCTCTAGCGCTGCGTGCAGCGCCATCCCTGACGAGCCGCCGACCAGGATGCCCTCTTCGCGCGCAAGCCTTCGCGCGGCGACAAACGACTGCTTGTCTGTGACCTGGACGATCTGGTCGACCATCTTGATGTCCATGGTGCCGGGCATGAAGTCCTCGCCCACGCCCTCGACCTTGTACGGAGCAACCGGCCCCGAGTACAGAGAGCCCTCCGGGTCCGCGCCGACGATGTGGACAGCCGGCTTCTGCTCCTTCAAGTACTTCGCGACGCCGCTGATGGTCCCGCCGGTGCCCATGCCGGCGACGAAGACGTCGATCTTCCCCTCGGTCTGCTCCCAGACCTCAGGCCCGGTGGTCCTGTAGTGCGCTTCGGGGTTCCTCGGGTTGAAGTACTGGTTGGGCTGAAAGGCGCCGGGGATCTCGCGCGACAAGCGGTCGGCGACCGAGTAGTAAGACTGGGGTGACTCGCGCTCCACATTGGTGGGGCAAACCACAACGTCAGCGCCGTACGCGCGCAGGAGGCTGATCTTCTCGGCGGACATCTTGTCCGGCATGACGAAGACCATGTTGTAGCCCTTGATCGCGGCCACCATGGCCAGGCCGTGGCCGGTGTTGCCAGAGGTCGGCTCGATGATCGTGCCGCCGGGCTTGAGCTGGCCGGTGCGCTCGGCCTCCTCGATCATTGTCAATCCGATGCGGTCCTTGACGCTGCCGCCGGGGTTCAGCTGCTCGAGCTTGGCCAGGATCGCGGGCCGAACACCTCTTGCGACCTTGTGGAGCCGCACCAGGGGCGTGTTGCCGACCAGCTCGAGGATGCTCTCGGAGAACTTCACGTTCCTGTCCGAATTCTAGGTGTGGGCCGCCGATCGGCACGCTGCTCAGCGCCGAACCAGCGGAAGAACACTGCCAGCGCGACCACCGCCATCGCAGTCTTGCCGAGGACCATGAGCACTGCGCCCGCGACCGTCTGGTCGATCACCGTGCTCATCGAAGGCACCAGCCGCGGCACGTGGGCGTAGAACTCATAGAACGGCTGTCGCGAGAAGAGCAGGGCCAGCGCGACGCCGTCCTGCGGGATGGTCGCGACCAGGAGGTAGAGCAGTTTCGCGACCGGCGAAAGCCGCCAGTGGGAGTGCGCGGACGTGGCTTCGAGCACGGGCCAGTACAGCACCACGCCAGCTGCGATGAACGTCAGGTGCTCGACGATATGCAGCTCTTCAGATTGAAGCGTGGCGTTGTAGAAGGAGGGCACGTGCCACAAGACCATGACCGCGCCGGCGATGACCTGCGCCAGCACCGGTTCGGTGGCGATTCGAATCACCTGGACTGAAGCCAGGCGCGCGGCCATCTCGCGCGACAGACCGAGCAGGAGCAGCGGCGGGCCCACGAACCCGAGCAGGACGTGCTGAAGCATGTGGACCGAGTCGAGGTAGCGGTCGCCGATGGTGTCGATCGGCGTCTCGAGCGCCACCCACAAGGTCAGTATTCCGAGGCCGAAATAAAAGCTGTGTCTCGGCTTGGCGTCAGGGCTGGATCGTGCCAGCCACGCGTGCCCCAGGAGGAGGGCCGCGAGGCCGGCGTAAACCGACGGATCGAACGGCCAGGTGATGACGATGGTGGTTACATCATCATCCGCCCGTGGTCGTGGGAGCGGCCAGAATCGTCAGGCTGATCCACGTGTAAGCCACCATCAGGATCAGCATCGGATACTGGCTGAGCAGCGCCCGCTGCATAGTCCTGAACCGCTCGCCCGCCCGGAGGTGAGACAGGTACACGGCGATGATGTGCCCAAGCACGATGAGGATCACCTGCGCGTACCAGACGGTGGATGCCTGGGCCAGCGCAAAGCTCGGCGTGTAGCCGGCGACCGATGGAAAGAGGTGCCAGCCCAGGCCGAGCGGGTCGTTCAGCACAGGGACGATGCCCTGGGACTGCACCATCACGTAGCTGTAGTTGTGCGCCGCGTTGTACACAAGCGCGATCGGGACCAGGGTGAGCGCAAAGGCTGAAACCGTGGCCTTGCGGTCGACCTTTCGACTTCCGAAGTACAGGACGGCCTGCATGACGGCGATGAACACGAGCAGGAACGCGACGGTGAGTAGAACGAGTCCCAGGGTCCTGATGAAGAAGAAGCCCGACGCACCCAGTGGAAGCCAGATCGGCTCGAGCGCGATGTCGAAGTCCTGCCAGGCGGGCGTGGCGATGACGCCGTCGAACGCGAGCGTGCTCAGCATGAGGATGACGAACACGACCCGATCCCAGCCCACAGGTGGGTCCTTCAGAAGCCCGACACCCCAGGGCCGGATGTAGACGGCCGAGATCCGGCCTGACTCGTCACGCTCGGACTCGACAGGGCCGAAGCGCCCGACGATTCGAAAGAGCACGGTGAAGGCCTCGCACTGCTCGAGCCACGCGTCGCGGCCGTACAGCACCATCCCGGCCAGAGTCAGGCATGTGTACGAGAGGGCGGCCAGGGCGACGATCCAGGGCCGGTTGGACATGCCCGAGGTCAGCTCCAGGCAGGCGAAGGAGAAGTACAGGGCTACCGCCGGCCAGACCCCGATCGCCGGCAGATGGTAGGCCGGCCGCAGCGGCACGAATCGCGAGGCGGCGTCATAGATCGCGGCCCAGGGGTTGAGCAGGTACCAGAGGTTGCCGATCAGGCCCGACAGGATCACAGTCGCGGCCCAGAAGTAGATCCAGACGATGTACTCGGCAGGGTTGAGCTCCGGGTGCTTCTGCGACCCGAGGAAGCCGCTGACGATCACCGCCGCCAGCGCGAGGACGCCGATCACGCCGCCGATCGCGGGAGGCCACGGGGAGCGGCCGAGGGAGGTAAGCCAGGGCACTGCCCGGCGGGGATACTGGACCGCCTTCTCACCGATCTTCTCACCGGCAAAGACCACGACCAGCACGAACGAGATCACGACCACGAATCCCGCCGCGACGAAGTACAGGTACCTCGAGATCGGCAGGTCGTAGCGCTGCCCGAACCCGTGCAGAAGGATCCCGATCGAAGGGATCACGGCGTCACGACGAGGTGGCCGAGGTGGGTGCTCGTTTCTTCCCACTCGATCTCGAAGTCGCCGGTCTTGTCAGCGGTGAACGTATGGGACACGGTCTGCCCGGCGACGCAGTCGAACGGTATGTCGTATCCGTGCAGATGCACCTCGCCGGTGGTGTCGCTCTTGATGTTGATGGTCACGGTGTCGTTCCGGTGCGCGGTCAGATCGCTGGGTGTCATCGAGCCGGCCTTCGTTACCGTCACGTCGATGGTGACCTTCTGGCCGCCATGGGACTGATTCGCATAGACGAGCACGCCGGCCACGATGACGAATGCGATGACCAAGCTCGCAACGATCGCGATGCGAGCCCGACTCACCTACCGGGCCCTCCATTCCTTCCCGCGCGCACCAACCAGCTCGCCACAAGACCAATTGTCGATGAGGTCCGCAACGACAATCCGAAAATCGAGGGCTACATCGGTTGGCGCATCATCTGCTGCGCCCGCGCGCCGCGCAGAGCCAGTGCGAGCGAGCCGAGCAGCTCGGCCCGTTCGACGAAAACCGCCTGCACGACCTCTACCTTTTCCGCCGCTGCCTGGACTGCGTGACGTCGCAGGGATTCGCGGAGCGGCTGCAGCAGCACCTCGCCGGCTCGGCTGAGCATGCCGCCGACGATGACCCGCTCGGGGTTGATCAGGTTGCACAGCCCCGCGACCGCGACGCCGATCTCGCGCCCAGCGTCCGAGACGGCACGCCGCGCACGGACGTCACCATCAACCACCAGCTCGATCACGTGCTCGAGGGTGAGCGCGGAGCCATCCGCCCCGTCGCTGCCATTGGCTACCAGCCTGATGATCGACGGCCCCGAGGCGACAGTCTCCAGGCACCCGCGGTTGCCGCAGTAGCAAAGCGCTCCTTCCTCGTCGAGCGTTGTATGACCGATCTCACCGGCGGTCCCCGACGCGCCCCGCAGCAGGCGGCCGTCGATGACCAGCCCGGCACCGATTCCAGTCGCGGCCTTCACGTAGGCGAAGTTCGAGCAGTCGCGACCCGCGCCCCAGGTCAGCTCCGCGAGCGCTCCGAGGTTGGCGTCGTTCTCGATCTCCACAGGGATCCCGAGCCGGCGCTGCATCTCCGATGCGATGCGAAGACCGACCCAGCCCGGAAGGATGGTCGCGGAGCCGGCGGTCCCGTGCTCGCGGTCGACCGGTCCCGGGACGCCGATCCCGGCGCCGACCAGGCTGCTCCGCTCGAAGCCCGACTCGGCCAGGGTCTCGGCCGCAAGCCGGGCTGAGGTGTCGAGGGCTTCGATGGCGTGGTGGTTTACATCCAGGTCACACCGCCTTTCGGCGCGCACGTTGCGGGCCATGTCGGCGATCGCGACCTGCACGTGGCTGTGCCCGAAATCGATCCCGAGCACCGCCTGCGAGGCGTCGCGGAGCACGAGCTGAATCGCGGGCCGGCCTCCACGCGCGTCGGGCTGGACGGCGTCCACCTCCTGGACCATCGCCCACCCCTTCAGCTCCGCGACCAGGGAGTGGACAGTTGTCCGCGACAGGCCGGTGACCCGTGCGATCTCGGCCTGGCTCAGCCGCCCACGCTCACGCAGCACACCAACCACACGCTGGCGGTTGCGATCGCGGAGCCACGCGAGCGTCCCATCTCCCTTCTTCGACATCGCGCGCAGTGGCAATCATGGGCCGGGCGTCGGGTTTGTCAAGAGACTGAACAAATCTGGCTGCTCACCAGATCGGTCTCTTGACAAACTTCCGGTCGTGAGCAATAGTCAGCCGCGGACATCTGAGTAGACCTGGTTGCCGGCGCACTCTCGCCCCGGGGCAGACTCGGGAAGAAGGCAACAGGAAGCGCGCCACTCGGTGTGGGGACAGGAGGTCCATATGACATTTCGGAAACTCAAGCGTCTGTCGTTGAGCGCGTGCGCGGGCGTGCTTACGCTCGTCGCCGCCGCTTGCGGCAGCAGCTCGACGACATCGGGGCCGGCAGCGACTGTGCCGTCCGACCTCACCATCCAATCTTTTACCGCCGACTTCAGCTACATGGCGAAGCTGAAGGATCTGGCCGCGGCGGGGCATGGCTCGGTGGGAGTCATCCTGCCGGACACGACGTCGTCCGCTCGCTACACCGCCTTCGACGCGCCCTACCTGCAGAAGGCATTCACCGAGGCCGGCTACAGCTCGTCGCAGTTCAACATCCAGAACGCGCAGGGCGATGAGGCCAAGGAGCTCTCGATCGCGCAGGCTGACATCACCAACGGCGCGACGGTCCTGATCATGGACCCGCTCAACAGCAGCGTGGGTTCGCAGATCCAGGCCTACGCGCAGTCGCACGGCGTGAAGGTGATCAGCTATGACCGGGCCACCTTCACCGGCAGCAACACCTACTACGTCAGCTTCGACAACGTGCAGGTCGGCGAGCTGATCGGAAAGGGATTCGTCAAGTGCGTGACCGATTGGGGCGTCTCGAGCCCGCAGGTCTTCGAGCTCGACGGCGGCCAGAACTCGGACCCGAACGCGGTCGACTTTGCGAAGGGTTACAACGACGCGATCTGGAGCCAGAAGGTAGCCAACGTCGCTGATGGCACCACCAACAGCCAGGGCATGAAGCTCGTGCACGAGCAGGTGGCCACGGACTGGAAGAACGACATCGGCGCTCAGATCTTCCAGCAGCAGTTCACCGCCCACCAGAACATCAACGCCACGGTGGAGGCCAACGACGGCCTCGGCAACGCAGTGGTCCAGGTGCTCAAGAACAGGGGTGTCCCGGCCAAGAAGGTCCCGACCACCGGGCAGGACGCCACCCTCGACGGAATGGTCAACGTCTTGCAGGACCGCCAGTGCGGTTCGGTCTACAAGGCCGTGTACCTCGAGGCGCAGGACGCGGTGGCCCTGGCCACCGTGCTTCGCGCCGGACAGACGCCGCCCACCGGACTGGTCAACGGCACGACCTCACCTCCACAAGGTGTGGCGGGCAACCAGCAGCCGGCATCGTTGCTGGTTCCTGTCTGGGTCGACAAGTCCAACATGGCTGCGACGGTGATCAAGGACCAGTTCATCGACAAGACCGCTCTGTGCAGCAAGGCCGGCGCCAGCGCCTGCACCGCTGCGAACATTTCCTGACGGCAACCCACAATGACGCCGCCGCCTCAGGCGGCGGCGTCGCCTCTTTCCAGCCGGGCAGATAATTGGAGATGCGATGACGGCTGCAGTCGCCCGGGCTGATTCGAGCTCTGAATCGCTGCTCCAGATCAAAGAGCTCGACAAGCATTTCGGTCCTGTCCAGGCCCTGTACCACGTAGACCTCGAGCTTCCATCGAGCCAGGTCACAGCGCTGTGCGGCGACAACGGCGCCGGCAAGACGGTGCTCACGAAGTGCGTTGCCGGCATCTATCAGCCGGACCATGGACAGGTCTTCTGGGAGGGACGGCCCGTCCACGTGCGCAACGCGCGCGATGCGGCACGGCTTGGCATCGAGACCGTCTACCAGGACCTCGCGCTTGCCGACAACCTCGACATCGTGCAGAACATGTTTCTCGGCCGCGAGCGCCTCCGGACCGGACTGCTGGACGAGGACAACATGGAGCGGGCGGCCAAGGAGACCCTGGCCAGCCTCCGGGTCACGACAGTAAGGTCGATCCGGCAGCCCGTGGCTTCCCTTTCAGGCGGCCAGCGCCAGTCGGTGGCGGTGGCCAAGGCCGTGATGTGGAACTCGAAGCTCGTGATCATGGACGAGCCCACCGCCGCACTGGGCGTGGTGCAGACCCGCATGGTGCTAGACCTGATCAAGCGACTGCGCGACCGCGGTCTCGCTGTCATGGTGATCTCGCACAACCTGAACGATGTGTTCGAGGTGGCGGATCGGATCGCTGTCCTCTACCTCGGGCGGATGGTCGCGCAGGACAAGGCCTCGGCATTCGACCGCCAGAGCGTGGTCGAGTACATGACAACCGGAGGGTTTGGCGGCGGTGGCAGAGCCAGAGCCAACTGAGGTCGTAGAGCCGGTACCCGGCGCGGCCGACCTGACCGCGGCCCCCGAAGCCGCCCAGGCGGAAGTCCCGCCGGAGATCATCGCTCAGACCCTCGGCGAGTACCTCAGAGCCTGGGGCGTCCGCATCCGTGCCGGCGAGAGCGGCGTCCTGCCGGTGATCGTTGCGATGGTCGTGATCATGGCGGTCTTCGAGATCATCAGCCCCAACCACGTCTTCCTGTCGCCCACCAACCTGGTGAACCTCTTCCAGCAGAGCGCCGTGTTCATGGTCCTGGCGATGGCTGAGGCTTTCGTCCTGGTGCTCGGCGAGATCGACCTTTCCGTCGGGTTCGTCGGCGCCTGCGGCGCCGCGATCACGGTCCAGCTGGTGCAGCCGCTCACCACCAACTGGCCATGGTGGGCGGCGATCGCCGGCGGGCTGCTTTTCTGCGCGGTGTTCGGAGCCGTCCAGGGCACCCTGGTGACCCGGCTCCGGCTCCCATCCTTCATCGTGACCCTCGCCGGATACCTGATCGCAAACGGGATCTTCCTGCAGATCCTTCTTTTCGGGCCGTTCTCCGGATATCCAAGCCTGGCCGGATTCAGCGACAACCTCCAGGTGATCTACGCGCTGATGTGGGGCAACATCGACCCGGTCATCTCGTGGGTCGGAGCCGGCGTCGTGGTCGCAGCCCTGGGCCTGCTGATCTGGTTTGGAGATCACCGTCGAAGGCAGAGCGGCCTGGTTGCGCCTCCGGTCAGCCTGACCCTGATCAAGATCGGCATCATCGCGGTGGTCGCCGTGGTGGTGGTGCTGATCTGCAACACCAACCGCGCGACCCTGGTCGTTCTCGAGGGCGTGCCGTGGGTGATCCCTGTCGTGCTCGGCGTGCTCGGGATATGGACAGTGCTGTTCGGGCGCACACGGTACGGGCGCTACATGTACGCGATCGGGGGCAACCCGGAGGCTGCGCGCCGAGCCGGCCTCAACCTCGCCATGATCCGCACGGCGGCGTTCGCCCTGTGCTCGGTGACCGCCGGAGTCGCGATCCTTCTATATGCGTCGCTCTTGGGTGGCATCAACAACAACTTCCAGGGCGGCCAGTACGTCCTGTACGCGGTGGCCGCGGCAGTCATCGGAGGCACCAGCCTGTTTGGCGGACGGGGCAAGCCGCTGCACGGCGTCCTCGGCGGCCTCGTCATCGGTGGCATCTACAACGGAATGTTCCTGCAGGGGCTGCCGGTGCAGGCCGAGTACGTCGTCACCGGCCTGGTGCTGATCGCGGCGGTCACCATCGACGCGGTCTCGCGCCGGGGCGCGACCTCGGGGAGCGTGACCCGGGTCTAGCTCTCCTGGGCGGCCTGATTGGGAATTCAGCCGGACGGGTAAAAGTTTCCCTGACGATGGCAAATAACCCCCGATCCGAGCTCCTACCAGTCCTCCCCATGGACGACGTGGTCGTCCTCCCCCACATGACAGTTACCCTCGCGGTCGAGGGCGACAACCAGCGCGCTGCGATCGAGGCCGCCCGCCAGGGCAGCCGGCTCGTGCTGCTCGTCCCCCGCCTCGAGGGCAAGTACGGGAGCATCGGCACCGTCGGCCGGCTGGGCGACTCGGCCGAGCTTCCGACCGGCGCCGAGGCCTTCATGGTCCGCGGCGAGTACCGCGCCCGGCTCGGCAGCGGCCAGGCGGACATCGGCGGCGCCCTCTGGGTGAAGGCCGACCCGATCACCGAGCCCGACCCACCGACGGAGAGGTCAGTGGAGCTGGCGCGCGAGTATCGCGCCATGATCGAGAGCCTGCTCGAGTCGCGGGGCGTCCCGCAGCTGGTGCAGTTCCTTCGCGGCGCCAAGACTCCGGGCCACCTGGCCGACATGGCCGGCTACTCGCCTGACCTCAGCACCGACCAGAAGCTCGAGGTGCTCGAGACGCTGGACGTCGAGGAGCGGCTGACAAAGCTGATCGACTGGAACAAGGCGATCCTGGCCGACGCCTCGCTGAAGGAGAAGATCCGCAGCGATGTCGCCGAAGGCATGGAGAAGACCCAGCGTGAGTTTCTGCTCCGCCAGCAGCTCGAGGCCATCAAAAAGCAGCTCAACGAGGGTGGCGGCGACGTCGTTTCGACCTACCGCGAGCGCGTGCTCAAGGCCGGTATGCCCGACGCCGTGCGGACCGAGGTCGAGCGTGAGATCGACCGCCTGGAGCGGACCTCCGAGCAGAACCCCGAGTACGGCTGGATCCGCACCTACCTGGACTGGATGCTGGACATCCCCTGGAACGTGCGCTCGGAGGACAACTTCGACCTGGCCGAGGCTCGCCGGATCCTGGACGAGGACCACACCGGTCTCTCGGACGTCAAGGACCGAATCATCGAATTCCTGGCCGTCCGCAAGCTGCGCAAGGAGCGCGGCCTGGACGTGCTCGGCGGCCGTGGCTCGGGCGCGATCATCACCCTCGTCGGCCCTCCCGGTGTGGGCAAGACCTCACTCGGCGAGTCGGTGGCTCGGGCGCTGGGTCGCAAGTTCGCCCGCGTCTCGCTGGGCGGCATTCGCGACGAGGCCGACATCCGCGGGCACCGGCGCACGTACGTCGGCGCCATGCCCGGACGCATCGTCCGCGCCTTGAAGGAAGCCGGCACGAAGAACCCCGTGGTGATGCTGGACGAGATCGACAAGGTAGGCAGCGACTGGAGGGGCGATCCCTCGTCTGCGCTGCTGGAGGTGCTGGACCCGGCGCAAAACAACACGTTCCGCGACCACTACCTCGAGGTCGACCTCGACCTGTCGGACGTTCTGTTCATCCCCACCGCCAACGTCTCGGAGACGATCCCCGCGCCGCTGCTGGACCGCATGGAGCTGATCCGCCTCGACGGCTACACCGAGGAGGAAAAGGTCGCGATCGCGCGGCAGCACCTGCTCCCACGCCAGATCAAGCAGGCGGGCCTGAAGCCGGAAGAGGTGAGCGTCATCGACGCAGCGATCATGAAGGTGATCACCGACCACACCCGCGAGGCGGGTGTGCGGAACCTGGAGCGCGAGCTCGGCAAGATCACGCGCAAGGTCGCGACGAAGGTCGCCAACGCGAAGCTGGACGAGCCCGTGGAGGTGACGCCGGAGCGCGTTCGCGAGTACCTAGGCAAGCCGAAGTTCGACAACGAAGTTGCGGTGCGCACCGCGGTGCCTGGAGTGGCCACGGGTCTGGCCGTCACCGGCACCGGTGGAGACGTGCTGTTCGTTGAAGCCACTGCGACGCCGACGTCCAACGGGCACGGCGGAAGCCTGACCCTGACCGGGCAGCTGGGCGACGTGATGAAGGAGTCGGCGCAGATCGCGCTGTCCTACGTGCGGTCGCACACCAAGGACCTCGGCATCGACCCGAAGACGATCGATCAGGTGTTCCACATCCACGTGCCCGAGGGCGCGGTCCCGAAGGACGGGCCGTCGGCCGGCGTGACGATGACGACCGCGATCGTGAGCCTGCTCACGGGGCGGCCGGTGCGGAGCACGGTGGGCATGACCGGTGAGGTCACGCTGCAGGGCCTGGTGCTGCCGATCGGTGGCGTCAAGCAGAAGGTGCTCGCGGCCCACCGCATGGGGCTGAAGGAGGTCATCCTGCCCAAGCGCAACGAGAAGGACATCGATGATGTGCCGGAGAGCGTGCGCAACGCGATGACGTTCCACCTGGCCAGCCAGGTCGACGACGTGCTGAGGCACGCGCTCGAGCCGGAGCAGCGGGCGAAGATCGAAGCGGCCTGATCATCGGCTTATGCCCCTGACCACGTCTCTTTTGTACAAACGGGCCTCTAGGCGCGGCCGCTAATGGTCGGTTTTGCACAAAAGGGCCCAAGAAGCCCGCAGGAGATCCTGGAGCGATCGAAGACCATCGCCGTGGTCGGGGCGTCGCGCGACCCAAACAAGGCCGGCGGGTCGGTGCCGTTCGGGCTGCAAGCCCGCGGCTTTCGCATCATCCCTGTCAATCCCTTCGCGGACGAGCTCTTCGGCGAGCGGGTCTATCGCTCGGTACTGGAAATCCCAGAGAAGGTGGACCTCGTCGACGTCTTCCGGCCCGCGGCCGACGCGCCCGAGATTGCGCGCCAGGCGGTGCAGATCGGGGCACGAGCGCTGTGGCTGCA
>VBFO01000054.1 GCA_005881025.1 Chloroflexota bacterium | reverse complement strand
CCGCGCAGGTATCGCGGCAGAGCGACCCGGTTGTACAGGGGGTGCTTCTCGGCGGCGATCATGACGATCGAGGCTTCGGCGTCGAGCTTGCGCAGCTCTTCCGCGCAGGTCTGTCCGGCGATGCCGTTGCCGATGACCACGTAGCGTCGCGTCAAGCTAGGTGGGCTGACCAGGCATACGCCGCATATTCGCGGCATCGACGGCCGGTGCCAAGGAAGGGGTGGCGGGAGGAGGAGCGCATTCAGCGAATGCGTGACGACGACCCGCCGGGCCCCCTGACGCAGGCATCAGCGCCCGAAGGGCGCCCGGCCGTCTAGGCCAGCGAAGATGCAAGTAGGCCCTGGGCCAGCCCACCTGAAGCTGGAGTCCCAAGCTAGAGCTTCAGTCCGTACACGCCCGCGTTGTCTTCGGCATTGACCAAATCGTATCCGCAAGCATTCATGTCAACCGCCGCTGGATGCCGGCGCGGTAGAGCGATCGTCACGTGATCCAGCCCGTCCGCGTCCGCCTCATATCGAAGCGCGAACAGCAGGTCGCGCAGGGCCGCACCTTTTCCGGCCACGAAGGCGACCGAAATGTTGTCGCTCCAGGCCGGGCGAAGTCCGGCGATGGCCCGGCCGCCCGGCGCCGCTCGCAGCATCCCGAGGCCGGCAAGCCTTGATAGCTCCGCAGCGTCGAGATCGTGCGCGCCTGTCATGTCGGCTGCGACTCCGTGATAGAGATCGAGCCCCGGGGTGGCGGACACCGCCGACCACAGGCGCTCGGCCTCCGCAGGATCAGGGATTCGAGCGGGCTCGCCGCCTTCGACCCGCGGTGCTCGCCACCACCGGATGTCGACCAGGCGCTTGAAGCCGGCCTGCTCGAACAGGCTCACGGCTGCCGGGCTGGCGGTCCCGAGGCGCATCTCGGTAAAGCCCTGCTCGCGTGCCTCGCCGATGGCGGAGTCGAGCATGGCGCGGGCGATGCCGCGCCTCCGGTGCGTGCTCGCCACGCGAAGTCCCTCGTACCACATGAGGCCAGGCGCGTAAGGCCTCAGCCTCTGCACGCCCACGACCACGCCATCAATCTCTGCGGACTGAAATGTCGACCCGGCGTCCGAGACCCAGCGCTCGAACACCTGGGGCAGGTAGTCGCGACCCTCCCACACGTCCTGGGTCAGCTCAACGACCCGCTTCCGGTCCGCGGGTCTGACCGGCCGGAGGGTCAACTCAGGCGGGGTTGCCAATGTGCGATCCCTGAAACCGAAAGGCCGCTGTCGTAGACGAGCTCGTCACCGTCGCGCACCAACATCTCAGCCAGGCGCCGCGCGCCGTCGACCTCGTCCCACCCATCGCCGAACAGCGGCCTGGAGTCGGCGATGGCCTCATCGAGGCTCGCGTATCTGTTGACGACCGGGTAGCTGATGAATCTCACGTCGGGCGTGATGCCGAGCTGGATCAGGACCATGAACAGGTCGCTGAACCTTGGGATCGGAGGTAGTGGCGCGGATCCGATCTTGTCGCGCAGCACGTTGGCGGGGTGCGGCACCGGACCCTCGCGAAGCATGATGAAGACGCGTGCGCGGGCGGCACGCTCCATCTTCTCCACGAACGGCACCACATCGGCCACTCCATAAAGGACGTGGCTGCAGATCACGACGTCAGCCGGCGCGACCTCGGCGTCTTCCCAGGCGCTGGCGATGACGGTGAGGTTGGGCAGGGCGGGAATGTGCGCCCGCATGCCCTCTGAAGGCTCGACCGCGGTGACCCACTCGGCCCGCTCGGCCAGCGGCACCGCGTGCCGGCCGGCCCCCGCGCCGACGTCGATCACAGTCGTGCGCGCGGAGACAAAGGGCCGGACGACCTCCAGGAATTGCTCGGTCCTACCGGTGGTCGAGCGAGCGAAGGTCGGGGCGCGGCGGTCCCAGTAGCGCGGATCGCTGTGGCCTCCGTCTTTGTGCGCGGCCCGTTCCCGATCGGCGACCAGTCCGCCCCAGCGGGCCACCCAATCCACCTGGTGCATGCAACGAGGCTAGCGTTGGGGACAAGCCTGGGACAACCGGCCGCCGTACCGCCGGCGTCCTGGGGATAAGGCCGGCGCTACCCGGTCTGGGTCTTGGATTGGGCTGGAGAACCTGTGGAAACGCCCTCCAGGGTCTCCCTGGCCAGCTGCTCGGCCACCGCCCGCGTGTCACCCGTCTGCTTGAACACGCTCAACTGGCGGTCGGCGCTGGTCCCGCCCTTCAGGATCGTGTGGACGTACTCGACGGCCTTCCGGGAGCCCAGGTCATCGACCACGTCATCGACGAACTCCACCAGCTCCAGGGCCAGGTCTCGCATCGGCACCTCCGCCTGCTTACCGAAGTCGATGAGGCTGCCGTCGATCCCGTGGCGGATGGCCCTCCACTTGTTCTCAGCGATCAGGGCCGGCATGTACTTGCGGAAGCCCAGGTTCCGGGATCGAAGCTGGAGCAGCTTGGCGCAGATGGCCTGCATCAAGGCAGCCAGGCACACCGTCTCCTCGAGCCGCGTCGGCATGTCACAGACACGAAACTCGATGGTGGGGAAGCTCGGGTGAGCACGCAGGTCCCACCAGATCTTCTTGCCGTTGTCGATCGAGTGTGTCTTGACGAGCAGCTCGACATAGTTCTCGTACTCGTCGTATGAGCTGAGGTCGGGCGGTATGCCGGTGCGTGGGAAGTTGGACCAGATGACGCTCCGGTAGGACTTGAGGCCTGTATTGCGGCCCATCCAGAACGGGCTCGAGGTGCTGAGCGCCAGCAGGTGCGGGAGGAAGTAGCGCGCCTCGTTCAGGACCTCGATCCGCCGCTCTCGGTCAGGGACCGCAACGTGAACATGCAGGCCGAAGATCACAAGCGTTCGCACGACGTCCTGGAGCTCCTCTTCGAGCATCTTGTAGCGCTCGTGGTCGGTGATCTGCTGCTCCTGCCAGCGCGAGAACGGATGCGTCCCTGCACAAGCGATCCGCATCTCTTCCGGCCCGAGCAGCCCGGCCAGCGTGCCGCGCATGTCAGCCAGCTGTTCGCGCGCCTCGTCGACGTTCTCGCAGATCGAGGTGCCGACCTCGACGACCGACTGCATCATCTCCCGCTTGACCTTGTCGCCCAGCTTGGCCTCGGCCTTGGTCAGCAGGGTGTCGATGTGCGAGTGCAGCTCGCCGGACGAGTCGATGATCTGGTACTCCTCCTCGACGCCGATCGTGAGCAGGCCTTCTCGACTCATGCGGAACCCTCGATCACGAATGTTGGCACGAGACTGCCCGCCCCGGCGGTCACGTTCAAAAGTGCGGCGGCCGAGACGCGGGTCATGAAGCCGCGGGTGCGGCCGTCGAACAGGTACGGGTCGAGATCGACCGCGAGGTCCAGGTAGCGCAGCCCGTCCAGAGCCACGGGAAACGTGACTCTTGGAATCTCCACCGCCTCCTGGACGACATAGGACTGCGTGGTGGCGACGCCTATGGCGGCGTCCCATTCGGCCTGTTCCACCGTCCAGCCCAGGATCACGCCTTTGCCGCCGTACTCGTCATTCGGCTTCAGCACCAGCGTCTCTCGGCGCCGGCTGATCTCCTCTTCCAGCTCAGGCGTCACGCGTCGTGTCCATGGAATATGGCGGCGGATCGCAGCCCGCTGGCCGGCCGTATAGAGCCGGCCGTAGCGCGGGTCGGACAGGAGAGCAAGGCTCATCTTCTTGTGCAGCAGCTTGGCCCTGAAGCTGTTGATCACACACACAGCACCAGCGAGGTAGGCGTCCATGAGCCCGCGGGTCTCCTCGTGCTTGGCGAGCAGCTCGCTCGTGAGCACCCGGCGGTAGACGAGGTTGACCGCCACGCCCCCGGCGTACAGCCGGCCATGCCGGTACTCGAGAGAGCGGGGGTCACAGATCACCGTCTTGATCGCCTGCGACTCGAAGAAAGCCTTGAACATCTCGAACTCGGGCGCAGTCGGCAGGCCGCCCCAGTCGACGATCGCGATCACAGGCTTCCGCTGGCGACCCCACTGCTTGAACGCGCGCAGCATCGAGGTGAGCTGCCTGTGGCGCGTGGACATGAACGTGCCCCGGTACAGCTTTCGAAACTTCTTCATCACTGGAAGGCCCGCAAAAACCTCCGAGAGGTTGTCGCCGTACGCCATGCCCGCAGGCGACTCGGCGTTGTACTCCACGAAGCGGACCTCATCCGAGAAGAAGCTGTCGAGGCGAGACGAAGGAGACGACGAGCTGCAGCCGGGATCGGCCATCGCCAGCTGCTCCTCCAGCGGCTCGAGCTCGAGCTCGGCACGAAGGTCCGCGTCTTTGAGGACGGCCCGTTCGAGGCTCGCCAGCGCGGCGTGGACGCCGTCCGCAGCCGCGATCGCCTGATCGGCGCGCTTGCGGGTGAGGAACTGCGGTCGCAGGGCCACGGAAAGGGGCCGCTCGCCGAACATCAGCTTTCGCTTGCGCTGACCTTCGGTGAGCGCCTCAGCGCTTGCCTCCGCCAGCCTCCCGTCTTCGAGCAGACGGTGGTAGGCGGTGACAGGGTCTTTCACGCCTCGACTGGCTTGACGGACGGGTGCTTCTGCAGATGGTTCCACCAGCGGTGCTCGCCGCGCCATGGTGGCGTTGCCTCGCCGCGTGCGTAACTGAGCACGAGGTCAGTCATCTTTTCGAGCACCCAGTGGAAGTTGTCCTCCTTGATCGAGAAGCTGTCGAAATCAGGCGCCGGATTCAGGAAGTCGATCGCGTAGAGGACGTCGTCCTTGACCGCGAACTCGACGGTGTCCATGTCGTAGCCGAGCGCGTCCGCCAGGGTCCGGGCGTCGTTGATCGCATGCTCGCGCAGCCTGCCTTCGACCGGATTGCTGATCTGATAGCGCTGCTCGAACGGAGCTCGAGGGTTGTAGCGGATGGGCATGACGTGCTCACGGCCGATGCAGATGCACCGGACGTAGTCATCCCAGGCGATGAACTCCTGCAGGATCATCGTCTTCAATCCGGTCTGGTTGTAGGCGGCGAGGAGAGCATCGACCGAGTCGACGATGTAGACGTCCTTCCACCCGCCGCCGGTGTTCGGCTTCAGGACTGCCGGCAGGCCCGTGTAGCTGACGAGGCGCTCCCAGTCGATCGGATACTGCAGGTTTCTCAGCGATGTGCTGTGGTCGATGTCCGGGATGTAGTCCTTGTTCGGGAGCACGACAGTCTTCGGGACCGCGACGCCGAGCTTGCGCGCCAGGGTGCACTCGAAGAACTTCTCGTCCGCCTCCCACCAGAAAGGGTCGTTGATGACGGCGGTGCCGAGCAGGGCCGCGCTCTTGAGGTGAGCACGGTAGTAAGGGATCTCATGCGAGATCCGGTCGACGAGCACCGCGTGACGCGGCTCCTCCAGCTCGAGCGAGCCACCCAGGACTGCCAGCTCGGCGCTCACGCCCACGGCTGCGCCGCGCTGGTTGACCATGTCGATGAATGGCATTGGAAACGTGTTTTCGCGACCCACCAGCAGCCCGACTATCTTCTGTGCGCCCATCGAACTTCGCCCCTCCCCTGGTGGCGCGCCTCAGGCGGCCACGTACTTGCGCATCATGTCCTGCCAGTAGGGCCAATCGTGAGCCCATCCGCCCCAAATATCGAGCCAGACATCGACCCCCTTGTCACGCAGCAGCCCGGCCACCTGGACCGAGTCCTTCACATTGGGATCCTCGGAGCCCGTCGCGATCACCTTCGGATGCATCGCCCGCAGTGGGCCCAGGTAGGCCTCGTCGGTGAGGCCGGGAAGGAACGCGAGCAGGTTGGTGAAGTAGGCGCTGTCATCGCTGTGACCGTCCAGCCAGCGGGCGGTGTCGTAGGCGCCGCTCAGGGCGATGAACCCGCCGATCCGGGTCGGGTGCCGGGCGGCCAGGAGCACCGAGTGCAGGGCTCCAAACGATGCGCCGGCGGCGACTGGGGCTCCGGGTAGGCGGGGCATTACCTCATCGAGCAGGTAGCGCTCGTACTGGAGGTGGCGCGCCACGCGCTCGGCGGGCGGGTGGCCGTTCGCGTACCAGGACTCGCTGTCGACGCTGTCCACACACACCAGCTGGAGCGCGCCGGAGTCGATCCACGGCGCGAGCGCGCCCACCAGGCCGAAATCCTCCCACTGATAGAAGCGGCCTTGGGACGTCGGAAACACCAGCATCCCCCTTCCGGCGGAGCCGAAATGCAGCAGCTCCATGTCGCGGCCCAGGGCGTGACTGAATTCGCGGCTGTACGAACGTTCCACGAGGGTCGATAGCATAGGCAAACGGTGACCGGGCCCGAGTTCAGCGCCGCGGAGAGCACGGTTCTCGAGCGGTACTTCACGAATCTGGACCGGCCAGTCTTCGCCCTTCGCAACCTGCCAGAGGTGGTGAAGGGCGCCCTCTTCTCGCGCTACTCGCGGACCGAGAAGAGCCTGCGGCGGGTACTCCTGGATGAGTTCATCAACGACCCCGAGTCAGGCTTTCAGGGCATCGCCGGAGCCGGGCCGGCCGATGACGACATGGTCGCGGTGCAGCGCGCAGAAGAGTTTTACGAGCGCGTCCTGGTCGGATACGGCGACGACTCGGTCGCCGAGCTCGCCGGGGCGCATGTGGCAGTGGAACGGGTCTCGACGCTGGCGGCGAAGGCGCTCGAGGACAGCCGGATCGGAATCTCGCCGCTCGAAAAGTCGACACGATACGTGCGGTTCGACCGGCCCGGCCCGGATGGGCGCCGCCTTTACCATCGCGGTCCTGAGCTGACGCACCCTGCCTATGAGCCGGCCGCCGACGCTCTGTTCGACACGTTCAGCGAGCTGCTGGAACCGCTGACCACCTCGATCCGAGAGCGGTTCCCGCTGGAGCCCGGCGAGTCCGACCGGGGCTGGAAATCGGCCACCCGTGCCAAGGCGCTTGACCTGCTTCGCGGCCTCCTGCCTGCGGGCACCCTGACCAACCTGGGGTTGTTCGGCAACGGCCGCGCGTTCGAGTACCTGATCACCAAGCTGGCATCCAGCGAGCTGCCCGAGTGCCGCGGCCTGGCGGAGGACCTGCATCGCGAGCTGGCCCAGGTGATTCCCGCCTTCGTCAAGCGTGCACTGGACGAGAAGTACGGCCGGCCGGCCTCCGAGAGGATGGAGAAGGTCAGGCGGGCGTTGACCTCGATGTCCCGGCGCGAAGAGAGTCCGGCGCCGGTGAGCGATTCACCCTCGGTCCGGCTCGTCGGGCACGACCCGGATGCTGAGCAGAAGGTGGTGCAGGCGGCGCTGTTCCCATACTCGGACCGGCCACTGGACGTCCAGTCCGCCGGCGCCGATGCAGTGCTGGAGGCCCTCCTCGGCGGCCGGGCGAACCGCCGCCAGCGGGCTCCCCGTGCTCTCGAGCACGCTCAGTACAAGTTCGAGATCGTGGCCAACTTCGCCGCCTACCGCGACCTGCACCGGCATCGCATGCTCACGCAGGACCGCCAGCTGCTTGGCACCGCATTGGGCTACGACGTGCCTCCTGCGCTGGCAGAGCTTGGGATGGAATCGCGCTTCAGGACGGCGATCGAGTCCGCGGCAGCCGCGCACCGGCAAATCCAGACGGAGCTCGGCGCCGCTTTGGCCCAGTACGTGGTTCCGCTGGCCTTTCGCGTGCGGTGGTATTTCCGAGTCAACCTGCGCGAGATCTATCACCTGTGCGAGCTGCGAACGACGCCGCAGGGGCACCCCGACTACCGCTGGGTGGCCCAGGAGATGTTCAGGCAGGTGTCCCAGGTTCACCCGCGGCTGGCCCGTTACGCGACGTTTGTCGACATGGGTCCGGGTGACGAGCTGGAGCGGCGGCAGGCGGAGCGGCGCCTGGACGAAAAGCTGAGGACACTGGACCGCAGAGTGCTATAGGATCTGGCGGTCTGTGGAAGCCGGCCGGGAGGAGGGGACGATGTTCGCGGTAAGCAACAACGAGTCGGAAAAAACGATGCAGGAAAGACGCGTGGCGCAGAGACGTTCCAGCATGGATCGCCGCTTTGGTGAGCGGCGGCGTCCGGACCGGGCTGTGGCCGGCAGGCGCGTCCTGGCCGTCGACAGGCGCGAGGTCGAGCGGCGCGCGACACAGAACCCCGCGTTCTCTCCCGCCTAAGCCCGAGTCACGTATAAGAGGAAACCCCGATGGTTTCCTCTCATCGCCGGGCGCTGCGCGCCGGGCTGCTCTCCTTCCGGCATAAGGATCGGATTGTTTGAATGATGCCTCCTCGCCGACGCTGGGAGACTCAGGAACAAAGTTGCGGCTGGGGTAACCCAGCCGCCCACACCACGCTAGCTCTTTCTTGTTCGTTTCCCGCTTCACCTTAATCTGAGGGCCGTGGCCCAACCGGCTCTCATCGTCCACGGCGGCGCCGGCCCCGTGCCCTCCTCCGAGCTCGCCGATCGTCAGGCCGCGGTCGAGCGGGCGCTCGAAGCCGGCTGGAGTCGCATCACCGAAGGCGCCCTTGCGGCTGCCGTCGCGGCGGTGCGGCACATGGAGGACGAGGCGCTCCTCAACGCCGGCATCGGGGCCTGCCTCAACCTCGACGGCGAGGTCGAGCTCGATGCGGGCGCGATGGAAGGGTCAAGGCAGCGCGCGGGTGGCGTCGCCTGCGTGCGCGACGTACGTCACCCGATCGATGCTGCGCTGGCGGTGATGGAGGACGGCCGGCACGTCCTTCTTTCGGGCGCAGGCGCGTCGCGCTTCGCTCGTGAGCGGGGGATCGAGATGTGCGATCCGGCGATCTTCATCACCGACCGCAAGCGGCAGGAACTGCTGCAGGGCGCCGACACTGTGGGCGCCGTCGCACGTGACTCGGATGGCCACCTGTTCGTGGCCGTGTCGACGGGCGGGATCAAGGGCAAGCTGCCCGGCCGCATCGGCGATTCCCCGATCCCGGGCGCCGGGATGTATGCGGACGACCGCCACGGTGCCGTGTGCGGCACAGGACAGGGCGAGGCGTTCATTCGCCTCAGTCTCGCCAAGCTGATGGTCGTCGAGCTCCAGCACGGGATGGATCCCGCGTCGGTGGCCAGGGGCGCCGTCGAGCACCTGGGCAAGGCGATGAGCGCGGTGGGTGGCGTGATCCTGATCCCGAAGGAGGGCGAGCCTCAGGCTGCTTTCAACACACCGGCCATGCCCTGGGCGATGAGGACTTGAGCGACTCCGGCAACACAGGCGAGCTGATAACGCTGGCTTTGAAGCGGGCGGGGGTCAGCCACCTCTTCACCCTCAACGGCGGCCACATCTGGCCCATCCTCACGGCCGCCGTCGAGCACGACATCCGAATCATCGACGTGCGTCACGAGCAGTCGGCGGCATTTGCCGCCGAGGGTTGGGCGAAGGTGACCCGCGAGTGTGGTGTGGCCGCGGTCACCGCCGGGCCTGGTGTCACCAATGCAGTCACGGCGCTCGCGCAGGCCAGCTCAGGCGACAGCCCGATGTTCGTGATAGGCGGGAGGGCGCCCGTCTCACGTTGGGGCATGGGCTCGCTGCAGGAGATGGACCACATTGCGGTGGTCAAGACGCTGACCAAGAAGGCGCTGACGCTGGAGTCGCCGGACGACGCCTACGGGGTCGCGGCGGAATGCATCCGAACCGCCCTGAGCAGACGCACCGGCCCGGTGTTCATGGACGTTCCCATCGACGTGTTCTTCGGAGCCGCGGACATCCCCGAGGCGACCGAGCATCTGACGCCGGATCCAGGTCCGCCTCCGGACCCAGACCGGATCGCCGAGACAGCCAGGTCAATCCGTGAGGCGAAGCATCCTGTTGTCGTCGCGGGGGCCGGCGTCTGGTGGGCCCACGCCGAGGACGAGCTCCGGGAGCTGGTCGAGAATGCCCAGCTGCCGCTGATCGTCAATGGAATGGCACGTGGAACGCTGCCGCCCGACCATCCTCTTCACTTCTCACGCGCACGCTCGAAGGCTCTTCGCGAGGCGGACGTCGTGGTCGTGGTGGGGGCGCGCCTCGATTTCCGGCTCAACTTCGGCCAGGCGCCGGTGTTCGGCGACGAGACGCGGATCATCCACATCGACGTCGACAGGGCGGAGATCACCGGTGCGCTCAAGCCCGCCGTCGCGGGCCTGGCGTCGGGAATGAAGGGGCCTATCGCCGCGGGGCCGGACTGGCTCGTGGCGCTGACCGACGCCGAGTCCGCGGGCCGGCGGAAGGACCAGGCCATGCTCGAGTCCGACTCCCAGCCGATCCACCCGGCACGACTGATCGCCGAGGTGGCTCGCTTCGCAGACCCCGACGCGATCATCGTCGGCGACGGTGGCGACTTCGTCTCATTCGCAGGGCGGCTTATCGAGCGGCCGAAGCCCGGCCTGTGGATAGACCCCGGGCCGTTCGGCGCCCTCGGCTCCGGGCCGGCGTATGCGATGGCCGCCAAGCTCGCCCATCCGAACCGGCAGGTGATCCTGCTCGCGGGCGACGGAGCGTTCGGATTCTCGGCGATGGAGTTCGACACCCTGGTGCGGCACCGGGTACCGGTCGTGTGTGTGATCGGGAACAACGGGATCTGGGCCCTGGAGAAGCATCCGATGCAGAGCATGCTGGGCACCAGCGTCGCGGCAGATCTGGCCCCGGGGACGAGCTACGACAAGGTGGTGGAGGCTCTCGGCGGCCATGGGGAACGGGTCGAGCGGCCCGTGGACATCCGACCGGCGCTGGAGCGCGCGTTCAAAGCCGGCGTGCCCGCCTGCATCAACGTTATCTGTGATCCGTCCACGGAATATCCGCGATCATCAGTGCTGATGTGAGTGCCGCAGAGCTGAAACCTGCCGTACAGGAGGCCGACGAATGGCGTACCGCCCAGGCGCAGTTCGACGAGGCGGCGGAGCTCATCAGGCTGGAGCCCTGGCTCCGCGAGGTCCTGCGCGAGGTGCAGCGCGAGTTCACGTGCACCTTCCCCGTGAAGCTGGACAACGAGAGCATCCGCATGTTCACGGGTTATCGCGTCCAGCACAACATCAATCGCGGACCGGCGAAGGGCGGGATCCGCTACCACCCGGACGTTTCACTGAACGAGGTCAAGGCGCTGGCGATGTGGATGACCTGGAAATGCGCCGTCGTCAACATCCCGTTTGGCGGCGCCAAGGGCGGCATCATCGTCAATCCACGCGAGCTTTCACTCAACGAGCTCGAGCACATGACCCGCCGCTTCGCGACGGAGATCTCGATCCTGATCGGACACGACCGCGACATCCCCGCGCCTGACGTCAACACTGACGGCCAGACGATGGCCTGGATCATGGACACGCTCTCAATGCACCTCGGCTACTCGAGCCCGGCCTCGGTCACCGGAAAGCCGATTGAGGTCGGCGGCTCGCTGGGCCGCATCGAGGCCACCGGTCGCGGCGTGACCATCACCTCGGTGGCGGCGCTCGAGCATCTGGGTCGCAACCCGCATCAGACGCGTGTCGCGGTTCAGGGCTTTGGCAACGTCGGCAGCATCAGCGCGCGCCTGCTGGAGGAGGCCGGCTGCACGATAGTTGCGGTCTCCGAGGACTACGGCGGCATCCACAACCCGCTTGGACTTTCCATCAAGCGAGTCCTCGAATACCGCGCGCGAGAGAAGACGCTCAACGGATTCCCTGGCTCGCAGCCCATCGGGAACCAGGAGCTCTTGAGCGTGGACTGCGACCTCCTGGTGCCCGCGGCGATCGGAAACCAGCTGACCTCGCGCAACGCCCGCGATGTGAAGGCGAAGCTGATCGTGGAGGGAGCCAACGGGCCGACCACCCCCGAGGCTGACGCGATCTTCCGCGAGCGCGGCATCTTCCTGGTGCCTGACATCCTCGCCAACGCCGGCGGCGTGACCGTCTCCTATTTCGAGTGGGTGCAGGACCTGCAGTCGTTCTTCTGGTCGGAGCACGAGGTCAATCAGAAGCTGAAGGCGATCATGACCCGCGCGTTCGCCGAGGTCCTGAACACGCGTGAGGAGAAGAAGCTGGACATGCGAATGGCCGCTTACGTGCAGGCTGTGTCCCGGGTGGCTGCGGCGACACGCGAGCGTGGTCTCTACCCATGAGTGAAGGCTTCCGCCGCTGGGACACCGATGTGCGCGGGCATGGCATCGCCAGCGCGAGCAGTCACCTTTCCGCGATCAACGAGCTGGCCGAGCTGGCCGGACTGCCCGACTGGGTGACCGAGGATCCCGAGGACCATCTCCTGCCGGGCTTGCGGCGCGGCGCCGAGGCCGCCGGCCTGACCATCACCTCCTTCGCGTCCGATCCGGAGGGCCGGTTCACCGTTCACCTCAAAGGAGCCGGTGGGATGGGTAGGCGCGAGCTACGTCAGGCGGCGTGGACGATCCTCGGCTGCATCGCCGAGCTCTCGTCGCATGTGCGCGAAAGCAGGGAGGACGGCGGTGTGACCTTCGACGTCGTTACGGGTAGTCCGCAGGGCCGGTTTGCCCCTCACGGGCATTCGGTCCGGCTGGTGATCGACTCCGCCACATGAGGCGCGCTCTATTCAACACTTGGACCACTGAGAGTTTTTAGCTCGTCGGGTCGATCCTCCCGAAGAGTCCATGTGACTCGTCTTCGAGCCCTGCGGTAAAGAACAGCGCGTTCGTCGGCCCGGAGTTCGCGCTGCCGGTGCCGAACACGATGGCCCACAGCCCGTCGATCACTAGCGGCCGGTTGTCAGGTCCGCGAAGCTGCCCGAGGAACTCACCGGTCAGGGGGTCGATCGCATTTATGCGGCCGTCGCCGAAGTTGCCCACCAGGAGGTCGCCCGAGAAGCGCCCAAAGTTGGCGGGGGCGATCGCGACACCCCACGGAGAGTTGAGCCGGCCGCGAGTGGCGGCGCGCCGGAGCAGGTTGCCGTTCGTATCGAAGACGTCGACGAACCCGTTGGCCGGGCCGGCGACGTCGTCATGCAGGGTTGCATCCTGCCTGGCGTAGGTCACGTAGAGGTCCCCGCCGAGATTCGCGATTCCGAACGGGGCGAATCCTCGCTTGATTCCGGGATCGGAGAATGAGCCCGACAGCGTCACGTGCTGGAAGCTCGTGTTGAAGACGTCAACGCTTCCCGCCCTGAAGTTGGTCGCATAAAGGAACGTGCCCTGGTCATTGCTGCCGATGGCGAGGCCCTTGTAGACCGCGGCGGAAGACGGGTCCACAACGGTCACGGCAGTTTTCAGCGGTGCGTCCCAGGCGACGATGCTTCCGTCCTCTGTTGCGAACATGAACCGGCCATGCCGGGCCACCCCGTCGCAGTCGTTGAAGGTGAAAGAGCTCGTGCCGTCGAATACGACCCCGGTCGGCGTTCCCGCCCCCGCGCAATCGGTCATCGGGATGTTGACGGGATTGAAAGGCGCCGCAAACTCCGATCCGTCCGCCTTGAGAAGGGTGCTCATGCCGGTGCCGTTGTCGGACGTCCACCACGGCGTCGTCGGCCCGCTCACCAGCCCCCATGGATTCACCAGGCTCGAGTCCATGTGCGGAGCACGATCGGGGAGGTCCGACGCAAGGTCGGTTTCTGTGTAGCCGCCTGCCCCCGCAGCGACCGGCATCGCAACCAGGGTGAATGCAACCCAGACTCCGGCGAGCGCAGTTGACGTTTTGCTTCCGCTTGAGCGCAGCCAAGCCATTACCAGTACCCCCTATGAAGCGGCCTTACGAACGCCGGTTTCCAGCCAGTTTTCTTGTACGCCACGCATTCCCACCGCGCAACTAACCGCTTCGCTGCCCTCGTGGCCGCACCTCGGCCGAGCGCGACGCTGACTGTCGGCCATCGATGGCACTGCACTCCATCAGCGCCAGCTCTTTGGAGGTACCGGGCACCGCATGCGGTTCGACAATATCCGTGGAATGGGCGAGGCTTATGTCCACGGCTATCACGAGCGCGAGCAGGAGCGCCTGCTCGACCAGGCGGCGACGCTGGTCGAGCTCCTCCACCACGACACCCACTACCCCGCCGGCGGCCGTGTGCTCGAGGCCGGATGCGGCGTCGGCGCGCAGACGATCCCCCTCGCCCGCCGGAGTCCCGACGCACATTTCACTTCGATTGACGTCTCGGCGGAGTCGCTGGCCGAGGCTCGCCGTCGCGTGAGAGAGGCCGGGCTGACCAAGGTCGAGTTCCAGCAGTTCGACCTGTGCGCCCTGCCCGCCCCGCCCTATCCGCCCGCTTCGTTCGACCACGTCTTCGTGTGCTTCGTGCTCGAGCACCTGCGCGAGCCGCTGCGGGCATTGCGTGCGTTGCAGTCGGTGCTGGCGCCGAGCGGGACGATCACCGTGATCGAAGGCGACCACGGCTCGGCGTATTTCCACCCCGACAGTGAAGCTGCCCACGCCGCGATCGACGCGCTGGTCACCCTGCAGAAAGTGGCGGGTGGCGACGCTTTGATTGGGCGGCGGTTGTACCCCCTCATGGTCGAGGCCGGGATCAGCGATGTCAGCGTAAGTCCGCGGATGGTCTACGTCGACGCGAGCCACCCCGAGCTGGTCGAGGGCTTCATCAAGAAGAC
>VBFO01000161.1 GCA_005881025.1 Chloroflexota bacterium | reverse complement strand
TGACAAGGCGGGGGACGTCGATCTGTTTGTCGAGTCCCTTGAAAGCCTCCTCGAACGTGAGCGTCAGGTCGTACCGGAGATCGTCGCCGCGATTGGACGGGCGCCTCGAGCGTCCACCAGCCCCGCCGCCGAAAAACGTCTCGAACAGATCAGCGAAGGGCATGTCGGTGAAATCGACGGCCGGCCCGCCGCCCATGTCCGCCGCCGCGTGGCCGAACATGTCGTAGCTTCGCCTGCGGCCAGGGTCGGACA
>VBFO01000160.1:5933-7146 GCA_005881025.1 Chloroflexota bacterium | reverse complement strand
GGATTCCGGTCTGGGTGCGAGTCCATCGCGATCTTGCGGAATGCACGCTTGAGCTCATCGGCCGAGGCCTGCCGGCCGACGCCGAGCACCTCGTAGTAATCCCGCCTTACGGCCACGGCGCTCGCCTACCGGTCGGAGCTTGCGGCCTGGTCGGCGCCGGGGCGGACCTCTGGCCCGTCCGGACGGCGAGAGACCTTGACCAGTGACGGCCGCACGACTCGATCCCGAATCCGGTATCCGCGTCGCAGCTCGGAGACCACTGTGTCCTCCGGATGCTCGTTCGACTCCTCATGCGCCACCGCCTCGTGGAACTTCGGATCGAAGCGGGCACCAACTGAGGCGATCGGCTCCAGTCCATGAGCGGACAGCGCCTCCTCCAGCTTGCGGACGCCGAGCTCGAGCCCCTTCGACCAGGCCTCATCCACGCCGGCCGGCTTGTGCTCGAGAGCGCTGCGAAGGTCGTCGAGGACCGGCAGCAGCCGTCCGATCAGCTCCGCTGATGCGTGCTTGATAGTCTCGAGCTGTTCCTGGCGAGAGCGCTTCTTGTAGTTGTCGAAGTCAGCGGCCAGGCGCAGGTGTCGATCCCTGGCTTCGGCCAGGGCCGCCTCGGTCTCAGCCGCCTTCTCCAACCGCTGCGCGGAGGCGTCCTCGCGCTGCTGAGCAATCCTGGCCTCCAGGCGCGCCTCCACCGGTGAGAGGGGTGTGGCCTGGCCCTCCTGCTCAGGGCCGTCGTGGGGGTGTTTTCGCGTGGTCATCACCGCCGCTTTATTACCAAACGCTGCGCGGTGCGAAACAGCGCGGGCGCCAAACGGGCCGCGGCGGCCAAACCATAGACTTCACCGAGGCGATGGCGAAATCGGCTCTTGTCACTGGCATCACCGGGCAGGACGGTTCATATCTGGCTGAGCTTCTCCTCGAGAAAGGCTACGAGGTGCACGGTGTGGTCCGCCGGTCGTCAAGCATGAATCGCGGTCGCATCGACCACCTCCAACACGCCAATCCGAGCCATCCCGAGGGCTCTCGCTTCGTCCTGCACTACGGGGACATGACGGACTCGGGCGGCCTCAACCGGCTGGTGAAGAGCGTGAAGCCGGACGAGATCTACAACCTGGCCGCGCAGAGCCACGTCGGTATCTCTTTCGACCAGCCCGAGTACACCGGCGACACCGACGGGCTGGGCACGACGCGACTGCTGGAGGCGGTCCGAACGACA
>VBFO01000160.1:0-5892 GCA_005881025.1 Chloroflexota bacterium | reverse complement strand
GAGATGTTCGGCCTGTCAGCCCCGCCCCAGAGCGAGACCACCCCGTTTCACCCGCGCAGCCCCTACGCCGCGGCCAAGGTCTACGCGCACTGGATGACCGTCAACTATCGGGAGGCCCACGGCCTGTTTGCCTGCAGCGGCATCCTGTTCAACCACGAGTCACCGCGCCGCGGAGAGAACTTCGTGACGCGCAAGGTCACGCGGGGAATCGCGCAGATCTTGTCGGGGAAGGCGGAGAACCTTCGTCTGGGCAACCTCGATTCGAAGCGGGACTGGGGACATGCGCGTGACTACGTCGAGGCGATGTGGCTGATGCTTCAGCAGGACGAGGCCGACGACTACGTCATCGCCACCGGCGAGACTCGCTCTGTGCGCGATTTCGTCCAGGCCGCTTTCGCGATCGCCGGGCTCGACTGGCAGAAGTACGTGGTCTCGGATGAGGCATACATGCGACCGGCCGACGTGCACGAGCTGCGCGGAGACGCGTCCAAAGCGGCGGCGAAGCTCGGCTGGAAGCCACGGACCTCGTTCGACGAGCTGGTGCACGAGATGCTCGAGCACGACCTGCAGCTCGAGGGTCTCGATACGACGAAGCACCTGAAGCGCTTGCCGGCTTCGGCCTGAAGGAAAAAACTAGACCGCCAGCTCTCCCATTCGATCGCTCGCGGCCTTCGCCACCGCGCGCAGCCGCGCCACCGTCTGGCTGTAGGCCATCCGCGTCGGGCCGATGACACCGAGCACTCCTTTGAGGCGGTGCGACGGCCCGTAGTTGGTGAGCACGACCGCACAGCCCTGCAGGTGGCTGGAAGCGTTCTCCGACCCGATCACGATCGAAAGGTCAGACTCGCCGATGAGCTCACGCAGCAGCACTGTGAGATAGCGCGTCTCCTCCAGGACCTCGAGCACCTGCTGGAGGCGCGAGGACTCGGCGAACTCGGGTTGCCTCACCAGGTTGCGAACGCCGTCGTGAACGACCAGGTTCTCGGCGCCCTTCTCGTACTGGTCGACCGCGGCGACGATGCTGCCGACCACCTCTTTTTCGAGGCCCAGCGTCGAGTCGGCATAGTGGCGTCGCACCTCATCGCTCAGCCTGCCGGCCAGCCGCTGGTTGAGCCTCCCCGCGACTTGCGTGAGGTCCAGTTGCGTCGCCTCCTGCGAAACGTGCAGAACCTGCTGACGCAAGAGGTTGCCGTCGAGAAGCAGGATCAGCAGGACCTCGGCGGGCTCGAGCGACACCAGGTCGACGTGCTTCACACGCGCCTGCGATCCCTGTGGTGCGCTGGCCACTGCGGCGTTCTGGGTCACCGCGGCGGCGGTCATGGCGACGCGCTCGACCAGGCCCTGCACGTCAGACGGGGCGACGCGCAGCTCGTCGGTGATGTAGGTGGCGACCTGCTCCGGCACAGCCTCCAGGTCCATGAGAAAGTCGACGAAATAGCGATAGCCGGAGTCGGTCGGGATGCGCCCCGCCGACGTGTGGGGCTGCGCAAGGTAACCGGCCTCGGCCAGCTCGGCCAGCTCGCTGCGGATCGTGGCCGAGGAGAGGTTCACGAAGTAGCGGCTCTGCAGCGCCTGTGAGCCTACGGGCACGGCGCTGGTCGTGAACTCGTTCACGACCGCCCTCAGGATCGCTTGCTTCCTGGCTTCCATGGTGGGCCTCAGAGTACCGCCAGGGCGATCTGGTTGTGGAGATCCATGCCGCGGCGCGTAGGCACGACCCTGCCGTCCACGCGCTCGATGAGCCCGTCCGCTGCCAGCCGCTTGAGCTCGGACTCAAAGCCCAGAGGTGCGGTCATGCCCTCCGCGGTGCGCAGCCCGAGCATGATCGACTCGGCCCTCGCCTTGCGCTCGTCCAGGTCCTCGGACCCGGCCACCTTGTCCATGGCTGCGATGAACTCGCGCGGTCTGGCGACGTTCCACCACCTGCGCGCAGTGATGCCGTCGCTCCAGTAGGAGTGAGCTCCGGCTCCGGCCCCAAAGACAGGCCGGCAACGCCAGTAAGCCAGGTTGTGTCGCGACTCGCGACCGTGACGCGCCCAGTTCGAGACCTCGTAGCGCTCGAAGCCCGCCGCCTCCAGCTCTCGGCAGGCGGCGTCCAGCTGGTCCCACTGCAGGTCCGGATCGACCTCAGGCACCCTGCCTTCCGCCCGTCGCCTCCACAAGAGCGTGCCCTCCTCGAAGGTCAGGCAATACGTCGAGATGTGGTCTGGCCCGAGCGCGATCCCTCGTTGCAGTGTTTCGAGCCATGACTGCCGTGACTGGAACGGCACCGCGTAGATCAGGTCGATGTTGATGTTCGTGACGCCGGCCGCACGCGCCAGGGCAAAGGCCTTCTCGGCCTGCGCCGCGTCGGTCCTTCGCTCGAGGACGGCGAGGGCACGGCCATCAAAGCCCTGTACGCCGAGGCTGAGTCGGTTCACTCCGCCCTCGAGCCATGCCGCCAGCCTCTCCGCGTCGGTGCTGCCGGGGTTGGCCTCCAGCGTCACCTCGGCGTCCGAGCGGATCTCGAACGTCGACCGGATGAAAGCGAGGAGGTCGGCCATCAGGCCCGCGGGCAGCAGGCTCGGCGTCCCGCCGCCGAGGTAGAGGGTCTCGAGAGGATCGAATGCGTGGTGGCGCACAGCGTTCGACAGCTCTTGTTCGAGCGCCGCCACGTACTCGGGCATCAACCGGTCCATCCCGGCGTAGGCGTTGAAGTCGCAATAACCACATTTGTGCCTGCAGAACGGGATGTGGACGTACAGGTGTCTGAAAGCAGCGGCGGTCATACGCCCTTGATGGTGTAGCGCTGACCGCGCGCCGCCTCGAGCTCGCGCTGCAGCAGCTCCGTGGCTCTGCGCTCGTTCGACACCATCTCCTTGATCCGCTGTGCCATCCGGTCTTCGACTCGGGCGACCTGACGCGCGATCTGTTCGACGTTGCCACCATGCGATCGGTAGCGCTCACGCTTACGCCAGAGGCGCGCGTGCTCGTCGCGGAGGTCGGACATCGAGCGCCGCACCCGGCAGTCGAGGCACAGCTGATCACGCGCCTCGGAGCTCGCCACCTGTTTTCCGCAGTCACGGCAGGGGATCAGGATCGCGCTCAAACGGGCACCTTCAAATCCATGACCTGCGCGTTACTCAATTCCCGCAAACGCTCCGGAGCAATCTCGAACACGGAATCGGGCCGCCCCGCCGCGGCCCACACCACCGCGTAGGCGAGCAAGTCGCGATCCATGAAGACGGGCACATCAACTGCATGCCCGAACGGCGGCACGCCTCCGATCGCATAGCCTGTCGCGCTGCGCGCGGTATTCGCATCTGCCTTTTCCACCGGCTCTCCGGCAAGTGCGGCGAGGCGCGACTCGTCGAGCCGGTTCGGCCCGCTTACCAGCGCTACGACGGGCCGGCCCGCGGCCACGAATACCAGGGACTTGACGATCTGGCCGATCTCACACCCGACGGCCCGGGCGGCGTCGCCGGCGGTGCGCGTTCCCTGCGGAAACTGCCTGACGGTAATTCCCGCCCCCGACTCTGCCAGCCACGACTCGAACCGTGTCATGGGGTCACACGATAAGTGCCTGGATTATGAGAGGGAACCAGGCGGTTCCCTCTCATCGCGGCGTCGGCAAAGCCGACCCGGCCTTCGGCCGGGCAAGCGCCGCTGCTCTCCCTCCTAAAAGGAAGTTGATAAATTGGACGATCCCATGAGGGTGGTTGTCACCGGCGCCGCCGGCTTCATCGGCTCGCACCTGGCGGAGCGGCTGCTGGCGCGGGGTCACGAGGTGGTTGGGATCGACAGCTTCACCGACTACTACTCGCGTGCGGCCAAGCAGCGCAACCTTGCTGCGGCGCGCGCCCACCCTCGCTTCACCTTCGCCGACGTCGACCTGGCCGCGGACGATCTGTCACCTGTGCTCGACGGCGCCGAGGTCGTCTATCACCTCGCGGGCCGGCCGGGAGTGCGCGCCGCGATGATGCAGTTCGACCAGTACTGGCGCGAGAACGTCATGGCCACGCAGCGGCTGCTCGAGACGCTGAAGGGCCGATCGCTGAAGTGCCTGGTGTATGCAGGCTCGTCATCTGTCTACGGTGACGCCGAGGTTTTTCCGACGGCGGAGACCGCGGTGCCGGCGCCGCTCTCGCCCTACGGCGTGACCAAGCTGGCGGGCGAGCACCTCTCCTACGTCTACTGGAAGAACTTCCAGGTGCCTTCGGTTCGGCTGCGCTATTTCTCCGTCTACGGACCCCGCATGCGTCCCGACCTGATGCTGTCGCTGGCGATGCAGGCGATGTACGAGGGGCGCGTCTTCGACGTCTATGGCGACGGTGAGCAGACCCGCGAGTTCACCTACGTCGCTGACGCTGTGGAGGGCACCATCCTGGCGGCCGAGCGCGGCGCGCCCGGCGACCTCTACAACCTTGGTGGTGGCAGCAGCGTGACTGTCAACCATGCCCTGGACGTGGTCGCCGAGACCGCCGGCATGGAGCTGAAGCGACGCCACGTCGAGCGGCAGCCGGCCGACCACCGCAACGCCGGCGCCTCGATCACGCGGGCCCGTATGCGGCTCGGTTGGGAGCCACGCACTTCACTTCGCGATGGCCTGGCCCAGCAGTGGCGCTGGTTCCAGGAGACGCAGAAAAAGGCAGCCTCGGTCCCGGACTAGGCGCTCGCGAGGCTCCGACGCCAGGCGGCGATGAAACCGACCATCGGGCTTTCACATGCTCGAGACGCGGCTTCGCCGGTGACCGCCGCGCTGCAGAGGACCATCGCTCCATGAATCCCCGACGTGAAGATGTAGACGTACATGCCCAGAGCGCTGGCGTAAGTGGAGAAGATGCCTTCGGCGTCGAGGTTGTTTGACCCGACGAACGCGTTGATCCAGCTGGAGGCCTGGCTCTGGTCCGCGAAGCTGAACTCCACGGCCCGCACCTCCATGCTCACATCGCTGTTGAGTGCATAGTCCGCGTACACCAGGTTCTTAACACCCAGGTTGGTGAAAGGCGCGATGATCTCCTGCGGCGTGGCAACCTCTAAGAAGAGGGTTGCCACCACCTCAATGGGCAGCTTCGCGGCTCCCAGCAGGGTCACATCGTTATTGAGGGGTGGCAGCAGAGCCGAGTCGGTCGTCGCGAGGGGGCTTGGGTGAACCCTGCCGGAAAGAACGTCCTTGACCCTGCCGGCCAGCAGGTTTGCGATCTTTCCCAACAGGGTCAGGCCTGGGTGCGCCTCCGCCCGGGTCCATTCAGCCTGGATTACCACCGGGCCGACCCGAACGAAGATCGTGAAAACGAACAAGGCTGCACCTGAGCTCTCTTGCGTGCCGTAGTAAAGGACCTGGTCCCCTGCTTTGGGTCCGCTGATGGATGTTCCAAGCTGGGCCTCGACATTTGACATAGCTGTGGTCGCCGATGAGGTGGAGTCCCACGCGACGTAATCGATCAAGAAATGCTCGGGGGTGCCGATGTGCCGAAATCGCTGTGTGATGTCGAAGCGTTCGGTCAGTGGCAGGGACGCGGCCTTCAGCGGACGGACGCCAAAAGTGGGATACATCGGCCACCACCTGTCGTCGCCGAGCAGCGAGCGCACGTCTGCGACCGAGGGGCCGGCGGCGAAGACGTCCATCGGCTTCGCGTTCGAAGCGGTGACACCGGTGCTCCTGGTGCATGCGCTCATGCCGAGGAGGGCCACCGCGACCAAGGCAAGCACTCGTCTAGTCAAGCTTCAGCACCGCCATGAAGGCTTCCTGTGGAATCTCCACCGAGCCGACCCGCTTCATCCGCCGCTTACCTTCTTTTTGCTTTTCGAGCAGTTTGCGCTTGCGGGTGACGTCGCCGCCATAGCACTTGGCCAGCACGTCCTTGCGCATGGCGGATATCGTCTCCCGCGCGATCACCTTTCCGCCAATAG
>VBFO01000053.1 GCA_005881025.1 Chloroflexota bacterium | reverse complement strand
GCTGTTTGCCATGGGAATGATCGGCACTGGCCTGCTGGCCGTTCCGATCCTGACGGCGTCAGCTGCCTACGCGGTCAAGGAGTTCGCCGGCTTCAAGGGCGCGCTCGCTGACAAGCCGCGGTACCGCCCAACTTTCTACGCGATCCTGGCGGTATCGACGGCCGCCGCCGCAGCCATCAACCTGCTTGGGGTCGATCCCATCCGAGCGCTGTTCGTCGCGGCGATCATCAACGGGCTCGTTGCCCCGCCACTCCTGGTGCTGATCGTGCTGCTGGGATCGGACCGGAAGATCATGAAAGGTCGCGTCAGCGGTCCGGTCAGCCGGACCCTCACGTGGATCGCGACTGGAGTCATGTCGTCGGCAGCCGTCGCGCTGCTGGTCACGCTGATCCATCGCTGAAGCTTGGTGCCGGCCGGTGCGGGTCAGTACCCGGCGTGCATCGCCACCATCAGGGCGAGCATGACGAGCATGCCCGAGGCCTCGATCCGTCCGTAGCGGCTGATCTGCTTCGCCAGTGTGAGGACCTCGTCTCGCGTACCTGCGGCCGCCAGCTTCTGAGCGGTGGGCCCGATGAATCGGGCCCCGACCGCGATCACGGGGATCGCCAGCACAAAGGCGACCACGAACGTGATCCCGTAGGGGGTGTTGAGGGTGCCCAGGACTCCGGCGAAGATCCCGCGCAGGATCCCGAAAAGAATGGTCAGCCCGCCGACCGGTCCGATGATCCGGCTGTAGTTCGCGCTCAGCGCTTGAAGCCATGGATGCTGGGCCTCGTAGGGAAGGTCCCTCAAGGCCGGGATGAAGACGAACTGCAGCATGAGCCCGGAACCGAACCAGAAGATGGCGCCCAGGACGTGGACGTAGAGCAGGACCGCCAGAACCCAGATCATGGCTGCGCGGAATCTAGCATCTGCGGTGATGACCCTGCAGTGGAAGCCCGCTCAGCCCCTGAGCCGGGTGGCGCTCGAGGGCGAGCTCGTGCGCCTGGAGCCCGTGGACGTGGCCCGCCACGCCGGCCAATTGTTCGCCGCGCAGTCGAGCGCACCGGAGCTTTGGGAGTATCTGCCGTATGGGCCGTTCGCGAACGAAACGGCCTTTCGGGTCTGGCTGACGGAGCGAGCCGCGACCTCCGATCCGCTGTTCTACGCGATCATCGAAAGGAAGTCGGGGCGGGCGCTGGGTATGGCGAGCTTTCTCCGTATCGAGCAGGGCCACGGTGTGATCGAGGTTGGGCATATCTGGTACTCGCCGGCGCTGCAGCGCACTCGGCTCGCGACTGATGCGATGTACGTGATGGCGCGGCACGTGTTCGACGATCTGGGCTATCGCCGCTACGAGTGGAAGTGCAACGCCCTCAACGAGCCGTCCCGCCGCGCCGCGGTGCGGTTGGGCTTTACCTTCGAGGGCGTCTTCCGCCAGCACATGGTGATCAAGGGCGAGAACCGCGACACCGCGTGGTACTCGATGCTCGACGGCGAGTGGCCGGCCGCGAAGGCGGCGTTCGAGGCGTGGCTTCGGCCCGACAACTTCGACGCCGACGGTCGCCAGCTACGGTCGCTGGCCGAGCTCCGGATGGTCCCGGGCCAGCGTTGATTCGTCCAACGAGAGGGGCTGAGCTCTGAGCTCGGGATCACCCAGCACGTCTGCGATCAACATTTTCGAGCCGCCGATGTAGGTCCAGGGGAGGTCGATCTCCGAGGCCACGCACCACGCGCGGTCGGCGGGCCACCAGAGATTCGGTCCGTCCATCCAGCCGGCCACCTGGTCGGGGCGGCCCCGATACAGCAGGTATTCGCGGGCCGGCAGCCTCACCAGCGGGGCGTTTTTTGACCGCAGCGGTGGATGCATGAAGCCATCGGGCCAGGGTGGCGGAGGAGTCAACTCGGTCTCTGAAGGGTCGGCGCCGATCGTCACGGCTCTGAGCGGCATCATCGCGGGCGGTCCGTGCATCTGGCCGTATCCGTTCCACATCGCGAGCCACAACACCTCCCGGTCCGGCGTGTGCCTGACGAGGATGGCGATCACCTTGCGTGCAGCCCCAGGCGGCAGCACCCCAGCTCGTTCGTTGTCGATGCGGGCGTAGGCGTCGAAGCCGCCAGGCACCACCGACCCAGCCTGGAAGCTGTTGAACGGTCGCAGGCGGGGCCCGATCCAGGCCGCAGCCTCGACGTCATCACTCGCAACGACTTCGATGACCTGTATGGGCGCACTCTACGTCGGCTGCGGAAACATCCTCAGCGAGTGCCGGCGCTCGAACCAGGTCAGGGCATTCCCACCCGTCCGGGAGCCGGCGCTCGCCGAGAGAGACTAGGTCAGCTGCAGCCGGTGGTGGCTCCGCAGTTCAGACACTTGTAGCAGGATCCTGACCGCACGGTGATCGCGCCACAGTCCGGGCAGGCCGGGGCGTCGGTGTTGATGAAGGCGATTTTCTGTACTCCGTTGGCCGGCTTGGCAGCTATCACCTTCAGCTCGGCTGGAGCAGGGGAGGGGGCGGGCGCAGGTCCAGCGGGAGCTGCCTCGACGGTGACCTCGCGGCGGATGACCCCGGCCTCCTCGGCGTCTTCGGCCGGCAGGAAGTGGCTCGCCATCCAGCGGAAGATGTAATCGACGATCGACTTCGCGATCGGGATCTCCTTGTTCTTGGTGAATCCGGAGGGCTCGAAGCGCATGTGTGTGAACTTGTCGACCATGAACTTCAACGGCACGCCGAACTGAAGCGCGTAGGAGGTCTGCGTCGCAAACGCGTCCATGAGACCCGAGATGGTCGAGCCCTCCTTGGCCATGGTCACGAACAGCTCGCCCGGCTGGCCGTCCTCGTACAGACCGACAGTCAGGTAGCCTTCGTGGCCGGCGACGTCGAACTTGTGAGTGATCGATCGCCGCTCGTCGGGCAGCTTGCGCCGGACCGCGCGGAACTCTACCTCGGTGGCCTCTTCCTTCTTCTTCTCGAGCGAGGTCGACAGCGGCTGCGAGCGCTTGCATCCATCGCGGTAGATGGCGATGCACTTCAGCCCGAGCTTCCACGACTCCATGTAGGTCTGCTCGATCTCCTCGACCGTCGCTTCGGTGGGTAGGTTGACTGTCTTAGACATGGATCCCGAGATGAAGGGCTGCACGGCGGCCATCATCCTCACGTGTCCCATCGGAGCGATCGAGCGCGAGCCCTTGACCGGCTTGAAAGCACAATCGAAGACCTTCAGGTGCTCGTCCGCCAGGTGCGGGGCACCCTCGATGGTGTCGTTGTCGTCGATGAACTCGACGATCTCCTTCACCTCACCGCTGTCGTATCCCAGCTTCCGAAGAGCGGCCGGGACGGTGTTGTTGACGATCTTGAGCAGACCGCCTCCGACCAGCTTCTTGTACTTGACGAGGGCCAGGTCGGGCTCGATGCCGGTGGTGTCGCAGTCCATCATCAGCCCGATCGTCCCGGTGGGCGCCAGCACTGTCGCCTGCGCGTTGCGGTAGCCGTGCGTACGGCCGAGGGCGACTGCGTCGTCCCACGTCTTCTGGGCAGCCGTCACGACTTCGGCCGACTCGGGCGACGTGGTCAGCTGGTGCGCGGCCGCGCGGTGCTTCTCCATCACCCGGAGCATCGGCTCCCGGTTCTTCGGGAACTCGCTGAAGGTGCCCTTGACCTGGGCCATCCGCGCCGACTGCGCGAACGCGCGGCCGGTCATGATCGAGGTGATGGCGCCTGCGAAGCGGCGGCCTTCCTCGGAGTCATAAGCCAGCCCCATCGACATCAGGAGCGCGCCAAGGTTGGCGTAACCCAGGCCCAGCGGCCGCAGGGCTTCGGAGTTCTTGGCGATGGCCGGCGTGGGGTAGGAGGCGTTGGACACGAGGATCTCCTGGCCGGTGAAGCACACGTCGACCGCGCGACGGAACCGCTCGACGTCGAACGTGCCGCCTTCGGTCTGGAACTTCATCAGGTTGAGTGACAGCAGGTTGCAGGCGGTGTCGTCCAGGAAGACAAACTCCGAGCATGGGTTGGTCGCGTTGATGCGGCCCGTGTTGGGCACCACGTTCCAGTCCTGGATGGTGGTGTCGAACTGCAGACCCGGGTCGCCGCAGATCCAAGCCGCGTCAGCGATCTCGCGCCACAGCGTTCGCGCCTTGTAGGTGTCGATGGTGCGGCCGCCGACGATGGCGTGCGTCTCCCACGTCTTGTCATCAGCGACAGCGTTCATGAACGTGTCGGTGATCCGAACTGAGTGGTTTGCGTTCTGGAACTGGACCGAGTCGTAGGCGCCGCCGGGGACGTTGAAGCCGACGTTGTAGCCGGCCTCGATCAGGGCCCACGCCTTCTTCTCCTCTTCCGCCTTGCAGCGGATGAAGTCGAGGACGTCGGGGTGATCGGCGTTGAGGATGACCATCTTGGCCGCCCGCCGGGTCGTGCCGCCTGACTTGATCGAGCCCGCGAACGAGTCATAGCCGCGCATGAACGAGACCGGGCCGGAGGCGGTGCCTCCGCCGGAGAGCTGTTCTTTTGATGAGCGCAGGACCGAGAGGTTGGTGCCGGTGCCGCTGCCGAACTTGAACAGCATGCCCTCGGTCTTGACCAGGTCGAGGATCGACTCCATCGAGTCCTGGACCGAGTTGATGAAGCAGGCCGACCCCTGCTGCTGGCGGCCGGGAACGCCGATGTTGAACCAGACCGGGCTGTTGAATGAGGCGTGCTGGGTAACCAGCAGGAAGCGGAGCTCCTCGGACCAGTTGTCGGCGTCCTCGTCAGTGGCGAAGTAGCCACCTTCGCGGCCCCACCGGGTCAGCGTCTCCACGACCCTGTCGATGATCTGGCGGACGCTGGTCTCGCGCTCTGGGCTGCCAGGGCTGCCGCGGAAGTACTTCTGGGCGACGACGTTGATGGCCAGCTGGGACCAGGACCGTGGAACCTCGACGTCCTTCTGCTCGAAGATGACCTGACCCTTCTCGCTGGTGATCGCCGCCGTCCGGCGCTCCCACTCGACCAGGTCGTACGCGTGGCTGTCCGGAGGCGTGAAGTAGCGCTCGAACCGAAGCCCGACCTTCGGCTTGTGTCCATTTCCGTTGCGGCGGGCCCCGCCGGCGACGTCAGCTACGTTTTTGGCCATCTCTTAGAGAACGCCTCCTTCAATCATCCCCGGTAAGGGTGGATTCGAACCGGTTTCTGCTGGGACGTGTGCAAGGTTGCCTGGTGGTCCGTCGTACCTATTCGTTTGGGGATGGAAGAGGCCCCAGAGCATGCCCGCCAACTTATGCCCCAGGGCCTCGATGTAACGCTGCCGATGATACGAAGGCCTTTTGGGCTTGTCAAGACCTAAATACAAGATCTTTGGTGTCTGGCACGGTCCAGGCCCCATATGTGGGTGGATTACCTGTGGATATCCTTTGGGCAGAGTTGGGCACAGGCTGGGTAATCCCTGTTGGTAACCAGGCATAACGGGCCCTAACGAACGGGGTCGACGAGGGCGAAAGACAGCGGCTGCGCGCTGGCGCGATCAGGTTCGGCCCTGTCGGTCGCTGTGGAAATCCCCTCGGGCGGGGTCGTCGATGCGTCGGTGACCTGGATGCCCTGCGCCGAGGCCCGGATCCTGGCCGAAACCTGCTTGCCCTCGCCGTAGGCGTTCTGCAGCATGGTCACGGCGCGCTGCAAGCGGTTCTCGAGCACGCCCTCCAGGGTGTCGAGGTGGCGCTCGATGTCGATCAGCGCCGACTGCATCTTCTCCATGTCGACGGTGCGCGCGAACTGGAGGTGCAGCTGATACAGGGTGAGGAGGTAGGGAAGTGCCATGCCGTATCCGACGACCATGACGTGGCGCTTGTGCGCGTCTACTATCGCCCCGCGGCAGACGTCGTAAGCGGCGTCGGGGATGACGGCGAGCGCGAAGGGCGACGTGGCCTCGGGATGGAGGTACTGGCTGACCTCGCGCACCCGGCGTTCGACCTCACGCTCGACCTGGCCGCTGAGCTGCGCGCGGCGCTGTGCGTCGAGAGTCGGATCGGCGAGCTGCTCCAGCGCACCGCTCGAGACCCATTTCGAATCGATCGGAAGCAGCTTGCCGCCCGGCAGCCGAAGGCCGAGCTCGACCACCTTGCCGCCGACCCAGACGTTGCGCTGGAGCATCTCCGACGGGAGGTGCTTGAGCGCCTCCTCGAGGATGTTCTCGCCCGCGGCGCCTCGGGTTGAGCTGCCGGCGATCACGTTCTCTATGTGCTTCAGGCTCGCGCGCGAGTCATCCTCGACGGACTGCCGTGCGGCGAGCGCGGACCTCAAGCCCTCAACCACGGACTGCGTTTGCGAGAGACGCTCGCGCAGCTCGGCGGCCCGGGCGTCCTGGGAAGTGCTGCCCAGATCGAGCCGGCCGCGGAGCTCGGCTACCTCCCTGGCCTGCCCATCCGCGCGCCGGACCAGGTTCCAGACCAGGACCGCCACACCACCGGTCGCTGCGAGGACACATACTAGAAGGAGTGCGAACAACAGTTCGAGCGCCGACATATGGTGGATTGTAGCCCGAAATATGGGTAGAAACAAGGGCATTAACATGAGCGCTGTGGCCGAGATAAAACCACTTCCCGAACCCTCCCAGACGCCCGACCGGATTCCCCTGGAGGAGGTCTACATGCGCATGGCGGAGGAGCTGGCCAAGCGGTCCACGTGCGCCAGGCTGCAGGTGGGAAGTGTGATCACGTCGGGCGACATGACGCAGGTCCTGGGAATCGGCTACAACGGCAATGCACGCGGCCTACCCAACCGCTGCGACTCCGCCGAGGCAGGGAAATGTGGCTGCGTCCACGGAGAGCTGAACAGCCTTGTCAAGGCCGGCGCGCAGGTGCCGAACAAGGTCATGTTCGTGACCGCATCGCCATGCGTGATGTGCGCCAAATCGATCATCAACTGCAACGTGGCGCGGGTCTACTACCGGGAGGCATACCGCGACCCAGCGGGCCTTGACACGCTCCGCCAGGGAGGTGTCGAGGTGCTGCACTACGACCGCTGGCGCGACCTCTGGCGGTAGCCCGCTGGCCGGTCGCGATGCGTCCTTTTTGCGCAAAAGAGGCGTTTCGACGTGTCGCGATGCGTCCTTTTTGCGCAAAAGAGGGTTAGGGGTCAGCGCTCGATCGTCCAGCCCGACTCGGTCTGGACCATTCGCGGCTCGACGACAGGCACCTGGCGCAGCCGGCGCGCGCGGGAAATGAGCTTCGACACCGGCTCCACCGAACCGATGGACTCCAGCACCGCGCGCGTCGCATAGACCAGCGTCACGCGGGCATCAGCCAAAGCCCGCTCGGGCGAGATCCACATCCAGTCCACGACCTCTCCCTCCTGGGGCGTCACCGTCTGACCTGCCGGAAGGCGTGCGAAGAAGAAGCGCGCGTCGTAGCGCCGGCTCAAGGCGGAGGGCGTGACCCAGCGTGCGAACATCGCCAGCCGGTCGAAGGCAGGCTCGAGACCGGCGTCTCGCAATGCCGCCGAGAGCTGCATCCCCTGGGCCAGCCGGTCGCGGATCGCCCGGCATTCCCTGTCGCGGGCAAACCGCCGGCCCGAGCGCGCGAGCAGGATGCCCACCTCCTCGAACAGCTCGCGCACCGCGGCGGCCTGGATCTCGTTCGGCCAGGCGGAGTCGTCAGCGTGAACCGTGCCGCCAGGGAACACGTAAGCGCCGGGCGCGAAGTCCGCCCCGCCCGGCCTGCGCATCAGGAGCAGCTCCCACTGATGCGTGCCTCGGACGAGCACCACTGTTGCCGACGGCCTGGGCAGGACAGGTGGGCCGGTGTTGATGGCGCCAGGCGGAAGGAAGACAGTCACCTAGCTAGCATGCCGTGCATGGACCTCGGCATTGCGGGCAAGGTGGCGCTGGTGACAGCGGCGACACGAGGCATCGGCCTCGGGATCGCCCAGGCGCTTAAGGCCGAGGGGGCGCGAGTGGCGATCGCAGCGCGCACAGAGTCCGACGTTGCACGCACCGCCAACTCGCTGGGCGGAATTGGCGTCGCCGCGGACCTGCTGAAGGCGGAGGGCTGCCGGCGCGCCGTCGACGAGACCACCGCGAGGCTTGGCCCGATCGACATCCTCGTCAACAACCTCGGCACTCGCGCCGGCACCGGCTGGGCTGACACCGGACCTGAGGAGTTTGAAGCCGCCTTCGCAGGAAACGTCGGCGTGAGCGCGCGGATGACCAAGCTGGTGCTGCCGGGCATGATCGACCGCGGCTGGGGTCGCGTGGTTGTCATCGCCTCGGTCTTCGGCAGGGAAGCCGGTGGCGCGCCTGCCTACAACGCCGCCAAGGCGGCCGAGATCAGCTTCGTGCGGTCGCTGGCCCGCGAGGTTGCATCCAGCGGTGTCACTGTGAACTGCATCGCCCCCGGCTCGATCCTGTGGGAGGGAGGCGGGTGGCATCGGCGGCAGCAACAGGATCCAGATGGCATCGCCGAGTTCGTGCGGCGCGAGATGCCGTTGGGTCGGTTCGGGTCGGTGGCCGAGGTGGCCAGCGCGGTGGTGTTCGTTTGCTCGGGTCAGGCAAGCCTCCTCAACGGCGCCTGCATCCCGGTCGACGGAGGGCAGTCCCGCTCCAACATCTGATGAGGAAGTCCCTGGCCCTGGTCCTGCTCGCTGTCCTGGTCGCGTGCTCCGGCTCATCGAAGACCGCCACCATCTCGAGCCCGGACGCCGGTCCCGAGATCTTCACCGGCAGCATCGGCGCCGCCAGGTACACCATCGAGGTGCCGCACCCCTGGAACGGGACCCTGTTCCTGTACAGCCACGGCTATGTCTCGCCCGGCGGCACCAGCGGCGCGGCCGCCGCACCCGACGGACCCACCGGGCAGTGGCTGCTCGACGGCGGCTACGCCCTGGCCGCCTCGTCATACAGCTCGAGCGGATGGGCGATCGAGGACGCGCTCAAGGACCAGATCGCGCTGCTAGACCACTTCGCGGCGCAGGTGGGCGAGCCGAAGCGCGTGATCGCCTGGGGCGGCTCTCTGGGCGGGATCATCACCGCGGGCCTCATCCAGGAGCATCCAGACCGATTCGCCGCGGCGATTCCGATCTGCGGTGTGCTCGCTGGCGGTGTCGCTTCCTGGAACACCGGCCTCGACGGCGCCTACGCCTTCAAGACGCTGCTCGCGCCACGTTCGCAGCTCCAGCTGGTCCACATCACGAATCCCGACGCCAACCTCTCGCTGGCGAACGACCTCATGACGCAGGTGTCCGACACGCCCGCGGGCCGCGCCAGGATTGCGTTGATCGCCGCGCTCACAGGCCTACCCGGCTGGTTTGCACCCACCTCGCCAGAGCCCGCCGGCACCGACTTCACGGCTCGCGAGGCCGCTCAGGCCCAATGGGCTTCTCGGGTCGACTTTCCTTTCGAGTTCCGCAACCGCGCGGAGCTGGAGAAGCGGGCCGGTGGCAACCCCTCATGGAACATCGGGGTCGACTACGCACACCAGCTTTCTGTCTCGGCTGACAGGGCGGAGGTCGTCGCCCTCTACCGGGGGGCAGGCCTGGACCTGAATGCCGACCTCCGAACCCTCAACGCAGGCGCCACCATCAGGCCGGACCCGGCGGCCGTCGCCTACCTCGATCGCAATATCAGCTTCGACGGACGCATCGCGGTGCCGGTCCTGAGCATGCACACGACCGGCGACGGGCTGGTGGTGCCACAGGATGAGACCGCCTACGCCGACGTGGTCAGGCGCGCCGGCAATCCAAACCTGCTGAGGCAGGTCTTCGTCCACCGTGCGGGCCACTGCGCATTCACGTCGGCCGAGATCATCGCCGCCTTCAAGGTGGTTCTGAACCGGCTCGACACCGGCTCCTGGGAAGCGGGATCGCTGACTCCTTCGGCCCTGAACGCCGCAGCTCTCGCGCTCGGCCCCGGCACCAACTCGCTCGGGGGCGTGATCGCTGCAGCGCCCGCATTCACGAGCTTCTCGCCAGGGCCCTACCCGAGGCCGTTCCCCAAGGGGTCGTCCGCGCCCGGATAATTCCGAGCGTGGTGAAGTTCCGGGCGAAGCTCACGTCGACGCCCCGCGGCGGCGGTGGCACGCTTGTTGCGGTGCCTCCGGACGTGGCGGCGCAGCTCAAGCTCAAAGGCATGCCCAAGGTCCAGGCGGTGATCGCCGGCCGGCCTTATCGCGGATCGCTGATGCCGATGGGCGACGGCACCTACTGCCTGGGCGTGCTGAAGTCGATCCAGGAGGCGGCGGGGGTGGGTGTGGGCGATGTGATCACGATTGAGCTCGAGCTCGACACCGCGCCCCGCACCGTCGTGCTTCCGACCGACCTTGCGGCTGCGCTGGTCCGAGACCGGCATGCGACTGCAGCCTGGGATGCGCTCTCCTACACGAACAAAAAGGAGATGGCGCGCTCGCTGGAAGAGGCCAAAAAACCCGAGACTCGCGCGCGCCGCCTGGTGCTCGCGGTCGAGAAGCTACGGGCCGGTGATCGGGCCTGAGCTCAGCTGCCCGGCGAGCAGCGCCCAGGTCGGGTAGATCCCGAGGCCGAGCGAGAAGATTCCGCTGAGGCCGATCGCGGCCGAGCTGCTGAACGGCACTCGCAAAGCATCGACACGCCCGGACTGCGACCACACAGGGATCAGCACCCTCACGTAGTAGTAGACCGACACCACGCTCATCAGTACTGCAAGCACGACGATCCACGTGTAGCCGGCGTTCACGCCGGCCGTGAAAAGGAACAGCTTGCCGAAGAAGCCCACGAAGGGTGGAAAGCCCGCCAGCGACAGCATGAAGACGGTCATCAGAACCGCCATCGGCCAGCTGCGGCGATGCAGCCCGTCGAGGTCGGCGATGCGGTCGTGGTCGCCATCTGGTCCGGCCATGAGGGTCACGACGGCGAACGCGCCGAAATTCATGAACAGATAGCTGAAGAGATAGAAGAGGACAGCTGCGAGGCCGTCCTTCCCACCCGCGATCACACCGATGAGGATGTAGCCCGCCTGCGCGATGCCTGAGTAGGCGAGCAGGCGCTTAAGGCTTGTCTGCGCGATCGCGAGCAGGTTGCCGACGATCATGCTCACGGCGGCCACGAAAGCCAGCAGCGCCTGCCACTCGGGTCCAAGGTGAGGAAGGCCGGAGTCGAAGACGCGAACGATCATGGCGAACGCGGCGGCCTTGGTCCCGACCGACATGAATGCGGTGACCGGAATCGGCGCTCCCTGATAGACGTCGGGCGTCCACATGTGGAAGGGGGCGGCCGAAACCTTGAATGCAAACCCCACCCCCATCATCAGGATGCCCAGCAGCAGAAGCGGATCGCTCGCGGGAGACGAGGCGATGTTCTTGGCGATCTCTGGGATCAGGGTCGTCCCCGACGCCCCGTAGACGAGCGCCATCCCATAGAGGACGAAGGCGCTGGCGAATCCTCCGACCAGGAGGTACTTGGCGGCCGATTCCTGCGAACGGCTGTCCGCTCGCGCAAATCCGCAAGCGACGTAGAGCGCGATCGAGAACAGCTCGAGGCCGAGAAAGATCGTCACCAGCGACGTGGCCGAGCCCAGCACCATCATGCCGATCACCGCGGCCATGACCAGGATGTGGAACTCGGCCTCGCGCAGTCCGCGGCGGACCAGATACGGGTGCGCGATGGCCACGGTCAGGATGCCGAGGATCGCGAACAGGACCTCGAAGAAGATTGCGAACGAATCGCCGGTCGCATATCCGTGGTAGGCAGGTCCGAGGGTGGCGAACTTCCAGCGGTAGGCAGCGGTTGCGAGCGAGTACGTGTAACCGACCACCGCCACCATCGCGACCACGCCGCTCCGTCGAACACGCGGGATGGCGAGGTCGGCGATGATCGCGAACAGCATGAAGCCGGTCAGCGCGGCGATCGGACTGATCTGTCCGAGGTCTGAGAGGGCCTGCGACCAGTCGTAGCTCAGGCTCGGTGCGGCGGCCGCGATCATCTGGCCAGGCCCACCTGGACGATGGAGGTCATGAGGTTGGTGAGCACCCCCGGAGCCAGGCCGAGCGCGAACATGAGGATCACGAGCGGGGCGAGCAGCGTGAGCTGGCTCGCATGGATGTCATCCACCGGGCGCTCGTACGGCTTTTCCGCATACATCGCGCCCTGGAAGAACCGCAGGATGTAGACCGGAGCCAGCACCAGCCCGACGGCGCCGACGATCGCGAGCGCGGGAGCGCGCTCCCAGGCGCCGAGCAGGGTCATGAACTCGCCCACGAAGCTGTTCAAACCTGGTAGCCCCAACGCGGCCAGGGCGACGATCGTGAAGACTCCGGCCATGATCGGCATCCGCGGCGCCAGCCCGGCGATGGCTGAACGGTCGCGTGTGCCGGTGCGTTCAGCGATCCACGCCACCAGCAGGAACAGCGCCGGGATGATGATCCCGTGGTTGACCATCTGCAGGATCGCGCCCTGCTGGCCCTGCACATTGAAGGAGAAGATGCCGAGCACGATGAAGCCCATGTGGCTCACGCTCGAGTAAGCCACCAGCATCTTCATGTCCCGCTGGACGACTGCCATCAGCGCGCCCCACACGATCCCGGCCACCGCCAGCGCCGGCACCACCCACCGCCAGTCCCACCAGCCGACCGGCTCAGGGAACAGCGGGATCGCGATGCGCAGGAAGCCGAAAGCGCCTGTCTTGCCCATGAAGCCGGCGAAGGTGATCAGCATCGGGGTCGGGGCGGCGGCGTATGCGTCGGGCAACCAGGTGTGGAACGGGAAGATCGGAGTCTTGATCGCGAAGGCGAGAGCGAAAAGGAAGAAGAGCCCGAACTGGATCCCCGAGCTGGCGGGAATGGTCGCGAGCTTGGCGAGGTCGAACGTCTGCTGGCCGGTGAACACGTACTCGCCGATGACTCCGACCAGCATCAGCAGCGACCCGACCAGTGTGAACAGCACGAACTTCACCGCCGCTCGGCCGGGACGCACACCCACCCCGAACAGCCACAGCAGGAAGTACGCCGGGATGAGCATGGCCTCCCAGAACACATAGAAGAGGACGAGGTCGGTCGCCATCAGAACGCCGGCCATGCCTGCTGACATCGCCAGCATCAGGGCCAGGAACCGGCTCACGTTTCGCATCGCCACCGGCGTCGCCAGCATGGCCACGACAGTCAAGAGCGCGTTGAGGACGAGCAGCCACACGCTGATCCCGTCGACGCCGAGCCGGTAGAAGACGTGCAGCTGCGGGATCCATGGCAGCACCTCGGCGAACTGGAATCGGTGGTAGTCGGGGGCGAAGAGGACTGCGACGATGCCGGTCACGAAGAGCGTGCCCAACGACACCAGCACGCCCATGTACTTGGCGACGTGGGGAGGGAGGGCCGCGATCAGCAGGGCTCCCGCCAGCGGTAGCAGCCAGACGATCGTGAGGGTCATGCCGCCCTCAGGAGCAAGACGATGGCCAGGATCACGGCGCTGGCGACGAAGACCAGGACGTAGTTCCGGAAATAGCCGGTCTGCGTGAAGCTGCCGTATCCCGCACCTGCCTCGGCGAGCTCACCGGCGCCGACCACCGCGCCGTCCAGGACCCCGGTCTCGACGTCACGGAAGGCCAGGTCGGCGGCACGGTCCAGGGGACGCACGAAGGCGGCGTCGTAGGCCTCGTCGACGTAGTACTTGCGCTCGAGCAGGCGCTGGGCCCAAGGCAGCGCCGCGCTCCAGGGCCGCATGCGGTAGGCGGCCACGAACAGCGCCGCCGCCAGGATCATGGTGACCAGGCCGATCGCGACCGCGGAGCCGGTCTCCTCCCAGCTCTGCTTTCCGACGGCGGCGTAGCCGCTCGCAGGCGCGAGAAAGTCAGACACAAGCGATGGCCCAATCCCCAGGGCGCGAGTCTGGATGAAGCCGCCGACCACGGCCAGGACGGCAAGGATGGCGACCGGGATCAGCATCACGGGCGGCGCCTCGTGCGGGTGCTCGACGGGGCGCTGCGGTGATGGCTTGCCCCAGAACGCGAGCCACCACATGCGGCCGGTGTAGAAGCCGGTCAGCAGCGCGGTGGCGAAGCCGACCGCCCACACCGCGTAGGTGAGCGGCTCGCCCCTGGAGAAGGCTGCGCCGAGGATCTGCTCCTTGGAGAAGAAGCCGACCAGCGGGATCACGCCGACCAGCGACAGCGAGCCGATCAGGAAGGTGATCGACGTCGGGCGCAATTGTCCCCAGAGGCCGCCGAACCTGCGCATGTCCTGCTCGTCGTGCATGGCGTGGATCACGTTGCCTGCGGCCATGAACAGCAGGGCCTTGAAGAATGCGTGCGACAGGAGGTGGAAGAAGCCGGCCGTGTAGGCCCCGATGCCGACGGCGAGGAACATGTAGCCGATCTGGCTCATCGTCGAATAGGCGAGCACGCGCTTGATGTCGGTCTGGACGATCGCGATGGTGGCCGCGAAAAGCGCCGTGACCGCGCCGATGATCGCGACCGCGCCGTGGGCGTAGACCGCGACGTCGTAGATGGGGTGCATGCGGCCCACGAGGTAGACGCCCGCGGTGACCATGGTCGCCGCATGGATGAGGGCGCTGACCGGGGTCGGACCCTCCATGGCGTCCGGCAGCCAGGTGTGGAGCGGGATCTGGGCCGACTTCGCGACCGCGCCGACGAGGAGCAGGAAGGCCGCGAGCTCGAGCGCGGGCGACTCGGAGTTGCTGAGGCTGGTCAGCTGGTTGAAAACGCCCGCGTAGGTGAGCGAGTGGTAGGTGACGAACAGCACGAACGCGCCGAGGATCATCCCGATGTCGCCGATGACGTTCATGACGAACGCCTTCCGAGCCGCGACCACGGCT
>VBFO01000156.1 GCA_005881025.1 Chloroflexota bacterium | reverse complement strand
GGTCCGCACCGCCTGAATCGCGCCGGCCTGACCCTCTCGAAGATCGCTGTCGTGGCCATCGGAGCCACGTTCGCGCTGCTGGGAATGCTGGCTGGGGCGTACGGTCCGCTGCTCGAGCACCTGACCCATCGGTTCTCAGTCAGCCTGGCCGCCGCCGGTGTGGCCATCACCGTTCACTTCACTGGCGCGCTCATCGGCGTGCTCGTGTCGATGCGCTTCACGGAAAGGATGTCCGGCCGGGCCTCCGTGACCATCGCGAGCGGCAGCGTCGGGCTCGGCTGTGCTCTGATCGCCCTGGCGACCGCCTGGCCCGTGTTCCTGCTCGGCGTTTTCGTGGTCGGGCTTGGGTTCGGGTCGCTGGTCATCGGCCTCAACCAGCTGGTCGCCTACAGCGCAGGGCGACGGCGGGGAGCGCTGCTCAACGCTGTCAATGCCGCCTATTCGGCGGGGGCGGTGGCCAGCCCGGTGCTCGTGTCGAGCTTCGCGCGCGATCACCTTTCATCGCTCTATGCAGTCGCGGCAGTGGTCGCGCTCGCGCTCATTTCAGGTGCGGCGGGAATCTCAGGGCGCCTGCCGGTCGCGCCGAGTACGCGGAGCCGCCCGCCCGCCATCGTCTGGATCTTCGTTTCGGCCTTCGTGGTGTACACCGCCACCGAAACCGGCACCGGCGGCTGGATGACCTCCCATCTCGAGTCCGCCGGCCTTGCCTCGGCGAACGCCGCCACCCTCACCTCAGGGTTCTGGCTCGCGCTGGTGACCGGTCGCCTGCTGATCACGCTCGTACCTGAATCTGTGCCACCGCCGGCGATCGTGCTTGGAGGCGGAGCCCTGGCAACGGCGTCGCTCCTCCTGGCAGTCGACGGTCCTCTGGCCCCCGCAGCCTACGTGGTGACGGGCCTTGCCCTGGCTCCGATCTTTCCGACCGGCATCGTCTGGCTGGCCCGCCTCCGGCCGGGCGACGCGCGCGCGACCTCATGGCTGTTTCCCGCGGCGATGCTGGGTGGGGCGCTCGGTCCCGGTGCGATCGGTCTCCTGATCATCCCGCTCGGGGTCGCCATCGTCCCCGTGATGCTGGCGACACTCGCGGCCGGAACGCTGATCGCATTCCTGGCGGCAGCCAGATCAGCGCGCCTCGCTCAGTGATGGTGGTGCTCGTGGTGATGCTCATGACCAGCCATGGCCTGGTCGTGCGGGGCTTCCATCATCCGCAGCATCTGCACGCCGCCGGTGCTCAGGAAGCGCCAGCCCAGTAACGCGGCCGCGGCCAGGAAAACCAGGTTGAGGATGGTCGTGTAGTTCCACGACGGACCGGTCTGAAATGCGGCGATGAAGTGGTGCTCAGGGACCAGGCCGGTGACCTGGAAGACCGCGCCGATGACCAGACCCGCCACCACCATCGCGGCATACGAAACAGCCAGCAGGTACAGGCTCATCCGCCCGCCGTAGTAGCGGCGGTAGATGTCGAGGATGGGAAGGATGATCAGGTCGGCAAAGATGAAGCTGATGACTCCGCCGAAGCTGATGCCACCGTTCCACAGCACCACTGCCAGCGGCACGTTGCCAACCGAGCAGACAAAGCTCAACATCGCGATGACGGGGCCGATGATCGGTCCCCACACCGCGCTGATGGCCGGATGGCTCGTCACAAACAGCGACTGCCACAACGAGTTCGGCACCCACGCGGCGAGGGCGCCGGCGATGAGGAATCCGAGCACGAGGTCCTGCCACAGGCTGACGATGTCCATGTAGAAGTAGTGGCTGATCGCCGTCAGCGCGCGGCCTGAGAACAGGCGCGACAGGAAAGGCCCGCCGGACAGTGACATGTCCATATCGCCGTGGCCTTCCATGCGGCCACGCACACCTTTCTCGGCTTGAGCGCGGGCGGCGTCGACCATCCGCGCTCGCAGCGTGTACTTGAAGGCCACGGCGAGGATCGCGACCATCAGCAATCCGCCGGCGAACTCGGCGGCCACGAACTGCCAGCCCATCAGCACCAGCAGCACCAGTCCGAGCTCGAACACCAGGTTGGTGCTGGCGAACTCGAAGAGGATCGCATTGGCGAAGGTCGCCCCCTTCCGGAAGAGGCCGCGCCCGACCGCGACCGCCGCGTACGAGCAGCTCGAGCTTGCCGCGCCCAGCAGCGTCGCGAAAGTGATCCCGCGCAGATCGTCCCTGCCGAGCGCGCCCACCACCGACTGCCTCGACACGACCGACTGGACCACCGCCGAGATCAGGAAGCCGAGGGCGAGCGGCCATAGAACCTCCCAGAACATGAAAAAGGCCATCTGCAGCGCCTGCACGATGGCCTGGATCACGCTTTAAAGGCTACTCAAGTCCCTGACGTCCGATCCCACTCCGGATGCTTGCGGAACAGCCCGCCCCAGCCGATGTGATACCAGCGCTCCTCGCGGTAGGGCTGCAGCGCACCGACGTCGTCGGACCCGAGGTCGGTGAGCACTCCGGCCGCGGTTATCTTCTTGATCCTGACCGCTGGGATCTCGACCAGCTTTCTGTCTTCACGGCGCTTGACGACGATGCCATGAAAGATGTCCGCATCCTCGTCGCCGAGCAACGACTCAGCGCTTCCGATCTCGGACGTATCGGCCGCGTAGACAGGCGCACGGTAAGGCATCGCCGGCCAGGCCAGGGCGGCTTCGGTCTCGAACATGCCCTCCAGCGTACAAGTGACCAAATACGCAATGCTTGCCCGGAGCCGCAGCCGATGAACGCCCTCCTGACCGACCTGTACGAGCTGAACATGGTCGCCAGCTATCTGCGCCGGGGCATGAACGGTATGGCGACGTTCAGCCTTTTCGTCCGCAGGCTCCCGGAGCAGCGCGGGTTCCTGGTCTCGGCGGGGCTGGAGGGCTGCCTCGACTACCTCGAGCAGCTGAGGTTCGGCGACGACGACCTCGAGTACCTGGGCACAGAGCTCGAGTTCCCGCATCAGGACCTCGAGGCGTTCAAGCGGCTTCGCTTCACGGGCGACGTGTGGGCTGTGCCCGAGGGACGTGTCGTGTTCGCGGGCGAGCCGCTGATCGAGGTCACAGCGCCCCTCCCGGAGGCGCAGCTCATCGAGACGTTCCTCCTCAACCGGGTCACCTACGAGACGACCATCGCCAGCAAGGCGGCGCGCTGCGTGGTCGCCGCGGCCGGGCGGGACGTCGTCGACTTCGCCTTCAGGCGCACGCAGGGAATCGAAGCTGGGCTCGATGTCGCGCGCCTGTCGGCGATGGTCGGGTTCCGAGCCACCAGCAACGTCGAGGCAGCTCGGCGTTATCAGCTGACGGTAGCCGGCACCATGGCCCACTCCTACATCGAGGCGTTCGAGAGCCAGCTCGAAGCGTTCCGCGCCTTTGCCGAGGACTTTCCCGCGCGGACCACGTTCCTCGTCGACACCTTCGACACGGTGTCGGGCATCAACGACGCGATCAAGGTGATCCGCGAGCTCGACCTGCAAGGGCAGATCGGGATCCGGCTCGACAGCGGCGACCTCGGTGAGCTGGCGAGGCGTGGGCGGAGGCTGCTGGATCGGGCCGGGCTCGAGAAGGTGCGCATCTTCGCCAGCGGCGGGCTCGACGAGTTTCAAATCGACGAGCTGGTCCGCGAGGCGGCACCGATCGACGCCTTCGGCGTGGGCACGCGGATGGGCGTCTCTGCCGACCATCCATATCTCGACACCGCCTACAAGCTGGTCGACTACGCAGGCCGCGCGGTGATGAAGCTTTCGCACGGCAAGGTAACCGCGCCCGGCCGCAAGCAGGTCTTCAGGAAGCAGCGCCCGTTCGGCGACGTCCTCGGCCTCTTCGACGAGCCGGTCGCGCCGGACCGCGAGCCCCTGCTGGAGCAGGTGATGTCGGGAGGCCGGCGCGTGCGAGCGCGCCCGACCATGGCCGAGTCGCGGCAGCGCTTCCAGGCCGACCTCGCGCTGCTGCCCGAGGCAGCCTGCCAGGTCCGGTCACCGAAGCCGCCCGCCGTGAAGAGCTCCGACCGCCTCAAGCAGGCGACGAACGAGACCCGCGCGAGGGTGCTCGCTCAGATTCATGGGCAGCGCGAGGCGCTCAGGTCTCGTTAAACGCGGATTTGCATGCATTCGAACGCTAAATCCGTGGAATTACATCTGTTTGTGTGCAATCGCAGTTGGCTCAGCTCAGCTGATTCGCTCGAGCACCTGCACAAAAATCTCGTACGGTTGGGCGCCCAAGACTAGATAACGGCCGCCGAAGACG
>VBFO01000155.1 GCA_005881025.1 Chloroflexota bacterium | reverse complement strand
CTGAAGATCAATCCAGCCTGTTAACAAACCGCCACGAAAGAACCGAATCTCTACAGCGCCGAGGCGATGATCTCCAGGCCGGTCGCAGCCTCTGCGCGGTCCAGCACAAGTGGCGGGCAGATACGCACCGCGCGTGTGCCGGCTGTGAGCAACAGGAGCCCACGCTCAAACGCGGACTGGACGAGCTGAGCTGCCTGGTCTGCAGTCTTCAGCTCGAGCGCGAGCATCAAACCCAGCCCGCGCACGTCAGTGATCTGCTTGTGGCCGGCGGCGATCTCCTTCAACCCATCCAGAAGCTCGGCGCCGACCTTGGCCGCATTCTCCATCAGGCCCTCCTCGAGGAGGTCGAGCGTGACCAGTCCGGCGGCACAGGCAAGCGGGTTGCCTCCAAAGGTGCTGCCATGCGACCCCGGCGGCCAGCTCATCTGCTCCGCCCGCGCGATGAAGGCGCCCAGCGGCAGCCCTGACGCGATTCCCTTGGCCAGGCAGACGATGTCCGGCTCCACCCCCCAGTGCTCGACCGCCAGGAGGTGGCCGGTGCGACCCATGCCGCTCTGAACCTCGTCCGCCACCAGCAGAATGCCGTGCTTCAGGGTCAGCTCGCGCAGCCGCGGGAGGAAGTCGTCCGGCGGCACGAGGTAGCCGCCCTCGCCCTGGATCGGCTCCACGAACACCGCGGCGACGCTCTCCGGCGGGGCGACGGTGCTGAACAGCTCCTCGATCCGCTCCAGCGCCTGATCGGTGGTCACCCCGCGGGCCGCCGACGGGAACGGCGCGTGGAACACCGACGAGAGCAGCGGGGCAAACCGCCGGCGCTGGCTGGCCTTGGAGGCCGTGAGGGACAGCGCTCCGAAGGTGCGGCCGTGAAAGCCGCCGATGAAGGCGATGTAGCTGGGCCGGCCCGTGGCATACCGGGCGAGCTTCATGGCGCCTTCGATGGCCTCAGCGCCGGAGTTGGTGAAGAAGACGCGCGCGGGAATCCCGGGCAGGATCCTTGCCTCCAGCCTCTCGGCCAGCTCGATCTCTGAGCGGTAGTAGAAATCGGTGCCGGACATGTGAAGGAAGCGCCGCGCCTGCTCCTCGATCGCGGCCACCACCCTCGGATGGGAGTGGCCGGTGGTCACGACTGCGATTCCGGCCGTGAAGTCCAGGAAGCGATTACCGTCGACGTCGGTCACCCAGCAGCCCTCGCCGTGGTCCATGACGAACGGATAGGCGCGCGTGAAGCTTGGAGACATCGCCTTGGCGTCGCGGGCGATGAGCTCGGCGGCCTTGGGGCCGGGTAGGGCGGTCTTGATCTCAGGGCGACGGTCGGTGATCACGCCCGTGAAAATATCAGTGATGGTCCACCTGACGCCGAATCAGGTTCGGCTTATCAACGGCCTGCACTTCGCGACGGTGGCCACTGTCATGCCCGACGGGAGCCCAGAGGCCACGGTGGTCTGGATCGAGACCGACGGCAAGTACATCTACTTCAACACCGCGATGCATCGCCTGAAGGCACGCAACCTGCAGCGCAACCCGAGGGTTGCGATCACGATCATGGATCCGGCCCAGCCCTATCACGACACGCTCGCGGTCCGGGGGCAGGCCGAGCTCGTCATGGACGGTGCCGACGCGCATATCGAGAAGCTGTCACGCGCCTACACCGGCCAGCCCTTCCGTAAGCTCGGCGCGAATGAGGTCCGCGTGATCGTCAAGGTCACGCCTGAGGTGGTGCATGTTCAGTAAGGGGGCGAGATGAGCAGGTCAGCCGGCGCCGCAACCGTCGCACGTGTGAACGGCATCGAGCTCGGGTACCAGATTTTTGGGACGGGCTCTCCGCTGATCCTTTTGCACGGCGGCTTCGGATCGGTCGAGATGTTCGGCTCGAACGTCGAGCTGCTGGCAGCTGGCAGGCGTGTCATCGGGGTGGACCTTCAGTCCCATGGCCGCTCCCCGGTGGCCGATCGGCCGATGCGTTTCGAGACCATGGCCGACGACATCGCGGCCCTGATCAAGGAGCTCAAGCTCGAGCGAGTCGCGATCATGGGTTTCTCTCTGGGCGGCGCGGTCGCTCTGCGCACCGCGATCCAGCATCCTGAGCTCGTCGAGCGGCTCGTCCTCCTCTCGACCGTCTTCAAGCGAAGCGGCTGGTATCCGGAGATGACGGCCGGCATGGATGCGATGGGCCCCGAGACGGCGGAGCCGCTGAAGCACAGCCCGATGTACGAAGCCTATTCGCGGATCGCCCCGCGCGTAGACGACTGGCCGGTGCTCGTGACGCAGCTCACGACCGCCTTGAAGATCGATTACGACTGGTCAGCCGAGGTGGCCAGGCTCCCCATGCCGGTGATGATCGTCATCGGAGATGCGGATGGAATTCCGCCCTCGCACGCTGTCGAGTTCTTTGGCCTGCTGGGCGGTGGCAAGCGTGACGCCGGCTGGGACCGCTCTGGCATGACCCACCACCGGCTTGCGATTCTGCCGGGACTGACGCACTACGACATCAACCTGAGCCCCACCCTCTCGCAGACAGTCATCCCATTCCTCGACGGTGAGGGAAAGCGTTGACGGCGAGCGTGTCCACCAAGGCCGGATAGAGGGACAATCTGGTCATGGCGAAGACGAAAGCCCCGTCCTTCGCGATCCGGCCCGCCACCAACGACGACCTGAACGCCGTCGTGGGCATCTACAACTGGGCGGTCAATCAGACCTTCGCGACCATCGACTCGGAGCCACTGAGCGCAGAGGAGGCGAAGGACTGGTGGGAGAACCACGGCCGCCGCTCCAAGCTCATCGTCGCCACCGACGACACCGGCGTCCTCGGCTGGGCTCGGCTTTTTCCATGGAAGCAGCGTGGGATCGACGTGGTGGAGGACCTGGTCTATGTCGACCCGGTGCACCAGGGCCGCGGCATCGGCCGCGCGCTGTTGAACGAGCTCATCAAGGAGGCGCAGGGCCTCGGCTACAAGACGATCGTCGCCACTGTGGCCACCGACAACCGGTCAGGGCTCGAGCTGCATGCGAAGCTCGGATTCGAGACGGTCGGCACCATCCGCAACGCGGCCAACAAGTTCGATCGCTGGATGGACATCACGCTGGTCCAGCGCTCCCTGGAGTCCTAGCGAGCCACCCTCACCCCGAAGACAGCGGCCTGGCCGTCGCGTACGCGGCCGGATACACGATCCTCATCACGCCTACCGCCTGCCACTGCCCGACCACGGCGGCCGCGCGGGTGTTTTGACCCTCGTCCAGTGATCCGGCGGCGCCGAACCTCACGCCTCCGCCGTTGATGCTGTCGCCCACGGGCACGTCCACTTGAAGCGCCATTGCTCTGATGGCGTCTGGCGTCACCTCACCGGTCATCTTCCCCAGCACGTCATGGAACAGCGCCCACGCGCCCACGAAGCCGGCCACTGCGGGGATTTCCATCAACGACCTGTCGCTGACAGGGCCGCGTTGCTGATGGTGTCGTCGGGTTTGTCTGCTGCATAGACGCCAAGAGCATCAGCGCCCAGACGGAGAGCGAAGTCCGGCATGCAGAAGGCCGAGCTGGTACCAACCGCAGCCCTCAGCTCCACGTGGTTGCGTTTGATGGCCTGCCACAACGCCACCCCGTCGTCGAGATAGCTGACGTCCCAGAGGAAATCGGCGCGGTCGGCAGCGATCTGCCTTGCGATGCCGTCGGCGTTGAAAGCATTTGGGTTGTAGCTGATGGTGTTGACGACCTCGATGCCCAGCTGCCGGGCGAGTGCTGCCTCACCGCCGCCAACAGACTGCCCGTAGATGTCGCTGACCTGAACGATGTCGACCCGCGGAGCGCGAAGACCGCTTTGCGGGATCAGAACGTCATGCGTGAACGTCACCGCCATCCGGCCCAGAGAACCGCCTGTCGCCACAGTTCGGAACACGTACTGCCGGCTCGCTGTGATCGGGTCTGCGACCGCTCCTGTCTCCCAGTAGACCGTCTTCAGCTGCTCAGCCCGCGCCGCTGCGGCCGCCGAAAGCGTGCTGCCGTAGGTCCCGAAGATGACCGGTACATGGTCCTGCGACACGAGCCTGTCAACGGCTGCGGCGGCTGCCTCCGGAGTGATGGCGTCGACCACGCGCAGCTCGATGCGGCGGTGACCGACTCCCTCCGACTGCGCCACCTGCAGGGCAGCCTCCACGCCCGCAAGCTCCTGCTTACCACCAGGCGCCTGCGGACCGCTGAGCGGATAGATGGCGCCGAGCACGAGTGGACTCGAGGCCGATTGGCTCTGTCCACATGCAGCGAGCACGAGGGCGAGCACGAGGAGGAGGACCGACCGTCGAAACACGCAAGCCAGCTTACGTGGTGGAGTAAAGCCTCAATGAAGCGCCCCGTGCCTCGGACAGCTGGCGCTCCAGCTTCGGCGCCGGCGCATAGCCGTAATTGACGTGCAGAGGCTTGCCTGAGGGCGTCATCACCACCGTGGTCGGGAGCGTGTAGACCTGGAATCGATCCGCGAGCTCGCGATCGGCGACTGCGTCCACCCGGTCGACCCGTATCGACCCCAGCTTCGCCAGTGCGGGCTCCTGGTGCGTCTTGCAGACGGTGCAGCCGTCTCCGGTGAAGTAAAGGATGTAAGGCTCGGTCGATGCGCCGGCAGTGGCGAGCAGCGCCACGCGACGCGCCCGCGACGCCCTAACGATCTCCATGGCGGCGGCGGCGAGCACCACGATGCCCACCACCGCCAGTGCCAGGAGCTGTCCGTTCACGCCCTGATGAGTCCTCGCTTGCCAAGCTGGTAGTAGATCTGGCAGCCGAGGCAGTAACCAAATGCGAGGTTGACGAAAGCGAGCACGGCCACCAGGAGAGCTAGAGCAACGCCCGCGATCCAAAAAGGATTGAGCTGAAAGTTGCCGGTCAGCAGCGGGCCGTAAATCAGCAGTGACGACACCGCCAGAAAGACGCCGCCCAGACCCTGGGCAAAGTTATGCGGCTCGGGACGATCCTGTACCGGCCGCGCCGCGACGATGCCGCGCGGCTTCAGAACGTTGAAGTAGAGCTGCTTGAATAGCGCGAGCTGCGGGTTGAAAGTCCCCACGAGGAGGACTATTGCCAGCAGTGGGATGAGGAACAGCGCCGGCGCCCACAGGAGGCTGCCGAGATACGCCACCAGCACCGTCGCGACGATGCCGGTCTGGTTGACCTTTAACGCCGAGTGATCGACGGTCTGAAGCGCAGCCATCTCTACTTCTCGATCGGAACCCGAATCGAGCTGCCCCACTCGGTCCATGACCCGTCGTAGTTCTTGACGTCGGGGTAGCCGAGCAGCTCCTTCAGCACGAACCAGGTGTGCGCCGAGCGCTCACCGATCCGGCAGTAGGCGATGACCTCTTTGTTCGGGACGATGCCCTTGCCGCCGTAGATCTCCTTCAGCTCGTCGACGCTCTTGAAGGTTCCGTCCTCAGCGTTTACGGCCGTCGCCCACGGGATGCTGGCTGCGGTCGGGATGTGACCGCCGCGCTGCGCACCCTCCTGGGGAAGGTTCTCCGGAGCGAGCAGCTCGCCCGAGAACTCCTTGGGCGAGCGGACGTCGACCAGCGCAGCCTTACCGATCTTCGACTGCACGTGGTCCTTGTAGGCGCGGAACTCTTCTCGGGGCGAACCCTGGAAGCGGTACTTCGTGGTGTCGTAGCTCGGGACCTCGGAGCTGTACTCACGGCCTTCCTTCTCCCACTTCACGCGGCCGCCGTCGACCAGCTGCACCTTGTCATGGCCGTAGTACTTGAGGGCCCAGTACGCATAGGCGGCAAACCAGTTGTTGTTGTCTCCATAAAGGACGATGTTCGTGTCGGGTGTGATGCCGCTCTGGCCGAGCAGCTCTTCGAGCGCCTCCTTGCCGGCGATGTCTCGGACCACCTGGTCCTGGAGATGCTTCTTCCAGTTCCAGCCGACGGAACCCTCGATGTGCCCCTTGTCGTAGTTGCTGGGATCGACGTCGACCTCTACCAGGCGGACGCCCTTGTCGTTGGCATGGTCAGCGATCCACTCGGTGCTGACCAGTGCCTTCGCCGTGGTTGTCGATGAGCTCACTTGTCACTCCTCCAAAAATGCAAATAGCCGAAAGTTTCGGAAGTGGTTTACAGACGACGGTCGGATGGGCGCGCCATAAAGGCGCGAGCAGGCGACCGGGCTAGCTACAGAAGCAGGCCGGGATGTGTGTCAGGCGCTGGGCAGGCCAGATGAGGTCCCGCATCAGACTTTCAATTGTAGAAAACCAGCAGAGGGGACGGAGAATTCCGGAGAATTTGCGACGGTGTCGCAAGTAGACCTGATCAAGTACCAGGCGCTCGGCAACGACTACCTGCTGCTCGACATGCCCGGGCCGCTGGACGAGATCGTCGCCCTCCTTCCGGTGATCTGCGACCGGTTCCGCGGACTCGGTTCCGATGGCCTGCTGGCGTTTGACCCGCGGGCGATGTCGCTTCGAATCTTCAACCCCGACGGCTCGGAGGCGCAGAAGAGCGGGAACGGACTGCGCATCGGGGCCGCCCACGCCGTCATGGAGCATGGGGCGGGCAAGGACTTCCAGCTGCGCACGCTCGACCGTGGCAACGCGGTCAAGGTGATGGAGCGAAGTGGTGCCGAGGTGGTGAGCGAGATCGACATCGGCAGGCCGTCGTTCAAAGCCGCGGACCTGCCGGCACTTTTCGACGGCGAGCCC
>VBFO01000159.1 GCA_005881025.1 Chloroflexota bacterium | reverse complement strand
CTGGGTCGACCATGCCGGTTGGGCTCGAATGCTGGAACAAAGCCAACGCCTGCCACTGGGTCCCTGCCCCTCCCGAAAGGATCAGTGCGACCAGCGCGGCGGCAGAGAGCGCGAGCCCGCCGGCCGCGCTGCGCACTATCGCGCGCCTGATTCCGACCGCCCGCAGACCCGGTCCGGACCGGACGCGAAGCGCGAGCACGACGTTGGCCGCGAGATAGATGAAAGAGATGGCGAAGCTGCCCACGAACAGCGCGACCTGCAGGAAGAGCCGCGTGGTGTAGACGTCCTTCAGTCCAAGGGCGTCATACCACTGCAGCTCGGTGATCACGGAGACGATCGGGCTGGCGAAGATGAAGATGACGATCGCGATCAGGAACAGCAGCCCACCGAGCCAGACCCTTCGTGGAGGCCGTGGAAACCGGATCTCCCGTGGCCCGTCGAAGGGCTCACGTTCGAATGGGTCGAACGGCCGGTACCGCCGGGACATGTGAGCCGAAGCTTAGACGGTCTCTACTCCGAGCTTGTCAGGGCGGCATCGTCCGCCGAGAAGTCCGGGTCGGCGTCATCGGGCGGATGGGCCAGGTGCCATGCGACCGACGTGCGCAATGCCGCGGTCGGGTCGGAGGTCGACCACCCGAGCAGGTCGCGAGCCCGGCGGGAGCTGGCCAGGATGTGCTGTTGCGACGCACCGGTCGCTTCGAGATCGGGCGGCAGCACAGCGTCAGGCACGCGCACGAGCTCGGCCTCCGATTGCGCCGCCTCCAGGATCATGTGTGACCAGAGGTGGACCGAATGGGTACGGTCCTCGCAGAGGTTCAGAGGCACACCTCGGGCGACATCGGATTCGAGAGCGAGGCGGATCCCGTTCGCGATGTCACGCACGTAGCCCCGGCATGGAAGCCAGTTCCCGGCCCCGAAGGGAATCCGCTTGCGGCCCGCCCGCACCCGTCTGAGGATGTACTCCTCGCGTCGCTGATAGTCGTGCTCGCCGTACACCATCGGCAGCCGGAGCGAGGTGGCGCCTGCGGCGAGGTACACGTCCTCGACGTCGAGCTTGTCATATTCGTCGTAACCGGGCAGCTTCCCGCGGTACGGATACCGCTCGCGACGCACTGGGGAGTCCTCGTCGATCGGCACCGAGTCCGTCTCCCGGCCCTCGTGCAGCGACCCGAAGGCGCGGTAGACGTCGATGCTCGAGATCACGACCAGCCTGATACCCGACGGCAGCGAGGAGAGCGCTACCTGAGCGTCGGCGCGGGTGAGGGCGCGGCAGTCGAGGGCCGCCTGCGGGCGAAAGCCGGCGAGCGCAGCGGCATGTTCGCGCAGACTCGCGCGGTCAGCGTGCAGGTGCTCGACGGTGGGCATGTCGTCAGGTTCGAGCACGCCGCGGTGCACGACCAGAACGTCATGGCCGGCAGACACGAGCTCCTCGACCGCGGCCCGACCGATGAACCTCGTGCCGCCGAGGACGACGACCCTCACACGGGAGTCGGTTTGACCGCTGCCGGGTTCTTGTCGACGATCAGGTCGACCAGGCCCCACTCCTTCGCCTGCTCGGGGGTCATGAAGAAGTCGCGCTCCATTGCGCGCTCGACATCCTCGAGCGGCCGGCTGCAGTGCTTGGCGTAGATGCGAGCCACCTGCTCCCGCTGCCGGAGGATCTCCTGCGCGTGGATCTGGATGTCGGTGGCCTGACCCTGGATCCCCTGGGTGAAGGGTTGGTGGATGAGGATCTGCGCGTGCGGAAGGGACAGCCGCATGCCGTGCGCGCCGCCGGCAAGGAGGATCGACGCGCCGCTGGCGGCCAGACCTGTACACAGGGTTCCGACCTTGGGTCCGACGTACTGCATGGCGTCATAGATGGAGAGCGCCGCGGTCAGCGACCCGCCAGGGCTGTTGATGTAGACCTGGATGTCGCGCTCCGGCTCCTGGCTTTCGAGGAACAGCAGCTGCGCCGTGACCGTGCTCGCAAGGTCGTCATCGATCACGCCTCGCACAAAGATGATTCCTTCTTTGAGCAGTCGCGAGTAGATGTCGTAAGCACGCTCGCCACGCCCGTCGTTGGTGATCACGGTTGGGATCAGGCTCATCTTCAACTCCTTGTGTCAAACCCGATTCGCGGGCGGGCCCTGGGTGGTGGGTTGGCCATCGCCAGGTACGCGCTGAAATCGGCCACGCTGCGCAGCGCCTCGAGCGGAAGTGAGGCGGTGGCCAGCCGCAGCTTCGCCGGTGGGTCCTCAGGCCAGGACGGGCGATCCGTCTCAGCGCCCAGGAGGCGGGCGAGGTCGGCGTAGATCTCCGCCGGATGGGCACCGAGCGCGTGCGAGACGGCAAGCAGCCGCTCGATCGAGATCTCTTTGCGGCCGCGCTCGACCTCGGACAGGTGGGCGGGTGACAGGCCGGCCTCGGCAGCGACCTCGGTGAGGGTCCTGCGTGCCGCCTCGCGCCGCCCTCGCAGAACAGCCCCAAGGGCCGATCTGACAGCCCGCGCGGATTCGCTGTAAGCGAATTTCATTTCTCTAGGGCGAATGCTACGCCAAGAGAGCCGGAGTTTTTACCTGAAGGTCGAGCGGGGCGGGGCTGGGATCGCCTGGCGCTCGGCCTCGGTCCTGGCCCGGCGCCGGCGCAGCTCCAGGGCCAGGCTCTCCTCGCCCCGAGCCATCGCCCAACGATGATTGGCGGCGAAGAACGGTCGCAGCACGAAGCTCCCGTAACGAAGTAGTGGCTTCTCCGCCAGGATCCGCCAGTCGTAGGTCACGTCGACGTGCTCGCCATCCTGTGTGAGCGTCCACACGCCCGTGCCCTCGAAGTCACCATGGGCGACGAGCTTGAACCCGGCCGGCGGGTTCGCCTCGGTCACAGTGAAGTTCCAGCGCAAGGTGTAGGGAAGAAATCCCTTCGTGTACAGGCCGATCACCCGGCCCTTCCCGGTCGCCGGATCGGGCGGTGCCAGCTCCTTGACATCCAGATAGACCGACGGCCACCACCGGGCGAGCCCCATCGGGTCGGCAAGGATGTCGTAGACCTCTTGCGCGGTCGCCTTCAGCCGCCAGTGCGTGAGAAACGCGTACTCGGGTGCCATCAGTCCTTGAGGTTCGCCGGATCGAGCAGCTCTTCCCTCGGGCGCTCGATGCGCTGCCGCGAGCGCATGATCTCGATGAGCTTCTTGCGCCCCTTGGGCGGTCCGATCATGATCGCCCCGACCAGCCTGTCGTTCTTGAAGAACAGCTTGCGATAGAACTTCTCCTCGAAGCTGAACGTGCGCACCGATTCCAGGTCGGGCTGCACGTCAGGGGTGACCCCGGCGACGGCGAGCGTCGACCCGAACATCGTCGTCGTGTATGTGGGCACGTCGAAAAAATCTTCGTCGGCGCCGGCCATGTTGCGCGCAGCCACCTTTCCATGGGCTTCGGCGTTGTCCCATGTGCCCATCTGGTTGTGGCGCTCGACCATCAGGTCGTAGAACACCGCCACATCGCCTGCGGCATAGGTGTCGGGAGCCGAGGTGCGCAGCTTGGCGTCGGTGACGATTCCCTTGTCCAGCTCGATGCCGGTGTTGCGGACCGGCTCGGTGTAGTAGTCGAGACCGACGCCGTAGGTGAGGACGTCGAACTCGACCTTCTTGCCGTTCACGGTCTCGGCCAGGAAATGGCCGTTCAGCCGGCTGAAGCTCTGCACCTCATCCGAGGTTATGAACTCGACGCCCTGCGCTTCACCGAGCTGCCGGCACAGCCGGCCGCCTTCCTCGTCGAGGACATAACGCAGGAACCATGGCCCGCGCATCACCCAAGTGACTTTCGCGGTCTTTCTAAAGCTCACGCCTTCCGCCAGCTCGTAGCCGATGAAGCTGCCTCCCATCACCAGCACACGTCCGGCCGCATCGGCCTTCTGAATGATGCTGTCGGTGTCGTCGATGGTTTGAAAGCCGAGGCACTGGGTCACCTGGTCCGAGCCCGGCCAGGGCGGCGGCTTGGGTCGGCCACCGGTCGCG
>VBFO01000052.1 GCA_005881025.1 Chloroflexota bacterium | reverse complement strand
TTACGTCGAGCAGGTGCAGGAGCGCATGTACGGGTTTCAGATCGCTGTCGAGTTTCGCAAGCCCGAGTGGCTCGACGGCCGCCACCGCGAGGGCACCCTCGCATTTCTGAGGACGCGAGACATCCCGTACATCGCGGTGGACGCTCCGCCCGGACACGCGACCAGCATGCCCGCCGTGCATGAGGTCACCTCGAGCAAGCTCGCGGTCGTGCGGTTTCACGGCCGCAACCACGACACGTGGGACCTGCAGGGCGCTCCTCCGAATCTTCGCTTTCGCTACGACTATCCCGACACGGAGCTGGGCGAGTGGGTGCCGCGCATCAAGGAGATGGAGCGCTCGGCGAAGGAGGTCCACGCGATCATGAACAACAACGTAGTCAGGAGTCTTCAGGTGGCGGCTGATGGGAGCCGCCGGCCAGGTGCGGCGATCTCATCCGCCTGACCTCGCCCATCGCGTGGTCGAGCAGGCCTCCGATGAGCGGCTCGGCCAGGTGCGCGAAGCGGTACGGGAGCACCATCACGTCTCGACGCGGGAATCGCGCCGTGCGCACGATCGCGTTGGCGACCCACCAGGCCGGGTACTGGGGGCCGATCGGCGCCTCGGTCTCCGCGAAGAACTCCGTCTCAGTGCTGGCCGGGTAGACGACGCAGACCTTAACGCCAGTACCCGACAGCTCTCCCCTGAGGGCATGCGAGAAGCCGACCACCGCGTGCTTGGTGGCGGAGTAGACAGCGGAATAGGGGGCCGCCCGAAAGCCCAGCACCGAAGCCACGTTGATGACGATGCCTCGGCGGCGCTCGATCATCGCCGGCAGCGCGGCCTGCGTGGTGGTGATGACTCCCCGAATATTGGTGGCGATCAGCTCCTCGATCTTTTCCTCAGGCATCTCGTGGAGGCGCCCCATCCAGCCCAGGCCTGCGTTGTTGACCAGCACGTCGATGCGCTCGTGGTCACGCATCGCTGCAGCGACAAAGGCGCGCGCTTCGGCGCGCTGTCCCACATCGAGGCGGCGGACCGTCACCTCGGGGGCGCCCTTCTCCCGGCACTGCTGCGCGACCGAGTTCAGCTGGTCGACTCGGCGGGCGCCCAGAACCAGGTTGGCCTTCTTGCGGGCAAACGCGAGCGCGGCGGCCTCGCCGATGCCACTGGATGCGCCCGTGATGACGATGACCGCCCCCTTGAGCCGCACGTGGGCATCTTAGGAGCGGCCGTAAAATCCGGCCATGAAGGCGCTCACGTTCCGCGCTGAGGGCGAGGTCAAGATGGCTGACGTACCCAAGCCGAGGATCGCCGCATCGACCGATGCGCTCATAAGGATCACCCTGGGCGCAGTCTGTGGTTCAGACCTCCACATCCTTCACGGCCATACGCCGATGAACGAGGGAGCCGTGCTCGGCCATGAGTTCGTCGGTTTGGTCGAGGAGGTGGGCCCGGAGGTCAAGCGCTTCAAGCCCGGCGACCGCGTGGTTTCGAGCTTCTTCACCTCTTGCGGGCACTGCGTCATGTGCCGCAAGGGATGGTTCAACCAGTGCGTCAGCAAAGCCACATTCGGACACGGCGAGTACTTCGGCGGGCTTGGCGGCGGGCAGGCCGAGTACGTCGTCGTCCCGCTGGCTGACCACTCGATGGAAATCATCCCGGAAGGGATGACCGATGAGCAGGCCATCTTTGTCGGTGACATCCTGTCCACTGGTTTCTTCGGGGCAGAGCGCGCCGAGATCAAGCCCGGCGACACCGTCGCCGTGGTTGGGGCCGGTCCGGTCGGCCTCATGGCCACCATGTGCGCGCAGCTCTTCGGCCCGGCGCGCACCTTTGTGATCGACATGGTCGAGTCCCGCCTCGAGGTGGCCCAGGAGCTGGGTGGTATCCCGATCAACGCCAAGGAAGTACACCCTGTGGCGGCCATCGAAAAGGCGACGGGCGGAATCGGGGCGGACTCCAGCATCGAGGCCGTGGGCTTGCTTTCTGCGGTCGACACTGCGATCAACTGCGTACGCGGGGGAGGGACGATATCGATGGTCGGCGTCCCGAGCGCAGTGCTTGGGGATTTTCCTTACCTGCGGATGTGGATGAAGTCGCTTACCTTTCGCGCCGGCTGGTGCAACGTGCAGCTGTATATGCGACCGCTCCTCGATCTCATCGCGGCGGGGCGGCTGCGACCCGAGTTGATCATCAGCCACCGCATGAAGCTGGACCAGGCCGAGGAGGCCTACCGGATCTTCGACGCCCGCGAGGCGACGAAGATCGTTCTCACCCCGTAAAGCGCGGGTAGACGGTCAAAATCCGCCTTTAAGCTCCACCTGGCATTTGGCTGAGCTGCTGCGCCGCGATCAGGTAGCCCTTTGCTCTCTCGGCCATCGGGTACCTGTCGAGCATCTCGTGGAAGGCCGGCCCGTGGTTGCTGTGCACGAGGTGCGTGAGCTCGTGCATCAGCACGTAGTCCACCACCCAATCCGGAAAAGCCTTCATTCGGCTGGCGACTCGGATCGCTCCGATCGTGAAGGTGCAGCTTCCCCACAGGCTCACAGTGTCTGTGTACCCGATCGAGGTCCAGCTCAGCCGGCCGGCGAAGTATCTGTCGTTGAGTCTCTTTGCACGCTCCGCGAGGCGCTGGTCGGTGGGTAGCTTGCGACGCATCTGTCTCTCGATCCGTTCGCGCATGAGCTCCACCCAGCGCTCTCTCTCCGCGACTGACATCGACGCAGGGACCATGACCTCGAGCACGCCCGACCTGAGCCGGGCGGAGACGGTGCGGCGGCGCCGGCGGGTGGCCAGGATCCGGATCGGCGGGCTGAACGAATTCTGGTGATTGTTCAAGGACGTGGGCTCCGATGAGTGCGGGGACGGTTTCGAAGCGATTGTAGGCGGGGCCCTCGGACCTGGGAACGCAGCCTGTTAAGGGCAGCCGGACCCCGAGCCACATCTCTACGATTCAGCCGACCAGAGTGCCAAGAAGCATCGTCATCGGGAACGGCAACGTGCTGGTGGGGTTTGATTCCACGTACACCGTGCGCGACCTCTACTACCCGCGCGTCGGTGACAGCAATCAAACGATGGGCAACGAGTGCCGCAGCGGCTTCTTCATCGATGGCAAGTTCGCCTGGCTGGACGACCCGGCGTGGGACCGCGATCTTCGCTATGCGGAGGACTCCCTCGTCAGCAACGTGACGCTGAAGCATCCCGGGCTCGGTATCTCCGTCACCTTCGAAGACTTCGTGGACATGGCCCGGAACTGGTTTGTCCGCATCGTCGAGGTCGTGAGCCCGGCAGGCTTCAACGTGGGCCGCGTCTTTTTCCACTACGACTGGTTTATCGAAGGCTCGGACATCGGCAACACCGTCGCGTACGACCCCCGCCATCGCGGCGTCATCGCTTACAAGGGCAACCGGTACTTCATGTTGGGTGGGACCTCAGGTCCTGAGTTCGGGATCGCGACCTGGGCCACCGGCAAGAAGGGCAACGGGATGGAGGGGACGTGGGTCGACGCCGAGGACGGCGTCCTGGGCCGCAACCCGATCGAGCAGGGCTCCGTGGACTGCACCATCGGGTTCGACATCGGACCCGCCGTGCCGGGGGAGCCGCGGACGGTGACGCACTGGGTCTGCATGGGCAACCGGCTGAGCGAGGTCACGATGTATGGCCAGGACCTGATCCTCGACAAGGGCGCCGACGTTTACCGTGGGCGCACCAAGACTTACTGGCAGGTCTGGTCGGAGAAGGACCACCGGCACATCGACGAGGAGCTTGGGCCTGATGTGACCCAGCTCTACCGGCGAAGCATCTTGACCGCCCGCAGCCACGTTGACAACCATGGCGCGATCATCGCCGCGACAGACTTCGACATCACCAAGTTCGCCCGCGACACCTATGCGTACGCGTGGCCTCGTGACGGCGCCATCGTGGCCAATGCCCTCGATCGCGCCGGCCACGAGGACGTGACGCGGCTGTTCTTCACGTTCTGCCAGCAGTCGCTGGTCGAAGAGGGCTTCTTTCTCCATAAGTACACGCCTTACGGTCTGCCTGGCAGCTCCTGGCTCCCGTGGGTGGACAGCCATGGCTCGCGCACCCTCCCCATACAGGAGGACGAGACCGGCCTGGTGATCTGGGCGCTGTGGCAGCACTATCGAATCCACCGCAACCTCGACTTCATCGTCGGCCTCTACTCCACGCTCGTCGTGCCGGCGGCCGACTGGATGGTCGGGTACGTCGACGAACGGAACGGCCTGCTCAAGCCGTCCTGGGACCTGTGGGAGGAGCGCTGGGGCGTGCACGCGTTCACCGTGGGAGCGGTATGGGCGGGGCTGGACGCGGCCCGCAACTTCGCTGAGCTCTTTGGTGACGCCCCGGCGATCGCTCGCTACCGGGACGGTGCGGAACGGTTGCGCGAGGCTTCCGACACCCACCTGTACAGCCCGGAGCTGGGCAGGTTCGCGCGCCGGATCGCGGTGGAGGAGGACGGCACGTTGACGGTCGACATGGTGATCGACAGCGCCATCTGCGGTCTCTGGCGGTTCGGCATGTACTCGGCTGACGAGGCCCGCATCGCCGACACGATGGCGGCGATCAAGGAGCAGCTTTCCAACAACTCCACCGCGGGTGGGATCGCTCGCTACAGGGACGATTACTACTTCCGGGTCGAGAACAACACGAACAAGGTGCCGGGCAACCCGTGGTTCATCTGCACGCTGTGGATGGCGCAGTGGTACATCGCCACCGCCAAGACCACGAACGATCTCAAGCCGGCGAGGGACATCATCAACTGGGTCGTCTCCCATCAGCTGCCGGGCGGTCTGCTGTCAGAGCAGCTGGATCCCAACACAGGGGCGCCGCTGTCGGTGTCGCCGCTGACATGGTCGCACGCAGAGCTGATCGCAACCGTGGACGAGTTCTGCCGCACGTCGGAGCGGCTGCAGCGATCCCAGGGCGGCCATCCGGCGCCGCACCGGGTGTTGGCCCAGCGCTAGCTGCGTGGCTCGGACTTGTCCCGGAGTGAGCCCAGCTCAGTACCAGTAGTTAGGGCCTTCGGCGGAGCTGGCGCCGGTCGCGGGCGGCGTGTCGTGCGCCAATCCCTTGTCCCCGGCAAGGCCCCGAAGGGCGGCCTCGGTGCGACCCGTGAGCGTGTCGTAGTCCTCGCCTTCGGCCGCGGTCAGCGGAGTCCCGAATGTGACGGTGACGTCGCCGCGCCTGGGTGTGCGGCGGAATCGCGGCAGCACCTCGTACATGCCTTCGATGTACGCCGGAACGATTGGCGCGCCGGCGTCGATCGCGAGCACAGCAGCTCCTTTCCGGAAGGTGCCGATGGCACCGGTCACCGAGAGCCTGCCCTCCGGGAAGATGACCACCGACCATCGGTCGCGCAGCATCCCTTTCAAGGTCTCGAGGTAGGGCCGGGCGCCGCCGCCGCGGGGAATCGGAAACGCGTTGACTGACACTTCCGCCAGCGCGGCCTCCCACTTGCGCTTGAAGATCGAGTCGGCGGCAGCCACCACCACGGACCGGTTGCGGTAGCGAGGGGGCAGAGCCTCCACCATCACCGCTCCGTCCAGCGCGCTGCAGTGATTGGCGACGAAGACCGCGCCGCCCTGCAGCATGCCGAATGCCTCGCGGTTGCGAACGGTGAGACGGCAGAAAGAGCTGAGTCCCGGGAACAGGAGGGTGTTCTGCAGCACCGCCCTCGTGCGCCGGAGTGTTTTCGTTCTGGCCCACTCACCGGCCGGAGTTGTGACGCTCATGTCTCGAGCGGTATGTTGCATCACTCACGGTCGCCCCGCAGGGTGACTGAGCGGCTGAGACACGCGGGTGCCGGCACTCGCTTGATCGGGGTGCCATTGAAAGCCGTCGCCGCCGGCAACGGCGCTATTGGTTCTCCGACTGACGGCGCGTGGTGGGGCCGCTGATAGGATCGGCCGAATGCCCGGCTGGAACCGCGAGGTCAACCAGACCACGATCGACGGCGTGCCTGTGATCTGGGCTGAGGCGCCGGGCCCAATTCGAGCCACGCTCATGTTCAGGGTCGGGCGGGTTGATGAACGACTGCCCTGGAGCGGGATCACGCACCTGGTCGAACACCTGGCCCTCTTTCAGCTTGGGCCGCGGCAGACCTACGAGTTCAACGGCGCGGTGACCAGCAACCGCACCATGTTCTATGCCACCGGCCAGCCCGCTGACATCGTCGCGTTCATGGCTCATGTCACAGCTGCACTCAGCGGCCTGCCGTTCGACCGGCTCGACAGCGAGAAGTCAGTGCTGCTCGCAGAGGCCTCGTCGCGGCCGGTGTCGCCGGCCGACCTGATGTTCAACCTCCGTTTTGGGGCGCGTGGAAACGGCCTCTACCGCTACAAGGAATTCGGCCTCTATCACCTCACGCAGCCATGGGTCGCGGCATGGGCGGCGCGCGGGTTCAGCCGCGAAAACGCGGTCTTATGGATGAGCGCGCCTCCGCCGGCGGACCTCCATCTCGCGCTGCCCGCCGGCCAGCGAATGCCTGAGGTGCCGGCGATTCCCATCGAGTTGCGCCTGCCCGCATACGTCAAAGCGCCAGTCGGAGGCGCGGGGGTCTCGATGCTGGCGCCGCGCTCGACGCCGCTGGCCATGGCGTCCGGCATCGCAAGCGACAGGCTGCTGAAGCGCCTTCGGTACGACAAAGGCATCGCCTACAGCGTTGGGGGCGGCTACTTTCCGATCGACAGCATGCAAGCGCACGTCTCGCTGTGGACCGACGCTCAGCCCGGCCACGCCGCGACGGTTCTCAACGACACCGTCCAGTCGGTGTACGCCATGGGCACCGCGGGGCCTTCAGCCGAGGAGCTTGCCGAACAGGCCGGCAATTTCGAGCGATCACTCGAGCGCGACGAAGCCGTCCTGGCCTGGCTCGATCGCACCGCGGTGCGCATCCTCAACGGGGAGCCGGCGCAGCACCCGGATGAGCTGAGGGCTGAGATGCAGGCCGTGACGCCGGCGACGGCGCGGGACGCCATGGCGCAGGCCGTCCGCAGCGCCATCTATGTAGGCCCGGGCGATGTTCCGTCACCACCGGCCATCCCTGCCTACGTCGCACCCAACCCGCCACCAGTTCAGGGGGAGCCGCATCCGCATGTTCAGAGCCGCCTGTGGAGGCACCCTCCGGTGCTGTTGGTCGGCGGCGACGGCGTGACGCTGACGATCAACGCCGACGACAAGATCACTGTGTACTTCGAATCCTGCGAGGCCATGCTGCAGTACGGCGACGGGGGCATCCTGCTTGTCGGCGCCGACGGCGCCGAGCTGCCCGTCAACCCGGACGAATGGCTTGGGGGCCCGCTTGTGGTGCAGCAGATCGTGCAGCGACTTCCTGCGACCCTGGCTTTGCCACTGCCGGGAGAGACGACGGTGACTGCGATCAAAGTCCCGCCACCGAAGGCGCGCGGCGGTCTGGCGATCGCGGGCATCCCGATCGATCGCTGGATCGGACTTTTCGTGTTCGTCGCGGTCGCGGTCGCGCTCCTCGGGTTCGCCATCTACGGCAGCCGCACGTCTCTCGGCAGCACGCCGCCGCTGGTCAGTCTCGTGGTGTGGGCGGCTCTCGGCTACCGGCTCCTCCGGCGATTCAGGTTCTGAGCGGCTGAGACACGCCGATGCCGGCACTCGCGTGATTTGGGGTGCAGTTGAAAGCCGCGGCCGCCGGCAGCGGCGTGTTGGCTCTCCGACTAGAGCGGGATGTTTCCGTGCTTGCGCGGGGGGCGCTCGACAGTCTTGCGCAGGCAGAGCTCCAGGCCGCGGACCAGCGCGCGCCGCGTCTCGCGTGGCTCGATGACGTCGTCGATGTAGCCTCGCTCGGCCGCCACATAAGGGTTGGCGAAGCGGGTCGTGTACTCGGCCACCAGCTGCTGCCGGCGTACCGCCGGGTCGGAGGCTGAGGCCAGCTCGCGCTTGTAGATGATGTTCACAGCCGCGTCGGGTCCCATCACGGCGATCTCCGCCGTGGGCCATGCGAGGTTGAGGTCAGCGCCCATCTGCTTGGGCGACATCACGCAGTACGCGCCGCCGTAGTCCTTGCGGGTGATGACAGTCAGCTTCGGCACAGTTGCCTCGGCGTAGGCGTAGAGCAGCTTGGCCCCGTGCCGGATGATCCCGCCGTGCTCCTGATCTCGACCAGGGAGGTAGCCGGGCACATCGACGAAAGAGATGATCGGGATGCCGAACGCGTCGCAGAAGCGGATGAATCGCGCCGCCTTCACCGAAGCGTTGATGTCGATGGCACCCGCCAGGAACTTCGGCTGGTTGCCGACGATCCCGACCACGTGACCGCCCAGCCGGCCGAGCCCGACGACGATGTTCTTGGCGAAGAACGGCTGTACCTCAAGGAACTCGCGGTCGTCGAGGATCCTCGACACGACCTCGCGCATGTCGTAGGGCTTGTTCGGAGCCTCGGGCACGATCGCCTGGAGCTCGGGATCCGCGCGCTCGTGGTCGTCGGCGGTCGGGACGAATGGAGGCCGCTCATTGTTGCTCGAAGGCAGATACGACAGCAGCCGGCGGACGCCGGCCGCGCAATCCTCCTCGGTCTTGGGCAGGAAGTGCGCGACACCGGAGGTGGCGTTGTGCACGTCACCGCCGCCCAGCTCGTCAAAGGACACGGCCTCACCGGTGACGACCCGGATTACCTCAGGGCCGGTGATGAACATGTAGCCCTGACCCGCGACGATGAAGATGAAATCGGTGATCGCCGGTGAGTAGACGGCGCCACCCGTGCACGGGCCGGCGATGACGCTGATCTGCGGGATGACGCCCGATGAGCGGACATTGCGGAAGAAGATGTCGGCGTAGCCGGCCAGGGCGACAACACCCTCCTGGATGCGGGCGCCGCCGGAGTCATTGATGCCGATGATCGGAACTCGATTGCGCAGCGCCAGCTCCTGCACTTTGACGATCTTTTCGGCCGTGACCTCTCCGAGAGAGCCGCCGAAGACCGTGGCGTCGTAGGCATACGCCGCGACCGGGCGCCCATCGATCTCGCCGAAGCCGGCCACCACCCCGTCGCCCGAGATCCGCCGATCCTCCATGCCGAAGCCGTGCGCGCGATGAGTCGCGAACAGATCGAGCTCGACGAACGAGCCCTCGTCGAGCACCATCTCGATGCGGTCGCGAGCCGTGGCCTTCCCAGCCGCTCGGCGCTTGTTGGCCGCCTCGGTCTCCGCGTGCAGCGCCTGGTAGCGGCGCTTGCGGTACTGATTGATCTTCTGCTCGGAGACTGTGCTGGCGGCGCGTTCCGGCGCTTCCACCCCTTGCATGTCCGGGATCGTGCGGCGCACAGGCGTGAGGGCTTTGGGCTTGCGGGTGGCCATAGTCGAATATCGTAGGCGCCGTGCGTCGGGCCGCCGCCGAGCTTCTGACGCGGCCGATTCTCTACTGGGCGCTTGCGGTGATCTTCGGCCTGCGGGTGCTTGTGCTCTCGATCATCAACTCGAGCCGGCCCGATGCAGAAGGGATGTGGGAGGGCGCGCACGCCTATCTGACCAATCCGGCTCACATGTATGACGCCGCCGCGCAGTACCTCGCTCTCAGCCACGTCATCGCCCCACCAGGGACTCTGTATGCGTTCGTCAGCCCGCCGCCGGTGGCGCTGCTTGCGGTCCCGGTGGCGCTCCTGCCCAAAGCGGCGGCGATCCAGGTCTGGACAGCGTTCGACGGCCTGTGCCTCGTGGCGGGCCTGTTCGTCCTCTACAGGGTGATGGCGACACGGCACACCATCGCCGGACCTGTCTTCTGGCTGGTGGCGATGTACTTCCCGCCGGTTTTTGCAGACGTGAGCGCAGGCCAGCGCGGCGGAGTCGCACTGCTCGGCGCGATGACCTCGATCTGGTTGGAGTCATCGCGGCCGGTCCTTGCAGGAGTGCTCGGCGGCGCCGTCTCGGCGCTCAAGTACTACCCCGCCGCGATGATCATCGGTCCCCGCCCGAGCCACCGCGTCGTCTATGCGATCGCCCTGGGGGTGGCGCTCGTGCTCGTGACCGCGGTGAGCTTCGCGCCCCTCGGGTTGAACGGAGCCATCTTCTACTACCAGCACGTCCTGCTGGCCTCGCTCGGCTCACACAACGCGGACTGCGGTTACGACTCGGTGCGCTCGCTGTTCGATCGCGTGGTCGGCGGTGAGCCCTACCTGCTGCCGGCGGCAAACGGTGGCGTCGTGAGTGTGTCGGTGCCGTGGCATCTCCCGACCATCGCCATCGCGCTTGCTTACGCAAGCGCGTTGGGTTTCGCAAGCGCTGCGATCTGGGCCGCGTGGCGAAGCGGTTGGAACGTGGTGTACGGGATGTCGCTCGGTTTTGCTCTCGGCGCCCTGATCCCCAACGAGGTCTGGCCCTACCAGTGGCTGCCTCTGTTGCCGGTCGTCCTGCTGGTCGTGGTGAGGTCGATCGAGCTCAACCGCTGGCGGACGCTGGCGCTGATGGGAGTGTTTCTGTTGGGGTTTTATCGCCCGCCTTGCGACCTTCCATTTCCAAATCTCTGGACGCTGGCGGCGATCGCGGTCTTCGTTTTGGCCGTGTGGGAAAATCGAATTTTCCGGGCGGCGTAGTCAGAAAGGAGTCGGGGGATGGCGCTCAACTCTCAGGTCAGCTTCACGTGGGTCGGGCACGGGACTTGGAAAGCCAAAAGCGCCAAGGGCAAGGAGGTCCTGATCGACCCGTGGGTCATGAACAACCCTGTCGCGCCGGAAGCTCTGAAGAAGGTTGATCGCTGCGACCTGATGCTGATCACGCATGGTCATTTCGACCATGTTCATGACGCGCTCGAGATCGCCAAGGCACACAAGCCGAAGGTCGTGAGCAACTTCGAGATCACTTCATGGATGGGCTCGAAGGGAGTCGATTCGTCGAGCCTGATCGGCGGCAACCAGGGTGGGACTATCGAGGTCGACGGCATCAAGGTCACCCTCGTCCACGCCGAGCACTCATGCGGCATCACCGACGGCAACCAGATCATCTACGGAGGCGAGGCCTGCGGCCTGGTGATCGAGTTCGAGAACGGGTTCACCGTCTACTTTGCCGGCGACACCGACGTCTTCGGCGACATGGCCCTGATCGCCGAGCTCAGCAAGTTCGATGTCGCGTTTCTGCCCATCGGCGGCTTTTACACGATGGGCCCCGAGCGCGCGGCGAAGGCCGTGTCGCTGCTCGGCGTGAAAACAGTGGTGCCGATGCACTTCGGCACTTTTCCCGCCCTGTCCGGCAACCCGAGCGCACTCCAGGAACTGGTCGGACGGGACGTGAAGGTGCTCGACATCAAGCCCGGCGCCGGCGTGTGACCTAAATCCGGAGACTCCGCCTGACCTAACCGTCACAATTCCGGCGTGCGAGACCCGATCGGCGCACCGGCCTCCTGGCTGGCCCGCGCCATCCGGGACGGGCGCCTCTCGTCCGAGGAGGTGGTCAGGGCCCACCTCCAGCACATCGGCCAGGTCAATCCCCGCCTCAACGCGATCGTCTGGGTGACCAACGAGAGCGCGATCCGGCAGGCCAAGGCCGCCGACCGCAAGCTCGCCAAGCGCGGCTATGAGCCGCCGCCGCTGCACGGGGTGCCCTTCACGGCCAAAGACATCTTCGACACCGCGGGCGTGGCCACCACGGCCGGCCTGCGCAAGCTGAAGAACAACATCCCCGATAAGGACGCGACAGTGATCGCGCGCATGAGGTCTGCCGGCGCGATCCTGATCGGGAAGTCCAACTGCCCGCCCGGCGGCACGGGCGGCGAGAGCTGGAACCCGCTTCACGGCGGCACGCGCAACCCGTATGACCTGGCGCGATCGCCCGGCGCCAGCAGCAGCGGGGAGGCCGCCATCATCGCGGCAGCAGGATCGCCACTCGGCATCGGCAGCGACTCTGGCGGCAGCATCCGGCTGCCGGCGCACTACTGCGGCATCGCCGCCCTCAAGCCGACCACGGGCTGGGTTCCCAGCACGGGGGCGTACGGCCTGGTCGGCGGGCTGATGGACCCGCGGAGCCAGGTGGGCCCGATGGCCCGCTACGTAAACGACCTGGCCATGGTGCTTCCGCTCCTTTGCGGGCCCGACGGCCTCGACTCAGGAGTCGTCCCGATGCCGCCCCGCAGGCGCCGGCCCAAGCTGAACGGGCTCAAGGTCGCCTGGTACGCGGACGACGGCATCGCCACACCCAACAAGGCGACCGCGGCCGCGGTGCAGGCAGCGATGCGGGCGCTGCAGGACGCCGGTTGCAGGGTCACGGAGGCTCGGCCGTCGGGGCTCGCTGAAGCTCGCGAGGTGTCGCGGGGCTACTGGGAGCGGGTGCGCATGACCCATGAGCGGCTGATCGCGCGATTGGACCAGTTCAGGACCTCGCTGCTGCAGTTCTTCGGTGGCTACGACCTGATCCTTACGCCGGTGGCGGCGGAGCCCGCTCCGCTTTACCGGGCCAAGATCCCGCTCGACGACCAGTACAGCTACACAGTCCCCTACAGCCTTGGTGGCAACCCCGCGGTGGTCGTGCGGGCGGGCACGTCGCCCGAGGGTCTGCCGATCGGCGTTCAGGTCGTGGCGCGAAACTGGCGAGACTACACGGCGCTGGCCGCAGCCGCGTGGATCGAGAAGCAGTTGGGCGGCTGGCGGCCTGCTAGCTTGGGAGCGTGAAGTTTCGGTACTCGCGTTGGGACGGTTCCCAGCGCGTGGAAGACCTCGACGCCGGCGACGTCCTGGATGCTCTCTCGGACGACCTGATGAACTACGGCGATCTCAACGCGGCGCTGCAGAGGCTGCTGCGCTGGGGGTCGCCGAACATGCAGGGCCTGGAGCAGCTGCTCAAACAACTGCGTGAGGCGCGCGAGCAGGAGCTCGGCCGCTACAACCTCGACTCCACCGTCGAGCAGCTGCGACAGCAGGTCCAGGACATCATCGACACCGAGCGCACGGGCATCGACCGCCGGTTGCAGGAGGCTCAGACCCCTGAGGCGCGCAAGCTGCTGGACCGGATCGCCCGGCAGCGCCAGGACCAGCTGGACAGCATGCCCGAGGACCTCGGCGGACGCGTGAAAGCGCTGCGCGATTACGAGTTCGTCGACGATGCGGCGCGCCAGAAGTTCGAAGAGCTGATGCAGAAGCTGCAAAAGCAGATGCTCGACCAGATGTTCCAGGGGCTCAAAGGATCCATCCAGCAGATGCAGGGGCAGGACCTGTCGCGCGTCCGCGACATGGTCCGCTCGCTGAACAAGATGCTGGAAGACCGGATGGAGGGTCGGACCCCGGACTTCAACGGGTTCATGGAGAAGTACGGCGACATGTTTCCGTCCGGAATCAACAGCCTGGACGAGCTGCTCGAGCATCTCCAGCGGCAGATGGCGCAGATGCAGTCACTGCTGCAGAGCCTCAGCCCCGAGGCCCGCGAAGAGCTGCGTCAGATGATGGACGCGCTGCTGCAGGACGACTCGCTGCGCCTCGAGCTGGCGCGGCTGTCAGGTTTCATGCAGGCGATGATGCCGCCCTCGGAGCTGAGCGAGCGCTACCCGTTCTTCGGCGACGACCCACTGAGCATGGGCGAGGCGATGGGGCTCATGGAGCGACTGCAGCAGATGGATCGGCTCGAGGCTCAACTGGAGCGCGGAAGCTTCCGGCCCGACGACGTCGATCGGTCGCTGGCGCAGGAGCTCCTGGGCGACGATGCCCGGCAGTCGCTCGACCAGCTGCGCCGGGTGACCGAGGTGCTCGAGAAAGCGGGCTACGTCGAGCGAAAAGGCAGGCGGATGGAGCTGACGCCGCGAGGCATGAGGCGAATCGGGCAGTCGGCGCTGCGCGACATCTTCGACCAGCTGAAGAAGACCCGCATGGGGCAGCACCAGCTGTTCCGCGGCGGCATCGGTAACGACGCTTCCGAAGAGCTCAAGGACTACGAATACGGCGACCCGTTCCTGATGGACCTGAAGGAGACGCTGTTCAACGCACTTGTCCGCGAAGGTCCGCAGGTGCCCGTGCACATGACCGGTAAGGACTTCGTCGTGCACCGCACCGAGCATGTGACGCAGGCATCGACCGTGTTGATGATCGACATGAGCCGCTCGATGTTCCTGCGCGGCTGCTTCCTGGCCGCCAAGAAGGTCGCGATCGCGCTCGACTCCCTGATCCGCAGTCAGTACCCGCGCGACTCGCTGTACGTCGTCGGCTTCTCGAACTACGCAGTCGAGCTCAAGCCACAGACGCTTCCGCAGCTGGCGTTGAACGACTACGTGTACGGCACGAACATGCAGCATGGCTTTCAGCTCGCGCGCTCATTGCTGGCCAAGCATCGGGGTAACCGTCAGATCATCATGATCACGGACGGCGAGCCGACGGCTCATCTCGAGGACAACGGGCGCGCCTATTTCGCGTATCCGCCGACCTACAAGACGATTCAACAGACGCTGCGGGAAGTGCGCAGGTGCACTCGCGACAGGATCGTGATCAACACGTTCATGCTCGAGCGCGGACCGTATCTGACCGAGTTCATCAATCAGATGACGCGGATCAACAAGGGACGCGCGTTCTTCGTCTCCCCGGAGCGCCTGGGTGAGTACATCCTGATCGACTACGTGACCGGAAAGCAGCGGCGCCGGGCAAGCTCGCGCCGCTCCCGAATCGCGTAGGCCCGGCCCACGGGCGGTTCCCTATCCTGAGCAACTGATGGCAATCATCGACAAGGTCGCGGTGGAGCGGCGCAACCTGAGCCCGGCGGCCCTTTACGTGCATGCCGTCCGCCGGAACGAAGCCGCAGTGGTCTCGACCGGCGCCCTCACGGCTGAGACCGGCAAGCACACCGGGCGCTCCCCGAAGGACAAGTTCTTCGTCAGGGAACCGACCAGCCAGGACGCGATCTGGTGGCATGCCGGGAATCAGCCGATCGCCACCGACAGGTTCGACGGTTTGCTTCGGCGGATGCAGGAATACATCGACACACACGAGGTCTACACACAGGACGTTTTCGCGTGCGCGGACCCGCGCTTCCGGCTGCGTGTGCGGGTGATCTCCGAGCTGGCGTGGCACAGCCTGTTCGCCCGCAACCTGTTCATCCGGCCGAATGCCGACGAGCTGCTGAGCTTCGAGCCCGACTTCACAGTCATCTCGCTACCCTCGGTCAAGGCCGACCCGTCACGCGACGGCACGCA
>VBFO01000158.1 GCA_005881025.1 Chloroflexota bacterium | reverse complement strand
GTTCCTGGTGCTGCGCGAATCCGAGTTCGTGCAGGCAGCCCGCGCGCTCGGCGCGTCGGACTTCCGGATCATCTTCCGTCACATCATTCCGAACTCCCTGGCGCCGATCATCGTGTCGGCCACACTAGGCGTAAGCGGCATCATCCTGCTGGAGGCCGCGCTCGGCTTCCTCGGCTACAGCATTCCGCCGCCCGAGCCCAGCTGGGGCAACCTGCTGAGCGGCTACGAAGAGGCGCTGCTGCGCAACCAGGCCTACCTGGTGGCGTTCCCGGCCCTCGCCCTGGTGACGACAGCTCTGTGCATCAACCTTGTCGGTGACGGAATCCGCGACGCCCTGGATCCGCGCCAGAGGTGATATCCCCTCAGTGACGCAAGCCGCCACCCCCGTGCAATCGGGGGACACAACTCAAAAGAGCGGCACTATCCTCGAGGTGAAAGACCTGCACGTCCAGTTCCGCGTGCACGGCGGCACTGTGCGCGCGGTCCGCGGGCTGAACCTGACCATCCCGGCCGGCACGACGGTCGGCCTGGTGGGCGAGTCCGGCTGCGGCAAAAGCGTGAGCGCTCTGACGGTCATGCGGCTGCTCGAGCAAAACGCGAGGGTGGCCAAAGGTGAGATCAAGTTCCGGGGCAAGGACCTGCTCAAGCTTTCAGAGCAGCAGATGCAGCAGGTGCGCGGGAACGACATCTCGATGATCTTCCAGGAGCCGATGACAGCCCTCAACCCAGTCTTCAGTGTCGGCGACCAGATCGCAGAGGCCGTCGAGACCCATGAGATCGCCGACTCTGCCAACGCACGCAAGCGGGCGGTGTCGCTGCTCGAGATGGTCGGCATCGCGGACTCCAAGCGTCGCGCTCGCGAGTACCCGCACCAGATGTCTGGCGGCATGCGTCAGCGCGTGATGATCGCCATGGCGCTCGCGTGCGATCCGGACCTGCTGATCGCCGACGAGCCCACGACCGCGCTGGACGTCACCATCCAGGCCCAGATCCTTAGCCTCATGCGAGACCTGAAGGCCAGGACCGGGGCAGCGATCCTGCTGATCACCCACGACCTTGGCGTGGTCGCGGAGATGTGCGATGAGGTGGCCGTGATGTACGGCGGACGGATCGTCGAGTATGCCAAGACGGCTGACCTCTACCGCAGCCCCAAGCATCCGTACACGGTCGGCCTCTTGCAGTCGATACCGCGCCTCTACCACAAGCAGGATCGCTTGAACGTGATCCGCGGCAACGTGCCCAACCCGCTGACCATCCCGCCGGGCTGCTCCTTCCACCCTCGCTGCCCGCGACGTTTCGAACCGTGCGACCGCTGGGTCCCGTCGCTGGCGACGGTCGACCACGCGCACCAGGCCGCCTGCTTCCTGTATCCCGAGGTCCAGAAGCTGAAGGACCTCGACCCGGCCACCGTCAAGTGAGCTCCCAGTCGGCTCAGCTCGCAGCGGCGGCCGCGACAACGGACGCGCCGCTGCTCGAGGTCCGCAACCTCATCAAGCATTTTCCGATCAAGGGCGGCCTGCTCCAGCTGCCGGTGGCGTGGGTCAAGGCGGTCGACGGCGTGAGCTTCGAGGTGGCGCGTGGCGAGACGCTGGGCCTGGTCGGCGAGTCTGGGTCTGGGAAATCGACTGTCGCGCGCACCATCCTGCGCTTGATCCCGCCCACGAGCGGTGAGGTGATCCTCGACGGCAAGAGTGTCTTCAAGGCCTCTCCCGGCGAGATGAAGCGTCTGCGACGCGACGTGCAGATCATCTTCCAGGACCCATACGGATCGCTCAACCCCCGCATGTCGGTCGGCGAGATCATCGCCGAAGGCCTGGTCGTGCACGGAGTGGGGTCGCCGCAGGAGCGCGAGGCCGCTGTGAACCGACTGCTCGAGATCGTCGGCCTGCGAGGCCAGCACCGAGGCCGGTTCCCGCACGAGTTCAGTGGTGGGCAGCGGCAGCGCATCGGCATCGCCCGCGCGCTGGCCCTGACGCCGAAGATGGTGATCGCGGACGAGCCGGTATCAGCGCTGGACGTCTCGATCCAATCGCAGATCCTCAATCTGTTGAGCGACCTGCAGCGTGACTTCAACCTGACCTACCTCTTCGTCGCGCACAACATGGCGGTGGTCGAGCAGGTCAGCGACCGGATCGCGGTGATGTACCTGGGCAAGATCGTCGAGGTGGGGCCGGCCGAAGAGCTGTGCCGCGACCCCAAGCACCCATACACCAAAGCCTTGATCTCGGCGGTTCCGGTGCCCGACCCGGACATGCACCGAGAGCGGGTGGTGCTGAAGGGCGACATCCCGAGCCCGATCAACCCGCCGTCAGGGTGCCGGTTCCGCACCCGCTGCCCCATCGCAACCGAGCGCTGCGCGGCGGAGGAGCCGCTGCTCAGGCCTGTGGGCAAGGATCGGATCGCCGCCTGCCACTATGCGTAGGTAAGCGCGGGGGGATCAGGATCCCCCCGCGGGACCCCCCTCTCCAGGCAACGTTGGGAGGCGTTTGGATTCTCCGCGCTTGGGTGTCGGCCGGAGTAAATCCGGCCTGGCCGCCACGCTGGCATTTGCCAAAAGTCGCGGAGGATCAGGATCCCCCCGCGGGACCCCGATCTCCTGGCCACGTTGGTGAGGTGCTTCTGGGGATCGGGATCCCCCTCTGGACCCGAGTCGGGGCCGTATACCTGACTTGACACCCTGCGTACCCGACCAGACAATGCGCTTTCAGCAAGTCAACAACCGGGTGTGAGTAAGTCCTGCTGCCGGCGCACTCTCGCCCCGGGACTCCGGCTCTGGGCCGGGTCACGGGAAGAGGGCCGCAGGGTTGTTTGAGGTACAAAGGATGCGTACCGGACTGCGCGTCGTAACCCTCCTCTCGATCGCCGCGCTCCTCGCCGTTTCTTGCGGTGGCAGCTCAAACCCCGCGAGACTGACTGGCGGGACCGCCACCTTTGCCGAGCAACCGGACACCAAGCCCAACTACATCTTCCCGCTGACCTCGGGCGGCTACTTCAGCGTGGCCAACCTCAGCCAGTTCCAGTTCCTCATGTACCGGCCGCTGTACTGGTTCGGCAACAACGGCCAGGTGAAGCTGAACTCGAGCCTCAGCCTTGCCGAGGACCCGGTGTACAGCAGCGACGGCAAGATGGTCACGATCAAGATGAAGCCATGGAAGTGGTCGGACGGGCAACCGATCACGTCGCGCGATGTGCAGTTCTGGATCAACATGCTCAAGGCCAACAAGGACCACTGGGCTGCTTATGCTCCGGGCGGCTTCCCTGACAACGTCGTGGGCGCTTCCTATCCGGACGCCCAAACGGTGATCCTCACGCTCGACAAGCAGTACGGCTCCTACTTCTTCACGTACAACGAGCTGAGCCAGATCTCGCCGATGCCCCAACACGTCTGGGACAAGACCTCGGACTCGGGGTCGGTGGGCGACTTCGACATGCAGAGCGAGGCTTCCGCCAAGGCCGTGTACAAATACCTGGACGGCCAGTCGAAATCGGTTGGCACGTATGACAACAACCCGCTGTGGCAGGTCGTGGACGGCCCGTGGAAGCTCAAGCACATGACCACGGACGGCAATGTGAAGTTCGTTCCGAACACCAGCTACTCGGGTCCGGTCAAGCCGACGCTGGCCGAGTTTGACCTCGTCCCGTACACGACCGACACCGCCGAGTTCAACGTCGTCCGTTCAGGCGGAGTCGATTACGGTTACATCCCGACCCAGGACGTGGCTGAGCGCGGCGCACTGACCAAGTACGGCTTCCAGCCGTGGGTCGGCTGGTCGATCAACTACTTCCAGATCAACTACACGAACGATCAGAACAAGT
>VBFO01000051.1 GCA_005881025.1 Chloroflexota bacterium | reverse complement strand
TGTTGGCGGTGTTGCCGGTGCTGTTGCCCGCGCTCTGGGTCGAGCCGGCGCTGCCGGACGACTTGGCGCTGTTGGCGGTGTTGCCGGTGCTCTGCCCAGTGGACTGAGTCGAGCCGGAGGTGCCGCCGCTGTTGGACGACTTGGCGCTGTTGGCGGTGTTGCCGGTGCTCGTCCCGGTGGACTGAGCCGAGCCGGAGGTGCCGCCGCTGTTGGACGACTTGGCGCTGTTCGCCGTGTTGCCAGTGCTGGTGCCGCTGCTCTGGGTTGAGCCCGACACGCCGCCGCTGTTGGACGACTTGGCGCTGTTGGCGGTGTTGCCGGTGCTGGTGCCGCTGCTCTGGGTTGAGCCTGACACGCCGCCGCTGTTCGAAGTCTTGGCGCTGTTGGCGGTGTTGCCGGTGCTCGTCCCGGTGGACTGAGCCGAACCGGAGGTGCCGCCGCTGTTCGAAGTCTTGGCGCTGTTGGCGGTGTTGCCAGTGCTGGTGCCGCTGCTGCCTGTCGAGTCGGCGTCCTGGTCGTGTCCGCCCTTGTCCTTGGTGCGGTCGTCGCCGTTGCCGCCGCTGTGCAGGTCTCCGTTGGAGTCTGAGTTGCCCTCGCCGGACTCCTTGTGGTGTCCGGACGTGGAGGAGCTGGACCCTGCCGTCGAGCCGGCCGAGCCCTTGCCGCCGCCGTTGGACTTGCCGCTGTCGTGAGAAGACGATGAGCTGCTCGAGCTGCCGCCGCTGCTGTGCGACTTGCCGCTGTCGTGAGAAGAGGACGAGCTGCCGCCGCCGCTCTGCGACTTGCCGCTGTCGTGAGAGGAAGAGGAAGAAGACGAGCTGCTGCTTGAGCTGCTGCTTGAGCTGCTGCTTGAGCTGCTGCTGCTAGAGCTTCCCTTGCTGTCGCTGCTGCCCTTGCTGTCGTGACTCTTGCTGTCGTGACTCTTGCTGTCGTGACTCTTGCTGTCGTGACTCTTGTCGTTTCCCTTGCCGTCGCCATGGCCGCCGTCGCCGCCGATCTCCTGCTCGTGCTGCGTGGTCGGGGCGTCGTTGCGCTGGGCGGTGGCAGAGCTCATCTTGCTGTCCGACTTGGGAGAGTCGGCCGCGAGAGCCGGAGACGACCTCGCCAGCATGAGAAGAGCGCCGGCGATGACCACCGCCGAACAGATCACCAGGCGTCTGAGCAACAGGGATCCGTTTGTGACGAACTCGACGAGCGATATAACCAAAACGATCACCTCCGGAGGGGTAAGAGGATTTGGAGGGTTGTTGTGTCGCCGCCGCTCCGGACAGGCTCAGCTTGGCCTCGCATGTCGCAGAACGCCCGCTCCGGCGTTCCTATTCAGGCAACCCTTTTATGAGCACAACGCCTGCGGTGTCGCTACTAACCATGGAGGAGGCCACCAGCACCGAAGCTGTGGCCGAGTTCGCCGGTCAGGTCCTCGACGGGACTGGCTGGGAGCTGGTCGAGGTGAAGCGACGCGCTTCCCGCCTGGAACCACCCCAGGCCTACTGGGTCATCTACGAGGTTGTTATTAGTAAGGACGAGGAGGAGCGCCGCCTGCGCCTCGTCGCCCGCGGGGCTTTCGACCAGGATGCGTGGGAAGACCTGCGGGACAAGCTGATCCGGGAAGGCCACGGTCATCCGTGCGACCCGATCAACAGCATCGGCTACCCGCGGATCTTCGACGAGACCCAACACGCCTATTGGTTCTTTCCATTCGACCTGGAGATGCCCGGCCTTCCGTTTGCCTGCGACGCCGAAACCGTCTGGCGAGTGCTGACGAGCCTCAGCGGCCGCACCATCGGCCGCCGGCTGGAGGTCAACCGGCTGCACGTCGAGAGGGTCCGCTACACGCCGGAGATCAGCGCAATCCTCCGCTATGACCTCGACGAGTCGGACGGAACCCGGTCAGCCGTTTACGGAAAGGTCCAGCCGGGCGGGAGGGGGCTGCGCACACACCGCCTCGTCGACACCCTGTGGCGGGTGGCCTCGGAGTCGGATGGTCTGCTCCGGATTCCAAGGCCAATCGCGTTCATCCGCGAGTACGGCCTCCTGCTCGAGTCAGCGGTGCCGGGTGAGCCGGTCAAGGGCGATCGTCAGAGCCGTGCCTTCCGGGGCGTCGGTCGCGCCGCTGCTGAGGCGGTGGCCGTGATCCACGAGTCAGGCCTGGAGCCTGACGAGCGCATCCACATCGAGTCCGAGCTCGACCGTCTCGATGCCGTGACCGAGCAGTTCGCCTACGTGAACCCGAAGGCCCACTTTCTCCTCAGCGAGCTGCTGGTCCACCTTCGGGATCGCCTCGAGCGCACCGGCGAAGAGGAGCTCGTGCCGACCCACGCGGACCTCAAGTACGACCAGTTCATCCACCAGGACGGCCTCTACACGCTGATCGACTTCGACTACTGCGCGATGGCCGAGACAAGCTATGACCTGGCCAAGTTCTGCGCGTACGTCGTGCCCTCGGCGCCGACCGGCTGGGAGGACACCGTCGCCGCGGAGGCGACGCGTAACGACTTCATCCGCCGCTACCTCGAGCTGCGTCCTCACGCGACGGTCGACCGCTTCCAGATCTACGAGGCGCTGATCCTCGCCCTCCGCGCGATGACCATGATGTGGGCCCAGCACCGCGGCTGGCAGCAGGCGGCCGAGGTCTTCCTGGTCATGGCCCAGGAGCGCCTCCGCACCCGCCTCCCCTCTTAACCGCCCCGCCCACAACCGGGCTGGGAGGCCGATTTACACTTGTTTACTCCGCCTGAGCCGGGCTGTCGTCGCCTCCGTCGCAGACTGCCCCGGTTACGCGCCCCAACCTGCTGTCCTGGCTCGCCGGTGCGATGGTCGTCCTCGCGGTGGGCGCGGCCACCGTTTCCGCGATCCACGCCCGGGCCAACACCCCGCTGAAGGCATCGAACACTGTCGAAGCCGTCGTCCTTTCGGACGGCGGATCGCCCCTCTCGCTCCTCCATCCCAGGCTCGCCTCGCCGATCCCGACCGCCTCCAAGGCCAAGACCCAGCCTCCGCCTGCCGCCCCGGCGCGGCCGCGGTCCTCGACGCCCTCCTCCATCGTCATAGGTTCGTATCAGCAGCAGCTCATCAACCAGGACCGCGCCGCTGCGGGGCTCAGGCCCCTCTCCTGGAGCTCATGCCTCGCGTCGGTCGCAGCCGCCAACGCGGTCCGGCTTTCGCGCCAGGGCTGGACCCCGCCCTACCACACCAACGGGCCGAACCTAGACCTCAACTGCCGCCTCGGCAACCAGGCCGGCGAAAACGTCGGCTACTGGAGCGGCGGCATCAACGATCGCCAGCTGAACAGCATGTTCATGGCGAGCCCCGAGCACCACGCGAACATCATGGGTCCCTACAGGTACGTCGCGACCGTATGGGCCGTGGCGCCCAACGGGTACGCGTACGTAGCGGTGGAATTCGCCTAACGCGTCAGTTCCTAAGGCGGGAAGGATTGTAAAAGGGGCCAAATGTGGCCCCTTTTTCTTGCAAGTAGCAGGCTTTCCCTCGGCGTTCTAACTCCGTAGCGCCGCGGTTGGCAGGGGCTCGTCCCCTCCGTATTCCTGGGCGCCTCAGGAGGGTGACGAAGGGTGTCGTCTTTCAACCCTGCCGGTGCCAGAGCCCGCCGCAAGTGGCGGAGTCACGGGCTGACCGGCTGGTTCTGGTCGCATCGGGTGGCGATCGCCATAGCGGTCGCGGCCTTTTTCGGCCTTTCCACGCTCTACGTGGCCTGGGCGTTGAAGGACCTGCCCGACCCCAACGTCAACGTGCTCGCCGCCGGTGACATCGTATTCCTCGACCGCCACGGTCAGGTGATCGAGGACTGGAGCCCCGCGGGCCACTATCACGTCAACCTCACCCTGGCGCAGATGGGCAGCTATGGCCCGTCGGCCGTGCTCGCGGCCGAGGATCGCAACTTCTACCACCACGGCGCGATCGACCTGCCGTCAACTCTCCGCGCGCTGTGGGTCGACGTCACGAACCGGGGGTTGAACGAGGGCGGGAGCACGATCACCCAGCAGCTGGTGAAGATCCAGCTCCTCACGCCGGAGAAGTCGGTGCCCAGGAAGGTTCACGAGATGGTCCTCGCGATCGCTCTCGAGCAGCGCTTTTCGAAGGATCAGATCCTCACGATGTATTTGAACCGCGTCTATTTCGGGCACGGCGCGTACGGTCTGGGGGCTGCCGCCCGCACTTACTTCAACAAAGAGGCCAAGGACCTCACCCCGGCGCAGGCCGCGTTCCTCGCCGGCCTCATCCAGGCGCCCACGGCCTACGACCCGGTGCTGCATTTCGACCTGACCAAGCAGCGCGAGCAGTACGTGCTCGATGGAATGGTGTCCACAGGAGCGCTCACGCGGCAGCAGGCAGATACGGCAGTGGCCGAGGACGTGAAGAAGGAGATGCACATCCAGGCCAGCGCCCGCCAGAGCAAGGCCCCGCATTTTGTCGACTACGTGCTGACGCAGCTGGAGAAGCTGTTCGGCTCTGCAGCGATCCAGCAGGGCGGGCTGGTCGTGCATACGACCCTCGACCTGGGTCTCCAGGCCATCGCCGACCGGGCAGTCAAGCAGGGCGTTCGCGACCTGCACTGGGCCTACATCAACAACGCTGCGCTCCTGGCCGCGGATCCCAAGAACGGCGAGATCCTTGCCTGGGTCGGCTCCGCCGACTTCAACAACGACACCATCGGCGGGCAGTACGACGTGGTCACCGCCGAGCGCCAGCCGGGGTCGTCGTTCAAGCCATACGTGTATGAGGCGGCGCTGCGCGATCACAAGATCACGCTGGCCACGATCCTCAACGACAAGGACACAAACTTCAACGGCTACACGCCGCACGACTTCGACAATCGCAGCTTTGGCCCGATCCCGGCTCGTAAGGCTCTCCTGTTCTCGCGCAACATTCCGGCGGTCGAGGTCGGCCAGATGGAAGGTATGGACAACGTGATCAACCTCGCCCACGAGATGGGCATCAACAGCCACCTCGACCCTGGCCTCTCCACCGCCATCGGCGGCAGCGACGTGACGCTGCTCGAGCACGTTCAGGGTTATGAGGTCTTTGCCAATCAGGGCCAGCGGGTGGACCTCAACGAGATCACCCGTGTGGACGACAGCCACAACAACCCGGTCTACCAGCGCTCGTCGATGAACAACCGGAACATCCTCACGCCCGCGCAGGCCTATCTGATCACCGACGTGCTCAAGAACTACCAGAACCAATGGGGCTTTGGGTGGAACCGGCAGATGGCGAGCAAGACCGGGACCAGTGACAACGGCCACGGACAGATCCCGGACTCATGGATCATGGCCTACAACGCCAACATCGTCGTCGGGACCTGGGTCGGTAACACCGCACCCAACGGCGGTGGCGGGACCATCCTCGCCTTCGGCGAGCACGTGGGCTCGACGCTAATGGCACATTTCATCAACAATCTGCCCGCCACCATGAGCGGCTGGTATTCACAGCCGTCCGGGATCGTGCACGGCTGCGGGGGCAGCGAGATCTTCCTGACCGGGACCGAGCGCATGTGTCCAAGCCCCTCGCCCAGCCCAAGCCCCTCGCCATCGCCGAGCGAGAGCCCGTCGGTCCTCCCATCGGGCCTGCCGAGCCCGACGCCGATCTTGAGCCCATCACCCTCACCCACACCAACCTGAGGTTGAGGCATGGCCGATAGCCCGTTCCTGCAGAGTGTCGAGCGCCGGCGGCCCGGGTCGTCGATGCGGAACTACGTCTCACGCACCCTGCCGCACAGCTCTGCGATCGTGGTCAGCAACCGAGCGCCTCACGAGCCTCGGCCTGAGGGCGGGTTCGCGCGTGGCGCCGGCGGCGTCGTCACCGCGCTGCTGACATTGGCCGAGGTCACCGCAGCTGACTGGGTGGCATGCGCGCGCACAGATGCCGAGCGCCACATGGTCGAGGAGCAGGGGTCGACCATCGTCGCGCCGCTCGGCCGGTCCACGACCAAGCTCCACTACGTCATGCCGACCCCCGAGCAGTACCACGACTACTACTCAGTCATCGCGAACCCGGTGCTGTGGTTCATCCAGCATTACCTGTGGAACCTGGCCCAGGAACCAGTGGTCGACAGCCGCGTGCACAGCGCATGGACAGACGGGTATGTCGAGGTCAATCGCCAGGTCGCGCGCCGGGTGGTCGAGGTCGGCCACCAGCTGCCGGAAAGGCCGCTCGTCCTCATCCATGACTACCAGCTCTACATGGTCGGCAAGCTGGTTCGCCGCGAGCTCCCGGGTGCGGTGATCACGCATTTCGTGCACATCCCGTGGCCGACCCCCCAGTACTGGAAGGTGCTTCCACGCTCCATGCGCGACGCGATCCTCGAAGGGCTGCTCGGGTGCGACATCATCGGGTTTCAGTCGAGCCTCGACGTCCGCAACTTCCTGATGACCTGCGATGAGAACCTCGGCCTCGCCGTCGACGACAAGGAGCGCGCGGTGCTCATAGATGGCAGGGTCGTATACGCGCGCCACTATCCGATCTCGATCGAGGTCGCAGCCACGACGCGCCTCTCCTTCTCGCACAGCGTGCTCGTCGAAGAGCGCAAGCTCCGCGACTGGCGGCCCGAGCATCTGATCGTCAGGATCGACCGCACCGATCCTTCGAAGAACATCGTGCGCGGATTTCTCGCTTACGAGAAGCTCCTCGAGTATCACCCAGAGCTCGCGCGCAAGGTTCAGTTCTGGGCGTTCCTGCAACCGTCGCGCCAGGATGTCGAGGCCTACCGCGACTACCTGCGCATGGTGAGGACCACCGCCCACCGCATCAACCGCAAGTACGGAGGCAACGGCTGGTCGCCGATCCGGCTGGAATTCGGTGAGAGCGTGCGCAAGGCGATGGCAGCGCTTCGGAACTTCGACGTCCTGCTGGTCAATCCGGTCTACGACGGGCTCAACCTGATCTCCAAGGAAGGGGCGCTGGTCAATCGCAACAGCGGCGTGATAGTCCTCTCAGAGAATGCAGGCGCGCACGAGGAGCTGCATCCCCACGTGCTGTCCGTAAATCCATTCGACATCGAGGCGACGGCTGACGCGGTGTACCGGGGCTTGATGATGAGCGCAGATGAGCGGCGCCGCCGCAACGAAGGGGCAAGAGACGTGGTCCGCACCAACGATATCGCCCGCTGGATCAGCCGGCAGGTGCAGGACATCCGCGAGCTCGTCGCGACACCCGGAATGCGGGCGAGGATGACCTCGTAATCCGTCGGTTCGCGCGCCGTCCTATGTTTGAGGTGATGTCGATACAGCCCCAGGCACAGCCAACCATCACGCAGGAGGCCTGGCGACTGTCACCGCTGGCGGGCCTGAGGCCGCGAGACGTGATGCTGGTGACGGACTTCGACGGCACGCTCTCCGAGATCGTGTCCGATCCTTCCCAGTCCACCATCCTCCCCGCCTCGCGAGACGCGCTGACGCGCCTGGCAGGAAGCCTGAGGCGGGTCGCGGTGGTCAGCAGCAGGTCGACCGAGGACCTCGAGCGCAGGGTTCCGGTGAGGGGGGTCGACCTCATCGGCGATTCCGGCCTGGGCCTGGTCACCGCCGACGAGCGCGGCCGGCTCGATCAATTCAACCTCGAGGCGGGGCGGATTCTGCACCGCTTTCCTGGCGTCTGGCTCGAGATGAAGTCCGGTGCCACGGCGATCCATCACCGCAACTCCACCGCCGGCCGTGAGGAGCTGATGGACGTGCTCCGGCCAGTCAGCGAGGAGACCGGTCTGCACATGCAGCCGGGCAGGCGCGTGATCGAGGTGATTCCGCGCGATCACCCCAAGGGCGACATGCTCGAGGCGATGATCGAGATGCGGCGGCCGTTGGGAATCATCTGCATCGGCGACGACGAGAACGATCGGCCGATGTTCGAGCTGGTCGCGTCCTTGCGCCTGCCTCACCTCACGATCGGCGTGGCATCATCGGAGGCCGCACCCGACCTGTTCGCGTCGTGTGATCTCGTGGTGTCGGATCCTCAGGAGGTCAGCCGCTTCCTGACCATCGTCGCCGAGTGGGCAGAGCGCACGAATTCATGAGAGGGAACCCGGCTCGAGGCCGGGGGGCTATTCGACCCTTGGCCTGTAACCTCGACTCCGGCTGCTCTGCGACACCATCACGTTGCGCATGAACATGATCGCGACCAGGCGGGCGAGCACGTAACCGAGCAGCGCATAGACGATGAACGCCACCACGGCGGACATCTCGAAGATCGACTTGCCGCTGACCACGGTGGGCAGGAGATCCCGAAAAGGCGTCAGCAGGGGATCGGTGGCCGCATAGATGAACCGGGTGAACGGGACCCCGATGTTCGCGCCCAGCACCTTGAGCAGGATCCGAATCAGGATCAGAACGTCGATGACCGCGAAGACGAGGTAGATCATCTCGAACGCGCGGCGGGCGGGCGAAAAGCTGCTTACGACCTCGGTCTCCGCGGCCCGCGGCTCCTCTACGTAATCAGGGTCTTCCCGCATCCAGCGATCGCGGTAGGGCCCGCCAGCTCCGCGCGGAACGTCGGGTTCCTCGCGGACGTTGTCTCTTTCCCTTCGGTCCATCTCACACTCCCTGGTGCCCGATGCAGGCCAAGCAGGGCCCTGTGGCACCTACAGGTAAAACGTTCTAAAGAGAGGCGCTACCGGGGTATCAGGGGAACCAGAGGGGCAGACTCGAGAGCGCCTCATCCTGGTCGACGTCCGGGTTCGAGCCGCTGCTTAGCTCGTACTGCCACGCCGCGTGCTGTGCCGAGCAGCCGATTATGTTGGGGGCGAACCGCGGAGCCGTCGGCTTGGAGTACGCACCGAGCAGCGAGGGCTCGAACGACCACAGGTAGGAATCGGTTGCGATCTCCGGGTGCGCACCGACCGCGGCACAGTAAGCCTGTGCGAAGGCGAGGTAGGCAGTCGAGTTCGCATAGAAGATGGGCACATAGCCGCGCTGTGTGATCCCGTCGTGCCAGCCCTGCACGAACAGCGGGTCGACGCCGTCGGCGCCGGGGCAGGCTTCACCACCGGGCTCGATGTCGATGGCGATGCCCCTGCCCTGAGGGATCCCATCGGCGGCGGCGGCGGCGGCGGCGGCGGCGGCATACCCGCCTGCAGTCTGGTAGCCCCTGACCGCAGAGCAGTCGTAGTCGTTGTAGATCGGCAGGATGCCCATGTGGTGCGTCTGTGCGGCCGCGATCTCCGCCGCGCTCAGCGCGGGGCAGTAGTAGGTGTTGGTGAGATACCGGCCCCAGAAGTCGGGCGCGCCGTGGTACGCGGAGACGACCTGGGGATACAGACCGCTCGCGCCGGCCGGGTCTTGCGTGAAGGACTTGCAGGAGTCGACGCCCCACAGCAGCAGCTTCGGTTTGACGGGCCCTGAGCGGGCCTGGATGTCGGCGCTCGCCTGCTTGGGAGCCTTCTGGATGATGCCCCGAACCAGTGGTGATGTGGACGCGACAGCCGGCACCGACTGAATGACTGCATAGAAGGCGTGATTGTCCTCCGAGGCAGCCGGAACGGTCACTGTGCAGATGGATACCGAGGTGCACGCACTTCCCATCAGGATTCCGCGATCGTCGTAGATCGCAAGGCTCCACTTCGTCGTCGACAGATCAGCGCTCGCGGTTGCGGTGAGCCTTATGTAGGCGGCCGATGACTGCTGGGTCTGGTTGGCCTCCAGCGAGACTGACAACCACGTCCCGGTCACGTGGTTGGAGTCCATGTGGATCGCCTTCGAGGTTGGGCGGGCAGCCCTCGCGATGCTGGTCAAGGCTGCCACCACCGTGTGCGTGCTTGCCTCGGGCACGGTCAGGGCGGTGGCGCACGTCGTGCCGTGCGTGCAGTACGTGACCCGCGCTCCAGCGGTGAGGTCGTAGATCTCGATCATGTAGCCGATCGCGCCCACGTCCTCGGTCGCCGTCGCAATGAAGTTGATTGGCTTGCCCGGACCGACAGCCGCCGGGTCACCCACGGCGAGGCTGATGCCCAGCCACCGCACCATGACCTGGTTCGACTTCGTCGCTCCATCGGGCACCGACTCGGTCGGAGCGGTGATGTACGCCGCAAACGCATGCACGCCTGCGGCCGCCGTGTAAGCGACCTTGCAGTTACTTGCCTGCATGCAGCCTCCAACCAGCGTGCTGGTGGTCAGGTCGAAGATCTCGATCGCAAACGGGGACGAGCCGGATGTGAGGGTCGTTGTGGCCTGCAGGACGGTGGCGTTGCCTGTCGCCAGCGTGGTCGCGCTCGCAGACAGATCGACCTCATACGCCGATGGGGTGGTGGCGACTGACGGATCGGTCGCCGCGCTGGGCTGCTCCGGGTCGCATGACCCGAGCAGGTTGGGCCCCGCGCCGCCCACCAGCGGGCACTGCTGGTGACCGGCGGGCACAGATGCAACTCCCGGATCCGGAACCGCCAGGCGGGGGCTCCCGCAAGCTGCCCCGGCGCCGGAGTCAGGGCACTGGCTGCCGCCGCGCGGCAGCTCGACGTGCTCGATCAGCTGCGCTCCCGCGAGGTTTTCGGTTGCGGTCGCCTGGCAACCTGGGAGCGAGCTCCCGCCCGCTACACCACCACAGCCGATGCCGCTCAGCAGGGCGGAGGCCATGGTGGCCTGGACGGGGTTGGACTCTGTGGTAGGTGCGGCGACGCTCAGAGCCGCGAGGGCGACCATCTGGGTCGCGACAGATATGACCGCCAGCAGGACCACTCCCAGCGACCGCGCCTTGTGGCCGCGGGAGAACAAACGAGATGTAGACACCTGACGCCTTCCTCCGGGTGCTCGCCCCCCAAGGCGCGCACAGATTGATCCGGAGGAAACTTACTGACTGACCGACAACCTCCCAGCCGCGGCCGGGTTAATTAGGTTGAACCTTTGTCAAGTGTCCGGAACGGCGCCCCCTTTGGCGCCTGTCGAGGGCCTTGTCGGCCCGCTGCTGGCTGCGGGTGAACCACCGCGCGATGAAGTCGTCGGTGAAGGTGACTGCGTGGCCCCGCTGGACATCGCGCAGCTGCTCGCTGGCGAAGTCACGGCTGAGCGCCGGGATCAAACCGCCCGAAACAGCTTGCCGCTTCGCCGTGGAGCCCTCATGGCGCTGGCGTTCCCGAGTCCGCACGTCGATGAAGATCATCACGATCATCTCGGCGGCGGCAGGAAGCTCAGATCCCCTGCTCACCGCCAGGGGACGAGGCTGGTCGCCCTCCTCCTGGACAGTCGCCAGCCATCCCCCGATGTCCAGATGGCGGACGGTGTATGTGACTTGTCTCATCTGGCGAAATCCTTGGGTGCCGGCGGCCTGCGAGCCGGGTGCTCGGCCACTCTTGGAATGTCAGCGGGTCCGATCACGTGCGGCTTCACCTCGCGGACTTGCGCTTGGCCCCATGCAATCCGCTGGCGCGCGCTACTAAGGATTCAACGTTTCAGCCCCGGATCCCTACCCGTCAGGGAGTTGAGCTGCTTGCCCCGAGCACGTTGCCGTACATCACCCCGAGGGCAAAGAGGCCGATGAGAGACATCAGCACCAGCAGCGACGCCCTCGTGCAGGCATCCACCAGCCCGTTCTCATCGCGCCCGTCCGCCTCGGCGGGGTTCCACCAGCGCTGAAGGACCCTTGCCCTCCAGGCCAGCGCCAGAGTCAGCGCGAGTATGGCCAGGAGAATTGTCATTGGTCTGGAAAAGGTGGCTCGGACGCTGAGCGGGGCAGCGTCCTCGCCAATCTGGTAACGCCTCAACGAGGCACTTGCACCTAGCCGTTCGTGCCTGATTTGCTGCTCAATACTCCCCACTCGGGGCGCGTTGTCCTGTTGATGGGAGCGAAGTGATGGGCGACGCCCTGGTTTCGGAGTTCCTGATCGCGCTCTTTGCGCTGATCGTGGCACTCCTCACCTTCCGCCGGCACACGCCGCGGTCGGTCGAGCTGCTCGCCTGGGGCGGGCTGATCTGGGTCTGCATCCTGGGTGTTACCGGAACGCACGAGGCCCACGCGCGTGCCCTTACCGCCGCGGCCGTATGGGGCGCCTCACAGACGGTCGGGACCCTCGCCGGTCTCGCAGGCCAGGGCGCGATGCAGTGGATCTTCGAGCGGCGCTTCATCATCGCCGACTGGGTAGTCCTTCTATTCGGTGTGGACCTGCTCGTGCTCGTTCTGCTCTCGACACGCCGCCAGGGCGCCGGCTGGCAGCCTCGGATCCGGCTCCGCGACTGGATGGAGCTGCCGCGTCCGGGCCGGCCTCAGCCTGCGCGGGCGGCGGTGTCAGCACCGGACGAGCTCAACCGCAGGTTCCGGGTCTGGGCTCCGGTCGCTGCCGCTGCAGCGATGACATGGATGACCTTCATGCTGATCTGGACCGGAGATGTGGTCTTGCCGTCGGCGGCCCGGAAGCTGCGTCAAGCGGCCGCCGGCGCTGAGGGCGCGAGGCGGCGCGTTGCGGAGGGCGGCCTGCCCGCCCTGGCGGAGCGCGTAGCCGCGGAACCGCGGCGGCTCAGCCGGGTGATAGATGTCGACGTATTGAGCCGTCGCGCCTCTTCGTTGACCGATCACGCACGTCGTGCGCTCGACGAGGTTGGTTCCGCGCCACAGATCGACTGGCTCGGCGGCATCAGCGCGATGTCGCCGTACACCGATGGGGGGATTGACGAAGATGGCAGCGAGCGGGATAGGCGGCACCGACTGGCCTCGTAGGCCAAACGGGTCGCGCCGGCGCGCGACGGCTCCGCGGAAGGTGAGCAGGGGGCGGGTTTCCCGTCCTGCCGGCTGGCTGCTGCGGATGATCGTGCTGGCCGTGATCGCCGTGCCCAGCCTCATCATCGCGTCGCCTTCCTACATCGCCTACGCGGCCCAGCTACCCGATGCCAGCGGGGTCACGGACCCGGTGCCTACCGACACGATCCTGCTGGCGGCCGACGGGACGACGGTCCTTGCGGACCTGCATCCACCCGGTTACCAGCACTACAACGAGCAGCTGTCTGCGATGGGGACCCTGCTTCCCGAAGCGGTGATCTCGATCGAGGACCGCAACTTCTACCAGGAGCCGGGAGTGGATCCCGCCGGCATCGCGCGGGCGGCGATCGTGAACTGGAAGGCGCACGACACGGTCCAGGGCGCCTCGACCATCACGCAGCAGCTGGTGAAGATCAGGCTGGTCGGCAGCGAGCTGACCATAGAGCGCAAGGTCAGAGAGGCGCTGCTCTCCTTCGAGATCGAGCAGCGCTTCTCGAAGCAGCAGATCCTCGAGATGTACCTCAACAACGTCTCGTTCGGCAACAGCGCGACAGGCACTGCGGCGGCGTCGCAGATCTACTTCCATAAGAAGACCGCCGACCTTGACCTCGCCCAGGCGGCGATGCTGGCCGGGCTGGTTCGCGGGCCGACGTATTACAGCCCCCTCAAGGACTGGGCCAACGCCAAGCTGCGCCAGAAGGAAGTCCTGAACGCGATGGTGCGTGACGGGAAGGTGACCCAGGCGCAGGCGGACCAGGCGTACCAGGAGGACGTCAGCCCTCCGAATCACATGTTCCTTCCGATCAACAAGGTGGTGGCGCCGGGCTTTGTCAACTATGTGACCGGCCTGCTCATCAAGCAGTTCGGCAAAGACAAGACCTATGGCGGCGGGCTGAAGGTCTACACCACGCTCAACATGAAGCTGCAGCAGATCGGGCAGGACGCGATCACCGGCACGCAGAGGGCCATCTCATTCCGGCGCGTACAGCAGGGCGCGCTGGTGGCGATCGATCCGACCTCGGGCGCGATCATCACGATGGTCTCGTCAGCCAACCCTGGCGCCAACGGCGGCCAGTACAACCTGGCGGTGTGGCCGCCGCGCAACCCGGGGTCGTCGATGAAGATCTACACGTACACGACGGCGATCGCGAGCGGAAGGTTCACCATGACCACTCCGATCGCGGACACACCGATCAGCTACCTCGACGGCAACACGTGGTGGAGGCCGAAGAACTATGACGGGCTTTACCACGGAACGCTGCAGCTGCAGCAGTGCATGGGCAACTCACTGAACATCCCGGCCGTGAAGGTGGAGCTCGGGGTGGGCGTCCAGAACGTGGTCAACATGGCAAGGAACATGGGCGCGCCTCCGTGGACGCTGCATGCCGACGGATCCGAGACCAGCAACGACCCTCTCAACTCGTACGGGCCATCGCTGACCCTCGGCGGCTACGGCGAGACTCCGCTTCAGATGGCCACCGGTGCCTCGGTGCTGGCCGCGAATGGCGTCCTGCACCAGCCTTTCGCTTACACGAAGGTCGTCGACCAGGCCGGCAAGACGATCTTCACTCACAAGGATTCATCCAAGCAGGTGATCGACCCGAAGGTCGCCTACATCATGGCCGCCATCATGTCCAACGACCGCAACCACGCATTGATCTTCGGGATGGGCACTCCGCTGGTGATCCGCGGCTACCACGTGGCGGTCAAGACCGGAACCTCTGACCAGTTTGCGGACGCCTGGACGCTCGGATTCACGCCGCGCATCGCTGTTGCAGTCTGGATGGGCAACCCCGACTGGCGGATCAAGATGACCCAGAACTCGGACAGCTTCTACGTCGCGGTTCCGGCGTGGCACTCGTTCCTGTCGCGCGCGCTTCCAGTCCTGGGTGGTGACATCTGGTACAACGTGCCGGCCGGCCTCATCAGCAAGTGGGGCTACTGGTACCTCCCGGGCACGGTGCCCCGCTATCAGCCCGCGACCTACTCGGGGTCTTTCAGCGGCGGCTCTCCGCGCAAGAAGAAGAAGCACTAGTAGTGGCGCATGCAAGGTTCGACAAGCTGGGCCGTCGGCTCCCCGACACCGGTCATGGGTGTGGCTGCAGCTTGTGCGCGGAGTCCAATGCTCCGCGCTATGAGCGGCGGGTAGACGCCAGGCGTGAAGGTGGCGAGTGGGGATCCATGCAGCGCCGGATCGCGCGCTTCGTGCGCAGCTTCAGCTCCGGCCGCCCGACCCTGGCCTAGACAACACCTTCTGCATGCAAACGCACGCTATTTCGACGGGATTTCGTGTCTTTGCGTGCAAAAGGCCTGACTCCTAACCTTCCCAGCCCTCCTTCTGCTCCGCCACGACCGCATCGACCGCGTCGATGAATCGCTCGAGGTCGGCCTCCTCCATCGGAGTCGAGAGCGATCCCATCGCCCGCGGCGCCATCAAGACCCCGTGGTTCACCAGGCCAAGAAAGAATT
>VBFO01000152.1 GCA_005881025.1 Chloroflexota bacterium | reverse complement strand
AACCCGGCGTGCAGGATGAACTGCGAGCCCGCCTCGAACGCGAGCACCACGAAGCCGTACAGGATGCCGGCCCGGACCCAGCCCACGTTGCCCGAGGGGTTGACCGCAGCCGCCATCAGGCCGATGCCCAGTACGGCCCCAGCCGCCGAGGCGTGGGTGCCGACCTCCTGGTCCAGCGGGACCAGGGACGTTCCAACCAGCGATTCGGCGGCGCCTCCTACGAGCGCCATCCCCATGAGGAGCATGGAAACCGTGAGCAGCAGCCTTCTCATGGCGCGGACTGTATAGGAATGGCATGGGCTTAGACTCGAAGTGATGGCTGAGGACGTTCACATCACTCCCGAGGGCCTCGAGGCCGTACGCAAGGAGCACGAGGAGCTCGTCAGCGTGCGGCGTCCCGCGATCGCTTCCAAGATCAAGGCCGCCCGCGAGCTCGGCGACCTCTCCGAGAACTTCGAATACCACGCCGCCAAGAACGAGCAGGGTTTCATGGAGGCGCGGATCAATGAGCTCGAACAGATCATCAAGAACCACGTCCTGATCGAGAAGCCAGGTCGCAGCGAGCTGGTGGCGATGGGGAGCACCGTCCGCTTTCGAGAGGATGGTGAGGACGAGGAGATGTACCGGATCGTCGGGCCGGCGGAGGCCGACCCGAAGGCGGGTCGGGTGAGCTACGAGTCGGCTCTGGGCAAGGCCCTCATCGGACACCGCGTGGGCGACGAGGTCGAGATCAGGACGCCAAACGCCTCTTACCGCGTGCGCATCGTCGGCCTTGATTAGCAGCCAGGCGATCGCCGCCGGCCGGCTCACCCGTCTTCGCGCCTGGATGGCGGCGGAGTCGATCGAGGCCGCGTACGTGACCCAGCCCGTCTCGATCGCCTATCTCACGGGCTTTCACGCGGAGCCCATCGAACGTTTGATGGCGCTGGTGGTGCGCGCCAACGGCGCGACGCTCATCGTGCCGGCGATCGAGCGCGAGGCGGCCGTGCGCAGCGCCCTCGATGTCGGAGTGGTCTCGTGGCGTGACGGCGAGGATCCATACGCGCTCGTCCGCGACGGCCTTGAAGGCTTGCGGCACATCGCTGTCGAGAAGGACCACGTCACGCTCAAGACGTTCGAGTCGCTGCAGGCGCTCGTCGGCGTCGGCGAGCTGGCCGACGTGGCGGGTCAGATCCGGCAGCTCCGCCGGACCAAGAATGCCGCCGAGCTCGAGAACCTGCGCCGTGCGGCCGAGGTGACGGATCGCGCGACGGCTCAGGTGATGGACCGCATCAGGCTCGGCCAGTCCGAGCTCGCGGTGGCGGACATGATTGCTTCTGCGATCAGCTCGGCGGGCGGCACCCTGGCTTTCGAAAGCCTGGTCCAGTTCGGCCCCAACAGCGCGCTGCCCCACCACCGGCCGTCTGACCGCAGTCTCCAGGCGGGCGACCTCGTTCTGCTCGACTTCGGCGCCGCCTACGACGGCTACCGTGCTGACACCACGCGCATGGCGGTGGCAGGAGATCCGAACCCATTGCAAAAGGAGCTCCACCGCGTGGTCCTCGATGCACATGACGCCGCGGTCGATGCGGTGCGTGCGGGAGTCACCGCAGGGTCCGTCGACGCGGCGGCTCGGGGCGTGATTGACACGCACCACTGGAGTGACAAATTCATCCACCGCACAGGACATGGCCTTGGGCTGGAGGCCCATGAGGATCCGAGCCTCGAGCCGGGCGCGACGCTGGTGCTGGAGGCGGGGATGGTGGCGACCATCGAGCCGGGCATCTACATGGAAGGCTGGGGCGGGGTGCGTATCGAAGACGATGTCGTGGTCGAGGCGGCCGGCCGCCGCCTGCTCACTCAAGCAGACCGATCTCTGCGTGTGATCACCGGTTAAAGGAATGCGGCGCACCGCGCAGCGGTCGATGGTGTACGAAGCGATTGTCCGCCTTGGCGGCCACTGCACTGCCGATCAGATCACCGAGGAGCTGCGACGAACCAAGCCGACCTTCCCCCGCAGCACCGTCTACCGCGGCCTCGAAGCATTGACCGCTGCCGGCTCGCTCTATGCGGCGCACCTCGGCGAGGGCGCGACGCACTATGAGCTCGCCTCAGGCGATCACCACCATGCCGTGTGCAAGATCTGCGGCGGGGTGCTTCACATCGAGGAGGACCTGGTGACCAGCCTCGAGAAGCATCTCGAGGGCGCGCATCGCTTCAAGCCCTCGCGGACGGAGGTGCTGGTGGTCGGCGTGTGCGAGTCCTGCTCACTTGAGCCTGGGCACAAGGGACCGCGCCACCCGACGCTGGAGCACGTCCACCACTAGAAGGCGCGGGTGAGGGGTGCGCCCCTCCCCCGCGGGACCCCCTCCCGGGGGTTTCGCGCGACGATTGGCAGGCGTCTGGAAGAGGCACGCTGGGTGACGGCCGGGATGAACCCGGCCTAAGCGCGTTGCGTGGCTCTACTGCTAGCTGGGCGCGCTGCCTGAGCTACCCTTGCGCCGAGCCGTTTCGGATCTTCAAGGGGGCACGATGGAATCCAAGATCGTCGGCACAGTGATGCCAGTGCTCGAGATGTCCATGCAGCCGGGAGACAAGGTCTTCGCGGAGTCAGGGCAGCTGGCCTGGATGTCGATGGCGATGCAGATGCAGACATCGACCTCCGCGGGCGGGCAGCAGGGTGGCTTCCTCGGCGCGCTCGGCCGCGCCGTGGCGGGCGGCACGCTGTTCATGACCGAGTACACCGCAGTTGGTGGGCCTGGCTTGCTTTCGTTTGCGGCCAAGCTGCCCGGGCAGATCCTGCCGCTCGAGGTCGCCCCCAACCAGGGCTACATGGTTCACCGGCACGGGTTCATGTGCGCCACGATCGGCGTCCAGTTTTCGATCGGCTTTCAACAGCGACTGGGTGCGGGCATCTTCGGAGGCACCGGCTTTCGAATGCAGCGCCTGCAGGGACAGGGCCGGGCGTGGGTCGAGCTGCATGGCGAGGTGGTGGTCTATGACCTGCAGCCGGGCAACACGCTGCGCGTCCATCCTGGACATGTCGGGATGTACCAGGAATCGGTGCAGTTCAACATCATGACCGTGCCCGGCATACAGAACGCTTTCTTCGGCGGCTCCGGGCTTTTCCTGGCCGCTCTGACCGGACCAGGCCGTGTGTGGCTGCAGTCGATGACGATGCACCACCTTGCTCACGCCATCCAGGAGTACCTGCCGAAGGCGGGATAGCGGAGATGGCGGACCGCTGGCTGACCTTCGACTGCTTCGGCACGCTGATCGACTGGCGACATGGGATCAGCACCACCGGGGAGCTTCTATTTCCTGGGCGCGGCGCTGACTTCCTCAACGCCTACATCGAGCTCGAGGCCGAGGTCGAGAAGGGGTCGTTCCGTCGCTACCGGGCGATCCTCACCGAGACGTCACGCCGGGCGGCGCGAAAACTGGCCGTCGACCTCAAGCCGGACGACGCGACAGCACTGGTGTCGACCATCCCGCACTGGCCGCCGTTCGCGGACGTGGGGCGTGCACTCGGCCCGCTGAGAAAAGATGGATGGAGGTTGGCTTTGCTGACGAACTGCGACCGCGACCTGATCGCGCAGACACAGCGCAGGCTGCCGGTGCCGTTCGACGCGGTCGTCACTGCTGAGGACGTCTCTTCGTACAAGCCGAACCATGCCCATTTCAAGCTGTTCCAGTCCACGTTCGGTGCCTCCGCCGCGACCTGGATCCACGTCGCCCAGAGCTACTTCCACGACATCCAACCGACCTCTGAGCTGGGCATCACCCGGATCTGGGTGAACCGTCAGGGCGAGAAGGACGATCCCTCGATCGCCGACGCGGTGATCAGCGGCCTGGCCGAGCTGCCCGACACCGTCGCGCGCTTAGGCAAAGTCGGCTAGATCCACACGCGCCCGGTAAACGCGCCGGGCGGGTCCCGACTGGACCAGGTGGCCCTCAGCCTCTCTGCGCACGTTGAGGTCGCCGCCAGGCATCTTCACGACCACGCTTTCATCCACCAGACCGGCCCTCATGCAGGCGGCCGCCACCGCGCCGGCGCTGGTGCCTGAGGCGAGCGTGTAGCCGGCGCCGCGCTCCCAGATCTCGATCCGCACATGGCCGCGGTCCGCGACCTCGAAGAG
>VBFO01000154.1 GCA_005881025.1 Chloroflexota bacterium | reverse complement strand
CTCCAGGTGCGGAAACTGCAGCACCGACACGAACGTGTCGTTGAAATCCGTGCGGCCCGACAGCTCGACGTACTCGAGTCTGCCCGGGAGCTCGAACGCGACCTGGCGCTCCCGATACGAGAGGAGTGCGATCTTCGCCCCCTCGCCTGCCGAGTTGCCGACCGCGATGATCCTGTCGACATCAACGGCCGGGACCAGCCCAATGACCTTGGCGCTTTCGGGGTTGAGATACGAGCCGAACGAACCGCCCAGGAACACCTCGTCGATGTCCGAGTCGGTCATGCCGAGGATGTCCATCAGGACCCTGATGCCGGTGGCGATCGAGCCCTTGGCGAACTGCAGCTCGCGCACGTCGCGCTGCGTCAGGTAGACGCCATCCGCAAGCAGAAACGCCCGCACGCCCTCGACCTCGAACAGCCGGCCGGACAGAGGATGCTGCGGGACGTCCTGCTGAGCGCGAAGCCGGCCCGAGTGATCGAGGAGGCCGGACAGCAGCAGCTGCGCGACGATGTCCACGAGGCCCGAGCCGCAGATTCCCACCGGCTTGACGTCGCCTCCGATCACCTGCAGCTCGACCCTGTCGCTCAAGGTCACGCCTTCGATCGCTCCCTCGGTGGCCCTCATGCCGCACTTGATCTGACTTCCCTCGAACGCCGGGCCGGCCGGAGCCGCGGTGGCGAGCGACCGCTGGGCGCTGCCGATAACGATCTCCCCATTGGTGCCGACATCCACGAAGACGCGCACCTTGGGGTCGCGCGCCACGCCGGTGGCCAGAACGCCGGCGACGATGTCCGCGCCGACGTAGGCGCCCAGTGCCGGCAGGGTCTGCACGTAGCCGTGTGGATGGATGTCGAGGCCGAGCACGGCGGCAGGCACGGTAAGCGGCTCCATGAAGGCGGGGGTGAACGGCATCACGGCGATCGGCGCAGGGTCCACGCCCATCAGGAGGTGGAGCATCGTCACGTTGCCGACCACCACCGCCTCGTAGGTGCGCTCGCGGCTCACGCCTGCCTCCTCGTAGAGGTGTGCCGCGATCTGGTTCATGGTGTTTACGACCGCCGCCTGAAGCTCGCTCACCGCCTCGGGACCGTTCATGGCATGGCTGATGCGTGAGATGACGTCCGCGCCGAAGGGCGCCTGCCCGTTGAGCGTCGAGTGGACGGCCGCGGCCATGCCGGTGCGCAGGTTCATCAGGGTGCCGACCAGCGTGGTGGTGCCCACGTCGTAGGCGATCCCGAAGCAATCCGCCGTGGTGTCGCCAGGCTCCACGGCGACCAGGCGCTCGCCCGCGAGCACCGCCGTCACCTTGAAGTCCGCAGCGCGCAGCACCGAGGGCATGGAACGCAGCACGACGACCTCGGCGGTCATGTCGTGGCCTTCGCGCGTCAGCGCCTCGCTCAGCCGCTCGACATCGCTTCGCTGGTCGTGGAGCGACGGCGCCTCCAGCTCGAGGTACACCTTGCGGACGTTGGGGTCGAGGATGACCAGGCGACCCAGCCCCATCGTCGCCGCCTTCGGCACGCGCAGCAGCTGGGGGACCTCGCAGGTCATGTCCGCGTGGACGTGCGCCTGGCAAGACAGCCGCCAGCCCTGGTCGATCTCGTCCTGACGCAGCTCCCGGTGGTCGGCGGTGGTGACCTCGGTCGCGGAGCCGATCACGCGAACCTTGCATTTGCCGCAAGTCCCGCGGCCTCCGCAGGTGGAGTCGATCGGCAGCCCGATCCAGTGCGCGGCGCTGAAGACGGTGGTGCCAGGCGGAACCCGCGTGGAGCGGTCAAACGGCAGGTAAGTGACCTCGAGCTTCTTCTGGATCATTGGGCCGAACCGGCTCTTGCGGAGATCTCCTTCTGCTCCGCGCGGTGGGCGCTGATCCACTTCATCGCGTACTCGTCGTGGCCGAGCAAGAGGTCCGACGCGAGCACCCCCCTGCGGACCTCGGGGATCAAAGGGTTGGTGATCGCGCAGGTAAGGCCGGCGTACATCGCGACCGGGAGGAAGGCCGCGTTGACGGTCGGCCGGTCGGGCAGCCCAAACGAGACGTTGGATGCGCCGCACGTCATGTTGTTGCCGAGCAGCTCGCGGATGAGCCGCATGGTCGCGAGCGTCACCTGGCCGGCAGTCGGATCCGCCGCGACCGTCATCGCGATCGGGTCGATGATCACGTCTTCCTGTGGGATGCCGTAGTCGGCCGCCCGCTCGATGATGCGGCGCGCGAGCGCGAGGCGCTCCTCGGGCACCATCGTGATGCCGGTCTCGTCGTTGGCCATGCCGATCACCGCGGCGCCGTGCTTCTTGACCAGCGGGAAGATGCGTTCCATTCGCTCCTCCTCCGCGGTCACCGAGTTGACGAGCGCCTTGCCCTCATAGGCTGAGAGACCCGCCTCCAGCGCCTCGATGATCGACGAGTCGATGCAGATCGGCGCATCGGTGACCTCGGCCACGGCCCGGATGGCCGCGACCAGAAGTGCCGGCTCGTCCGCCATCGGTATGCCCGCGTTGATGTCGAGCATGTGAGCGCCGGCGGCGACCTGGGCGATGGCGTCCGCGCGTACGCGGTCCATCCTGCCTTCCTTCATCTCCGCGGCCAGGACCTTCCGCCCGGTCGGGTTGATCCGCTCGCCGATGATGACGAATGGCCGGTCGATCGAGACGACGACCTCGCGGCTGCGCGAGGCCAGCCTGGTGTCCAAGACTTATCCCTTGCGCAGGGTCTCGTCGATCTTCATGACGGCCTGCTCGAGCGCCTGCGCGCCCTGCGTCTGACCGCTGCGGTCACCCACCAGCTGTTTGGCCATCCGTGTCGCCATCGATGCGTCGGGCGCGTAGCTGTCTGCGCCGACGTGCTTGGCGTATTCCTCGGTCACCGGCGCGCCGCCCACGGCGACGTGCACTTTCTCGCGCAGGCCCGCCTTCTGCAGGGCCTCGATGTTCGCCTTGAACATCGGCATGGTCGTAGTGAGGAAGGCCGAGAACCCGACGATGTCCGGCTCGTGCTTCTGCACCGCTTCGACGAACTTTTCGGGCGCCGTGTTGACGCCGAGGTCGAACACCTCAAAGCCCGCGCCCTCGAGCATGATCACGCAGAGGTTCTTGCCGATGTCGTGGATGTCGCCTTTGACAGTCCCGATGACGTAGCGGCCCACCGGCTTCGCGCCGGTCTCGGCGATGAGCGGCCTGAGGATCACCAGCGCGCCCTGCATCGCCCTGGCGGCGATGAGCATCTCGGGCACGAAGAAGTCGCCCTTCTCGAAGCGGCGGCCCACCTCCTCCAGCGAAGGAATGAGTGCCTTGAAGAGGATGTCCATCGGGTCCATGTGCAGGGTCAGTGCCTCTTCGGTGAGCGCTTTGACCTCCGGGGCATGCCCGTTGAGGGTGTGCTCGAACAGCTCCGACCGGATCTCTTCTTCCCGGCTCATTGGCGGCCTCCGGGCTCCTCGCGGATCGGGCAATTGTGTTGCGTATTGCCCAACAGATGCTCAGGGCCCAACAGCCGAAGTCTACACCTCCGTATGATGTTGCGCCATGAGCAACGGTAGGGAAGATACCCGAGATTCGTCGCTCATCCGGTCGGTCGATCGGGCGGTCGCCATCCTCGATCTCCTGGCGGTGCAGGGGTGGCAGGCCGGAGCCGAGGTGGCGAGGGAGCTCCACGTCCACCGCTCGACAGCCCTACGGCTGCTGGCCACCCTGGAGCGCCACGGCCTGGTGGAGCGCGACTCGCGAACGGCGAAGTACCGACTCGGCCGCCGGCTCGTCCAGCTGGCGAGCGCGGTGAGGGGCGAGGCCGACGTGCGGCAGGCGGCCCGCCCGGTATGCGAGGCGCTGGCGCGAGCACTGGGCGAGACCGTCACTCTCGACGTGCTGGACGGCCACGAGATAGTGCCCATCGAGCAGGCCACCGGGTCCACGTCGGTGGTCAGCGTCAACTGGCTCGGCACCCGCTCCCCGGCTCACTGCACAGCCAGCGGCAAGGTCATCCTGGCTTTTGCCCCCGAGCCGACCAGGGCGCCCATCCTCCAGGGACGGCTGCAGCGGCGGACGGCGAACACGATAGTGGACCGCGCCGAGCTCGAGGCGCAGCTGATCGCCGCTCGCGACGCCGGCTACGCCCGCACCTTCGAGGAGCTCGAGGTCGGCTTAAACGCTGTCGCCGCCCCGGTGTGGTCTGCCGCGGGGGAGGTCATCGGCGCGCTGGATGTGAGCGGACCCGCGCACCGGCTGGGAGCGGACGACAGGCCCGAGCTGGTCAAGCGCACGCGGGAGGCGGCCGAGGACCTATCCCGCCGCCTGGGCTACCGCCCGCGGGCTGACACGAGGCATTCAACCGAGGCTTAAATCCGTGGTCCGGCGCCTAAGCTGGACGACCGTGAACGGAAACTATCACGGCATGAAGTTGACCTTCACGATGTTGACAACGGCGGTGCTCGTGGCAGCGTGC
>VBFO01000153.1 GCA_005881025.1 Chloroflexota bacterium | reverse complement strand
CTTTCTTTATGCGCGCTGGAATCGCGGCGTACGTGGGGAGATCCATGTCCAGAGCACGCTGTCGCCTTCCGGTTCGCCGCGCGATGATCTGCCCGAGCAGGTGCTTCGCTCGGCACCCACGGCACGAGCCATCTTCGAGCTTGACCGCATCGAGCTGAAGCTGGGATTGGTGACCGAACGGGGCACGCGCGGACCAGCCCAGATGGCGGGCATCATCGGTGCGACCCCGGCGAGCACAGCGTCCGGCGTCGTGCCTCACGCAGGTTGGTCTGAGCGCACCATCATCGGCCCGCTCCGGCGCGGCCCGGTTCTCGCCGCCGGCTGGAAGCTCACCACGAGTGACCCGCTCGGGCTCTTCTCCAACCGCAGCAGCAGCACTGACAGGGAGCTGGCGCTAGTGCTGCCTCGGTTCACGTCGCTCAACAGACGCGTGCAGGTCCGTGAGCTCGAGGCCAGCGTGGCCGCACCGCGTACCGGCTCAGGAACGGAGCTCTTCGGCGTGCGCGAGTACAGGCCGGGAGATCCATTGCGTCGGATCCACTGGCGCTCCAGCGCTCGCCACGGCGAGCTGATCGTCCGCGAGTTCGAGCCCCCAGGAATTCAGATGCTCGGAATCGTGTGTGACCCCGCGCCGCCGTCGCCCGACGCCGCGGATCAGATCGCGCGACTCGCAGCGTCGGAGGCATGGGACTGCATCCGCTCCGGCGGCAGGGTCGTGCTGTGGGCGCCCGGAGTCGAGCCCACCCATCGAAGCGAGGAGCGAAACATCTGGGCGCTTCTGGAGTGGCTTGCCCGCTACCCGGCAGTCGACGAGGACGCCACGCCGTCTGGGCCTCCACTGATGCGGGACGCGGTGGCGGTGATCGCCACTGCCGATGCCCGGCTCGTCGACGCGCTCGAGACGGTCAAGGCCCAGGGCGGCTCAGTGCGAGGCTGGGTTGTCGGAGATGCTCAACCTGAGATCGACGCTCCCACGCAGCAAGTTGGCCTGGGCTGGCCGGTATGAAGCTCCTGCCGGCGTCTCCTGTCGAGCAGTCACTCGAAGGGCGAGTCGTTGTCCTCTCTGCATTTGCTGTTGCGGTCCTGGCGGTAGTGCTTTACGGCCAGGACTACGTCATCCCCGCGCTCGGGTTTGGTGTCGCGATCGCCGGCCACGTGGTCAGCTTTCGGGGCAGGAATCGGAAGCGAACCTTCTGGGGCCAGGTCTTCGTCGCCTCGCTCGTGGTCGCGTCCCTTTCCTACTTTCTCGCGGACTCGGTCGGCGCCCTGTTCGGGGGCGTGATGCCCCAGGCCAACTTCGCCATCCTGCTCGTCGCGGTCACGAGCTTCGACCTCAAGACCCGGCGCAACTGCTACTCGAGCCTGTGGATCAGCCTCGCGATCCTCTACCTGGCCTCCGTCTATGCGTGGGACTACCCGTTCGGCTTGCTGGTCTTGATGTGGGCCGCCTGCCTGGCCGGGTTCTGGAGCGCGTCACACCTGCGCCGGATGGGGGCGCGATTCGCCCTCCCGAGGGCCGCCGGCACCTTCCTGGCCGGGGCAACGCTCCTGGGTGTTGCCGCCTTCATCTTCATCCCGCAGCCGACCTTTGACCCGACCGGACCGCTGGTGGTCTCCCTGCCCTCCTACGCTCAGTTCAGGGGCGAGCTGGAAAACCCGATCCTGCCCCTGGTGCAGATCAGTGGCGACACCTCGGGCTCGGTCGACCTGCATTTCCGGGGCCGGTTGGGTGACTCGCCTGTGATGTATGTCAGGACGGGAGCTCCCGCCTACTGGAGAGGCCTCGTGTTCGACAGCTATGAGAACGGCATCTGGACCGCCTCGCAGCCCAACGCCGTCTACCAGTACCCGCCGTACGTCCCGGCTCGACTCCTGGAGCCTCCCCCTGAAGCCAACCTGGGCACCTTCGTCCAGGTGTTCCGGGTCGCGCGCACGATGCCGGGCGTCATCAACTCGGCCGCTCCGATCCAGAGCCTTTACGTCCCGGTGTCGGGGCTGCGCCGCGACGCGTACGGCACGTTCCACACGCCTGACGTGTTGAGACCTGGCACCACTTATTCGGTCGTGTCCTACATCCCCGACCTGTCGGCGGCGCGACTGGAGCAGGACGGTTCTATCGTCACCGGCTCACTGCCCAAGGCGATGGACGCGTACCTGGAGAAGGGCTCCCTCTCCCTCCGCGCGCGGGAGCTCGCCTTGCAGCTCGTCGAGAACACGACCAGCCAGTACGGCGCGGTGATGGCGCTGACGAGCTACCTGCAGCACAGCTACACGTACACGCTCGACCTCGGCCACGTGCCGCCAGGCCGGGATCCGGTGGACTGGTTCCTCTTCGACGTCAAGGCCGGCTACTGCGAGCAGTTCGCGACCGCCGCCACGCTCATGTTCAGGAGCGTCGGCATCCCGGCCCGCCTGGTCACGGGATATGCGACCGGCGACTACGACCCCGTGCTCAACCAGGCCGTCGTGCGAGAGAGGGACGCACATGCCTGGGTCGAGGTCTGGTTTCCGCACGACGGGTGGGTGCCCGTCGATCCGACGCCCAGCTTCTCGGCGCTGCCAGCGACACGGTTCCCCAACCACTGGGCAGCAGCCGGGCTGGCCCGGCTGATCCCACACCTCAGCATCGGGGCGGCCCCGGCGGTGCTCGCGTCCATGGGTTTCCTCGGGGTCATACCTCCGGCGATCGCGATCGCCCTGCTGGTCACGCTGCTATGGGCATGGCTGCGTGTGCGGCGCAAGCGCCGGCTTGCACCTCTCGGTTCACAGGCTGCGCCGGGTGAATCCGAGCTTCTGCGCCTCTACGACCGGCTGCAGCAGCGGGCCGGGCGCCGTCGCGGCCCGCCGGAGACTCCGCTCGAATACTGGCGTGATGTGAGCGCGCCTGCACCGATGCCTCTGCTGGAGGAGGTGACGGAGGCCGTCAACGAGGGCGCGTACGCCGGGCGTTGGCCGCAGCCAGATCGCGTGCTCGAGCTGGAGAAGCAGCTGACCATCAGCTGATCGCGGCCGGCCTGGACGACGTCGCCCATGAAAACGACGCGCTCCCATGAGCGGTTATCCTGAAAAATCCAATGGCCCGAGCAGCTACTTCGACGGGGGCTGAATCCATCCGGTGGGACCTCAGCGACCTCTTCGCCTCACCCACCGACCCCGCGCTGGAAGCCACGCTCGCCAAGGCGCTCGACTTCGCGAGGTCGTTCGAGACACGCTACAGGGGCAAGCTCGGATCGCTCGAGCCGCACGACTTCGCGGGCATGATGGCCGAGCTCGAGGCCGCCGAAGAGACCGCGATCAAGCCCGAGGTCTACGCCTACCTGCTGCACAGCCAGAACACTCAGGACCCGGGGGCGGGTCGCCTGCTGGCCAGGGTTCGGGAGGCGGCGGCTGAGCGGGGCGCGCATGGGGTCTTCATCGCGCTCGAGCTCGCGCAGATCAGTGACGAGCAGGCGGCGAAGCTATTCTCCAATCCCGAGTCCGCTCGTTACCGGCATCACCTGGAGGAGGCCCGCAAGTTCCGCCCCCACCAGCTGTCCGAGCCGGAGGAGCGAGTGCTCACGGACTTCAGCCCGGTCGGCAGCGGGGCGTGGGTGCGGCTGTTTGAGGAGCTCTGCGCGGGCATCCGCATGGACCTGGACGGTCGCGACCTTGGGCTCGAGGAGGCGCTGACGGCGCTTCGTGACTCCGATCGCAGCGTGCGGCGGCGGGCAAGCGCAGCGGTCACCGGTGCCCTCACGCGGGATGTGCGCACTCGCGCCTACATCTTCAACACGATCCTGCAGGAGAAGTCCATCGACGACCGTTTGCGTCATTTCCCAAGCTGGATCTCATCGCGCAACCTGGCCAACGAGACGTCGGACGCAGCTGTGCAGGCGCTGGTCGAGGCGGTCACGGCCCGATACGACGTCTGCGTCCGCTACTACCGCGTCAAGAGGCGGTTGCTTGGTGGGGAGGAGCTGCACGAGTGGGACCGGTACGCCCCGGTCGCGGGGAGCGAGCGGGACCTCACCTGGGAGGACGCCAGGGAACTAGTGCTCGGCTCGTACCAGAGGTTTTCGCCGAAGGTCGGGAAGCTGATCGAGGAATTCTTCGCCCATGGCTGGATCGACGCCCCGGTGGTG
>VBFO01000050.1 GCA_005881025.1 Chloroflexota bacterium | reverse complement strand
TCGTGCAGCCGGCCAGGACTAGAAAAACACCTGCTAGCAGCGCTGCAGGTCTCCACCCTCCCCTCATTGGTGGTGCGCATCTTAGTGCAGACCGGATGCAACCCGTGAGCGTTCGCTGAAAATTACCGGCCGTGGTCTCGCGTCTTCGCGGCTCAGCATGGTGCCGAAAGTTGCTGCTGGCATTGGTGGCAGGCTGCCTGGCGGCCGGGGTGATGCCGGTCCATGCCTTCACCCTCATCCAGGGCACGACCAAGCTCTATGTCAACCCGAACGCCGGATACACCACGTCCTGGGTGCAGGTTCATGCGACCTATAACCTCGCCAACGCGTGTCCGAACCCCGCGCCAACCTTCAAGTTCACCTTTGACTCCAAGTCGCTCTGGTCCAAGTACGTTGGTGGCTGCAACCGCAGCACGTTCCTCTGGGACACCGGCTGGAGCGCCTACATCAAGCCTCCCGTGACGCCCACGGTGGGATCACACAAGATCGCAGTCACTGTTTACTCGGGCTCAACAGGTTTGCCTGGAGGAACCGCAAGCTTTACGTACCGCGTCTACCAGTCATCTGCATCGCCGTCACCTCGCCAGTCGCCAATTTCGACGCCGAGTCCGACGCCGAGCCCCATATCCTCACCCTCGTCTTCCACGTGCACGACCACCGGTGCGCTGCCTCCTTCCGATACCGGCGGCCTGGTCGACAACCTCATCGCCGGTGCCATGGTCGCCAGCGTGCTGCCGATCATCGGTTTTGCGATCTTCGGTACGAGCCCACTGCTGGCGATCACCCGGCGTAGACGCCTGTTGAAGCTGCTCGGCTTGAGCCTGTTCCTCGTCGCCACGCTGAGCTGCACGTCGGCATCGGCGCCGACTGCGAACATCTCACCTGTCGCGTCGCCCTCGGCATCGCAGAGCTGCACGTCCGGCTAGGCGCGACGCACCAGGTCCAGGAACTCGGCGCGCGTGCGCGCGTCCCGGCGGAACGTGCCCAGCATGCAGGAGGTGATCAGCTGGCCACCCGACTTCTTAACCCCCCGCATCTCCATGCACAGGTGCCGCGCCTCGACCACGACGCCCACGCCCCGAGGCTCGAGAGCGCCGCTGAGCGCCTCGGCGATCTGCTTGGTCATCCGCTCCTGGAGCTGGAGTCGGTGCGCGAACATGGTCACCAGGCGGGGAATCTTGCTCAGCCCGATGACGCGGCCCTTGGGCAGATAGCCGACGTGGACGGCTCCAAAAAAGGGCAGCACGTGGTGCTCACACAGCGAGTAGAAAGGAATGTCCTTGACCAGGACCATCTCGTCGTAGTCCTGCTCGAACACGGCTCCTGCGACCACCTCTGAGATTTCGGCGTCGTAGCCGTCGGTCAGCTCTCGCAGGGCCCGGGTCACACGCGCCGGGGTCTCCCTCAAGCCCTCGCGGGCCGGATCCTCACCAAGCTCGGCGAGCATCTGCTCCACCAGCGCCGGCATCGTGTCCACGGGCTTGATCCTGGCCATGGCTTGCATGGTCACACAATTGATAGGTGGATGCCGTGGACGCCGCGCAGGCCCTGTCAGAGATCGGCTACCTGCTGCGCCAGGACACGAACGAAGTCTTTCGGGCCAAAGCGTTCTCGGCCGCCGCATGGTCCATCGCAGTGTTGCGCCCCGACCTGGATGAGCTGCGCCGTTCGGACAAGCTGACCTCCCTCCCGGGCGTCGGGGCGGGCATCGCCAAGGTCGTGGCCGATCTCATCGACACGGGTCAGAGCCGCTACCTGGACCGTCTCCGCACCGAGTCGGGGCAGCCTGCCCGAGACGACGAGTCAACGCTCGACCTGGCTGCGTATCAGGGCGACCTGCACTCCCATACCAAGTGGAGCGACGGCCGCGCGACGATGCTCGAGATGGCCGAGGGTGCCCAGGCGCTCGGCTATCGCTACATGTGCGTCACCGACCACTCGCCCCGGATCAAGGTGGTCAATGGCCTCGACGCCGAGCGGCTGCTGGCCCAGTCCAAAGAGATGGCAGACGTGCAGCGGCAGGTGGACGGCCTCACTCTGCTGCAGGGAATCGAGGTCGACATCCTCGAGGACGGCACGCTCGACCTCCCGGACGCTGTGCTGGAGATCCTCGACTTCGTCATCGCCTCACCACATGTGAAGCTGCGCCAGGAGCCGGCGGCAATGACCGCGCGCATGCTGCGGGCCGTATCGCATCCTCACGTCGACCTGATCGGGCATCCCACCGGGCGCAGGCCTGGGTCGCGCGAGGGCGCCTCTTATGACTTTGAAGCTGTCTTCAGGGCCGCAGCCGAGAACGGCGTGGCGGTGGAGATTGACTGCGATCCGGCCCGGATGGACCTCTCGCCAGAGCTCGCCCGCCTCGCGGCCGAGTGCGGCTGCACCTTCGCGCTCAGCTCAGACGCCCACGCCCCTGAGGAGTTCGCCTACGTGCCGATGGCGGCATGGATGGCCCGCCGGGCCGGCATCTCGGCGGACCGGATCATCAACTGGAGCATTGACAACCGCTTCAAAGAGCCACCCCGTTGACGCACTTGTGCACCGTGACAGGTTATCCAGCGCGGATAACCTGCTTTTGCACACAAACGCGTGCTCTACCGCGGCACCTTACGATCAACAGCCGTGGCCAAGCTGGGGATCATGATCGAAGGCCAGGAAGGCCTTTCCTGGGAGCGCTGGCGCCACCTGTGCAGCGATGTCGAGGCGTTGGGGTTCGCTTCGCTGCGGCGCAGCGATCATCTCGTCTCCCTCATGGGCGACGACTCCCGCGACTGCATCGACTGCTGGGCCTCGCTTACGGTGGCCGCGGAATGGACCAAGACCATCGAGTTCGGTCCGATGGTCAGCCCCCTGACCTTCTATCGCCCCGCTGTGCTGGCGCGCAGGGCGGCAGCCGTGGATCTGCTTAGCGGCGGACGCCTGATCTTCGGTGTCGGCGCTGGCTGGAACGAGTACGAGCACGAGCGATTCGGAGTCCCCTTCCTCACCGTCAAGGAGCGGATCGACCTTCTCGAAGATGGAGTGGCCACGATCAAGGACACGTGGTCAAAGTCGAATCCCAAACCTCCGCGTGCCGGCAAGGTGCCGATCCTGATGGGCGGTGTCGGCGAGAAGCGCCACCTGCCCCTCGTCGCCCGCGAGGCCGCCGAGTGGAACTACACGCGCATGGACCACGACGAGTACAGGCACAAGCGCGAGGTCATCAATACCAGCTGCAAGGAGATCGGTCGGGACCCTTCGAGCCTGCGCTACTCCGTGATGGCGAACTACCTCATCGGTCGCGACGCCGCCGATCTGCGCGAGCGCGCAATGAAGATGGCCGAGGTGCTTCCGCGGATGAAGAAGGATTCAGCCGATGACATCGTGCAGGCCGCGCGCCAGAGCGCGTTCGTCGGCACACCGGAGGAGGTCGCCGGGCAGATCCGCGAGTACGCCAAGCTCGGCGTGGACCTCTTCATGCTGCAGCACTTCCTGCTCGACGACCGCGACGCACTGGAGCTGCTCTCGAAAGAAGTTGTTCCTGCCGTAGCCTAGTCGGATGGACTTCGAGCTAAGCGACGGCGAGAAGGAGTTTCGCGACGAGGTCAGGGCCTGGCTCAAGGCCAACCAACCACGCGATCGCGGCTCGATGGCGGAAGGGCAGAAGAAGTTCATCGAAGGCCGGCGCGCCTGGCAGAAAAAGCTCTTCGACGCGGGCTACGTCGGCATCACATGGCCCAAGGAGTACGGCGGCCGGGGGGCCGGCTTCATGGAGCAGCTGATCTTCAACGACGAGATGATCCTTGCGCACGCCCCTGAGCCGATCAACGTCATCGGTCTCGGCATGGGCGGGCCGGTCGTGATCGCCCACGGTACCGAAGAGCAGAAGCAGCGTTACCTGCGGCCCCTGCTGGCAGGCGACGAGATCTGGTGCCAGGGCTTCAGCGAGCCCAACGCGGGCAGCGACCTCTCGGGCCTGCAGACCCGAGCCGAGGACAAAGGCGATCACTACGTGGTCAATGGCCAGAAGGTCTGGACGACGCTGGCGCAAGTCGCGAAGTGGTGCATGCTCGTCACCCGCGAGCGCAAAGAGCCGAATCCGCGTGACGGTCTGACGTACCTGCTGGTGGACATGGAGAGCCCGGGTGTCGAGGTCCGGCCGCTGGTGCAGATCACAGGCGACGCGGAGTTCAACGAGATCTTCTTTAAGGACGTCGTCGTGCCGAAGTCGCAGATTCTCGGCCAGGCGGGTAACGGCTGGGCGGTCGCGATCACCACGCTTCTGCACGAGCGCGGAACGCTCGGCATGGCCCTCGCGACACGCGCGCAGATCACCGCGGCCGAGCTCGCCGAGCATGCGCGAAAGCTTGGCCGGAGCTCCGATCCGCTGGTGCGGCAGAAGATCGCCCAGTACACCATCGAGGCGCGTGCACTGCAGCTCAACGGCTATCGAGCCGTGACCGCGATGAAGCGGAATGGCATCCCTGGGCCGGAGGGCTCGATCCTCAAGCTGATGTGGTCCGAGCTGAATCAGCGGATGGCCGAGACGGCGGTCGACATCGCGGGCCCGGCCGGCCAGGTGGGAGACGGTGACGGATGGAGATACCAGTTCCTCCGCTCGCGGGCTAATACCATCGAAGCCGGGACCTCCGAGGTGCTGCGCAACATCCTGGCGGAGCGCGTTCTGGGCCTACCGCGATCTCGTTGAGCGACGTCGAAGGTCTCACGCGGCTGGAGAGGCTCTAAAGGCAGGCATTCGTAGACTGAGCCGGTGACGGCAGTCGCTACCAAGTCCTCCGAGCGAGAGGGCGAACGCCGTGGTGTGGACCGCGGGGTGCTGGCAGTTTTCGCCGGCTTGATGCTTGGCTCTTTGATCGCATCCCTGAACCTGACCCTCGTCGCGCCCGCGCTGCCAACTATCGTGGCCGAGCTCGGCGGCCTGGCGGACTACAGCTGGATCCCGATCTCGGCGATGCTTGCATCGACCATCGTGGTCCCGGTCGCCGGCAAGCTCTCGGACATCTACGGACGCAAGCCCCTGTACATGACGGGAGTGGTCGTCTTCGCACTCGGCTCGATGCTGTCGGGCCTGGCGCCGAACTTCTGGTTCCTGGTCTTCGCACGTTTTGTGCAGGGCGCGGGCATGGGCTTCCTGATGCCCCTGTCCCAGGCCATCATCGGCGACATCATCTCGCCTCGTGAGCGGGGCAAATACCAGGGCGTGATGGGCGCGTCATTCGGGCTGGCCTCAATCGTCGGCCCCGCCGCGGGCGGCTTCATCACCCAGTACTACTCGTGGCGCTGGCTCTTCTTCGTCAACGTCCCGTTTGCCGCGCTGACCCTGCTGGTGGTTGCTCTTTACATGCATGTGCCCAATGAGCGCCGCCGCCACGCGCTCGACGTCGGTGGCAGCGTGACCCTGTCGCTGGGCGTGACGTGCGCGCTGCTGGCGACCGTGTGGGGCGGCACCCAGTACGCGTGGACTTCGTGGCAGATCATCGGCCTCTATTCGGGCGCCGTTGTGCTTCTGGTGGCGTTCGTGTGGTTCGAGATGCGGGCCGAGGAGCCGGTCCTGCCGCTGCACCTTTTCAAGAGCAGCATCTTCACCTTCTCCAACATCGCGAGCATCGGCGTGGCGATGACGATGTTCGGAGCGATCTACTTCCTGCCCGTGTTCGTGCAAGGCGTGATCGGCAACAGTGTCACCAGCTCGGGCGCAATCCTGGTACCGATGCTGGTTGCGATGATCGTGACCAGCGTCGTGAGCGGGCAGATCATCTCCCGCACCGGCCGCTACAAGCTCCCATTGATCATCGGTACCGCACTCATGGGTCTGGGCTACGTGATCCTGGGAACCATGAACATCGACACGACCAACGTGGAGGTCGTGGTCGCGATGGTGTTGATCGGCCTGGGCCTCGGGACTGCCATGCAGACCTATACGCTGGTGGTCCAGAACTCGGTCAGCCGTCAGGACATGGCGGTGGCGACGTCGACCACACAGCTGTCGCGCTCGATTGGCGCGGCGGTCGGGCTCGCGATCCTCGGCACCATCCTGACCCAGGGCATGGCGTCGGCCATGCCGAAATATTTGCCGCCGTCAGTCCTGGCCAAGCTCCAGGCGTCCGGCGCCGGCAGTGCAGAAGCCGTTTTCGATCCATCCCAGCTCGCCCACCTCCCACCCGCGATCGAAGCCGGCATCCGCCACGGCCTCGCGGACGCGCTGCATCCGGTTTTCATTGCCGGCATCCCGATCATCGCGATCTCGCTGGTGGCGACCTTTTTGATCCGGGAGCTGCCGCTGCGCCAGACGGCCCACGTCGCCGCGGGCCGCCGCCAGGACCAGAACCAGGTTCCAGCGGAGTAGAAAGCGCGGCAAGAATGACCCATCAGCGGTCCTGGTGCGCAGAATTCCAGGACGTGGATCAGCAGCTGAACCGAAACGTAATCGTCGAGCGGGCATTCTGGGTCGCTTGCGCGATGGCAGTAGTTGCAGGCGTAGGGCCGTTGCTGGTGGCTGCGGGCCACTCCAACCGCATCGCCGGGGTGGTGGTGCCTTTCGCGGCGGCGGCGGCGGCGCTCGCAGTCGCGGCCCTGATCTACCGGCGCGGGACAGCCATGACCGCTCTCGTCTACTTCGTGGCAGGACTCGCCATCGCCTACGGGATGCTGCTTGTGCTGGCGGTGCCACTTCGCCTCGCCGTGCTGGGCAGCTGTCCGCCCGCCCCGGCGCGCTGTGCCGCGGGGCTGGAGCTGCAGCTGAGCACCGTCGAGAACTCTGGCCTCACGATCGCCGTCGTGTTCGGCGTCCTGGCGCTCTTCACGGGCTTCGTCGGGCTGGTTGTCCTGTACCGGCGGCTCGGGTCGTCGACGGCACCGCCTCCGCAGCAATCCGTGTGGCCGGCGCAACCGCCAGCGAACACGGCCCCGACGGCGGCCAAGACGGGCCCGAAGTCCGAAGCAACGGAAGAGGACCGGGTGCCCGAAGAGGCGGACAGGGCAAACGAGCCGCCGCCGGGCTGAAATACACTCGGCCCGATGGAGTTCGCCTTCTCAGAGGAGCAGGAGATGCTCCGCAGGTCGGCCCGCGATTTCCTGGCCAAAGAGTGCACGCCGAAAGTTGTTCGCCGGCTGATGGAGAGCGAGGACGGCTACGACGCGGGCATGTGGAAGCGGATGTCAGAGCTTGGCTGGACCGCTCTCGGCATTCCCGAGCAGTACGGCGGCGTGGGCACCTTCCTCGACCTGGTCGTGGTGCTGGAGGAGGCGGGGCGAGCGCTGCTTCCAGGCCCCCTCTTCGCCACGATGGGCCTCGCGGTGCCGGCTTTGATCGAGGCAGGCACCGATTCGCAGAAGAAGCATGTGCTCGGCGCCATCGCATCCGGCGATGCAAGGGCGACGCTTGCGCTGACGGAGCCCAGCGGCCGCTGGGACGCGGACGGCATCAAGCTCGTTGCGCACCAGGCCGGCGATGGGTGGCGGCTCGACGGTGTCAAGGCCTTCGTGCCCGAGGCGGCCCGAGCCGATTACATGGTGGTCGCGGCGCGTACTCGCAGCGAGGGCGAGGATGGAGTGAGCCTGTTTCTCGTCAAGGGTCGCCCAAAGGGCATGGCGGTGGCACAGCTCGACTCGTTGGACATGACACGCCGCTGGAGCGAGGTCCGATTCGACGGGGTCGAGCTCGACGGCAACGCGCTCATGGGCGCAGCTCACACGGCATGGCCGCAGCTGAAGCGTGCGCTCGAATGGGGAGCCGCGGCGCTCTGTGCCGAGATGGTGGGGGGCGCGCAGAAAGTCCTGGAGGCCTCGGCCGACTACGCCAAGACCCGGCAGCAGTTCGGTAAGCCGATCGGCATCTACCAGGCGGTGTCGCACCGCCTGGCGGACATGCTCGTGCTTTCCGAGAGCGGACGGTCAGCGACCTACTACGCGGCCTGGACGGTGGATGCCGACGCGCCCGACCGCTCGCTGGCCTCATCGATGGCCAAGGCATACGTCTCGGACGCGTATCGCAAGATCGCGGGCGACGGCATCCAGGTGCACGGCGGCATCGGGTTCACCTGGGAGCACGACATGCACCTCTACTTCAAGCGGGCGAAGTCGTCCGAGGTCACCCTCGGTGACGCCACTTACCACCGCGAGCTGGTGGCGCAAGCCCTCGACCTCTAGCCGCCCAGCACCTGGGAGGCGTGCCAAAGACCATTCGGGCTTTAGAGCCTCCACCAGCGTCCGGGCAGCCGACCATTCGCGCCTGAATGGCGTTGGTGTGACTACCCGGCCGCGAGCAGCCTGAACACCACGATCCCGAACACCGCACAGGCGGGGATGACCAGGCTTCGGTAGAGGGCCCAGTACGAGGTCCACGCTTCGCGCAACCGGTCCAAACGCCGCCCGGAGCCGAATGCCAGCGACCAGTAGATGGGAAGGGCGGCGCCGGTGTTCAGGGCCAGCGCGAGCAGGGCCACCCCAGTCGCGCCGACGAGCCAATCCTGCAGAGGCGCGCCGCCTCCGAACCCGACCTGAGTGCCCCACGACACTCCCGCTGCGATCAACACCAGCAGGGCAGGAACGCCGAGCAGGAAGAACGCGGCAAAGCTGACGATCATGAGCGCGAGCATCAGGCTCAGAGTCGCCACCAGGCCGGCCAGCCCGGCCGCGGCGACAGTCACACCCCCTGGTGCCTGCGACACGTTGCTTCCCGCCGGCTCCAGGTCCGTCTGAGCCGGATCCGAGGGCGTAACGCCAGAGGTCAGGCCGACCTGATGCCAGGAGTGAATGCCCGCGCTCGACGTCAGTCCAGCCGCAACGCCGGCAGGCACAGCTGCCAGCAACACGCCCGCAGCAATCGCTGCGGCGTTGCGACGGACGACGCCGAGAGCCATCCATACACGCCGGCGCCGGGTGCGGGTCAGACCGGTCTCCATCAACCTTTCCCGGTCGAACGTGACACCGCACAGGACAGTGAGCGCAAAGCATGCGGTGAGCGGCAGCAGTAGTGACACCGGGGCGAACGGAGACCTGAACACGAACAGCGCGAGGGGCAGGTCGGCAACCGCCGCCGAGACGGGCGAGAGAAGGAATGACCACGCGCCTCCTGCCGCCCCCTCGCGCGGAAAGAGCATGAAACCCAGCATCCGTCCCATCGCGGCCCAGTACGAGGTGACCGCCGCGACGAAGGCAAAGACCGGCAAAAGATCCCACGGCGCCGGCTGGCCAAAGACAGTCAGCAGCGCCATGCCTGCTCCCATCCAGAACGTGACCCACACTGTGCTGACGACGGCCCCGGGAAGGACCTCGAGCCAGATGAGCGAGGGATCGTCGAGCGGCGTGTAAAGCAGCACCTCGAGCGACTGCTGCGCCTTCTCCCACCAGATGCCGATCGAGCTCTTGATGGACTCGAGCAGCGCGAACGACATGAAGAAAAGAGGAAGCAGAAGTCCCGCCTGCAAGGCCTGCCCGCCGGCAAAGCGCTGAGCAACCTGTCCCGCACCGCCAGGGAGCTGTCCGAAGAGCGACGTGGCTCCGACCAGCAGCAGCACGAAAGCATTGAGATAGACCACCCAGCTCAGGTCACCGCGTCGCCACCACGAGCTGACGTAGAACGGCAGCGCGTGCCGCATCAGCCTGCCCTGCTCGCGAAGGGAGCCGAACATCCTCGCGGCCGCGATGCCTGAGACCGAGGGCACGCGCGGTGCCACCGTCGCAGCAGCGGTCTGCGCCGGCTCACCCATCGCATGCAGATAGACAGTCTCGAGGCTCGTCTGCTCCTCTTCGAGCGCGTGGTACGGCGCGCCGTGGTCTGCAAGCCGGCGCTGCAGCTCGGCAGCAAAAGCACCGCGGTCCGAGTCGGTTGCATTCCACGGCAGGCTGTACGCGAGCCGGACGCCCTCGAAATGATGCTCGAGCGTTTGCTCGGTCAGCCAGCGCTCGAGATCTGCGCGCGATTCAGGAAGTTTCGCGAGGCTGGCGATAAAGCGCCGTCCCGCGCCGGCGGCCTCGCGTAGCTCGTCCAGCGTGCCCGTCGTGACCACGCGCCCGCGCCGCATGATGGCGATCCGGTCCGCCATCAGCTCGGCCTCGCTCAGCACGTGGGTGGTGACGATGAGTGCTGCGCCGCGCGCCCGCTGCTCGCCCAGGTAGCGGCGCATGTCGGCGGCGGCGACAGGATCGAGCCCCGCGGTCGGCTCGTCGCAGAAGATCCAGTCGGGCTCGTGCAGAGTGGCTCTGATCAGCGCCACCTTCTGAGCCATTCCGCGTGAGTAGGCGGCAAGCACGGTGTCGGTGCGGTCGGCCAGCTCGAATCGTTCGAGCAGCTGATTGATTCGCTGCCTCCGCTCGGCCTGGGGCACGCCGTAGAGGAAGCCGAAGTGATCCAGATATTCGGACGCGGTGTTGCGGCCGTAGAGTCGCGCTTGGTCGGGAACCACCCCGAGTCGGCCGCGCGCACGGTCGAGGTCTTTGGGGAGACGCAGACCGTCGAGCTCGATCGAGCCGGAGTCGGGGCGCAGGATGCCGCCCAGGCAGCGCAAGGTCGTGGACTTGCCGGCTCCGTTCTGCCCCAGCAGCACGAGCAGCTCGCCCTGCTCCACCTCCAGGTCCACGCCGTCGACCGCGACGACATCAGCAAAGCTCTTGCGAAGGCTGTGGACCCGGATCACTGGCTCGATGGTAGAGACGGTGCCGCCAGTTTCAGATCCTTTGAGCGACGAACTTCGGGCCAACGAACTTTCCGAATTGGCAGATCGCGGCCGGCGCTAGCGTTGCATGGGCGGCCGGGTTCAACCCGGCCGCGACTTTGTATTCATTCCACCTGACGTTGCGGGGAGTTGTGATCGAAGAGGATCTTCCTTTTCGGAGGGAGAGCAGCAGCGCGCAGCGCTGCGATGAGAGGGAACCCCCGGTTCCCTCTTATATGTCAGATCTTTTCGAAGGAATCGACCGGGACGACGAAGACTGTCGCCCCGCCTACCTGCACCTCGACCGGGTAGGGCATGAAAAACTCACCCGGCTCAGGCACCGGCGGCATCGGCGTCAGATAGCGGCTTCGCTCGCGGCAGTTGTCGCGGATGACCTGGACCGCCTCCGCCACCCGCGAGTCCTCGACGCCGATCAGAAACGTGACATTGCCCTGCTGCAGAAACCCGCCGCTGGACGTGATGCGCGTGGAGCCGAAACCGCCCGCGGTCAGCGCCTCCGACGTCCGCTGTGCGTCCTCACCCTGGACGACGGCGATCACCAGCTTCACCTGCGGGCGGAGCCTGCGAGCGCACCCTCTATTCGCGCCATCACCATGGCGTGCACCTGGGCTGGCGCTTGTGTCCCGTCGACCACCGTGAACCTTTCCTGCTCTGCGGCGGCGAGCCGGTGATATTCGTCCGAGACTCGCTGATGAAACTCGAGCGATTCACGCTCCACGCGGTCAGGGCGCTTGCCGGCCAGCAGCTGGCGCGTGTGGCCAACCTCGACCGGCACCGAGACGAGGAAGGTGATGTCCGGCTTCGGGAATGAAGGCGGCCAGTGGACCGAGAGGCCTCGGCCACCACCCTGATAGGCCAGCGTCGAATCGTGATAGCGGTCGGCGATCACGATCCTTCCGGCGGCCAGCGAAGGTTCAATGACCTCATGGATCAGCTGGCCACGCGCGGCCATGAACAGGTACATCTCCGCTTCCGGATGAAGGTCCATGCCACCAAACAGCAGGACGTCACGCATCCGCTCGCCAAGCTCAGTCCCGCCGGGCTCGCGGACCAGCACCGGGCCACGTGTCACCAGAGCCTGGCGCAGGAGCTCGATCTGAGTCGTTTTGCCCGAGCCTTCAGTGCCCTCGAAAGTGACGAACAGCCCCCGGCTCACGCCTAGAGCCTAAGCGGACGGCGTTTCGGGGGCTGGGGTGATGCGGAGCCGGCGCTGAGGCTCCTTGCCTGTGCTGCGGGCGGAGAGCTCGTTCTCGGCCACCAGCTGGTGCTGCAGCCGGCGCAGGTATGCGTTCTGCGGCGAGATCTCCACTGGGCGCAGCGTCGTCTTCACCGTCTTGATCGCTGCCGCCGCCTCTGCGAGCGCGCGCGTCGTCGCCTCGTCCTGCTTCTCCGCCCCGTAGATTCGGGATAGCGCGTCCCGGACCTGCGTCACGGAGTTGCTCTTCAAGATGTGGATCGGCAGTCCGCGGCTCTCCGCCTGCCGCAGGCTGTCGGGACGCCGGCGGTAATGGTTCTTCAGGGTCAGCACCGCACCCGCGCCATCGAGGTTGCCCAGCACGCGCACAGGGAGCTCGAGGTCGCGGATGGACTGCTCGACGTGGTGCCGGCTCACGCCGTACGGGAAGATGCCGAGCGGCTTCGTGGCGGTCGAGGTCGCGGCTGCGGTTGCCTCGGGACCGACGATGGCCGGCACGTCTACGTTTGAGATAACCCGGCCCTCGCGTGTGCGGACTCGGATCTTTGGCGTAAGCATCGGCCCCCGCAGAGCGGTGTCAACGACCTCCGCCAGCGGCACGTGGATGGCGACCCGATCGCGGTCCTGAATCTCGACCAACACGTCAAAGGTCGGCGGGGCCTTGCGCTCCAGGACCGACTTCTGCGTGCCCCGCCGGCGTGCCTCTTCATCGGACAGGGTCACGCTCTGGATTCCGCCGAGCAGGTCGTTGAGTGTCGGGTTGACCAGCAGGTTCTCGAGCGTCTGCCCGTGAGCGGTGGCGATGAGCTGGACGCCACGTTCGGCGATCGTCCTCGCAGCGGCGGCCTCGAGCTCGGTGCCGATCTCGTCGATGACGATGACCTCGGGCATGTGATTCTCGACCGCCTCGATCATCACTGAATGCTGGAGCAGCGGAGTCTTGACCTGCATTCGCCGCGCTCGGCCTATACCGGGATGCGGTATGTCTCCATCGCCGCCGATCTCGTTGGACGTGTCGACGATGACGACGCGCTTACGCAGCTCATCCGCAAGCAGCCGGGCGCACTCGCGCAGCATGGTCGTCTTGCCGATGCCGGGGCGCCCAAGGAGCAGGATGCTCTGGCCGCTGACGACGATGTCACGAATGATCTCCCCCGTACCGGTGACGGCGCGACCGACTCGCATCGTGAGACCCGTGATACGGCCCGAGCGATTGCGGATCGCGGAAACACGATGCAGGGTGCGCTCGATGCCGGCGCGGTTGTCGTCGCCGAACTGACCGACGTTGTTGGCGACGTGTTCGAGGTCTGATGCGGAAACGGGGCGATCGGCAAGCAGAACCTCGCGACCCGGAACGCGAGCCTCTGGCTCTCGACCGAGGTCGAGCACTATCTCGAGCAGCTCGCGCGGATCCGTGCGCTCGTGAAGCGCGCGCGCGAGGTCGGCGGGCAGCGCTCGCGCCAGCAGCTCGATCTCCTCATCCCACCTGGGGCCGCGTGCGGGCTGCTCGCTCTCGGCTCTCATCCGAACGACGGCACCAGTCCTTTCTCCGCCACCGGCACCCTGAGTGCAAGCTCCTTGACGAGGAGCATCTGTGTCAGGAGAACGCTGAACCCACGCCCTCTGAGGGCGTCGATCATGTGGGAATCATAGTGTCGGAGACTCGACCAGACCGGCGTCCGCAGGTCGCCCAGCAGGCTGAGGCCGAGGTCCGCGAGCTCATCAGGCAGCGGCGGCTCCGGCAGGACGAGGAAGTTGAGGGTGTGGGGCTGCGCGCCTGAGCTTCGCTCTGCGATCACCCAGCCGGCGAGCTCGTTGCGATCGATCACGACCTCTTCCTTATTAGAGCCGCGTGCACGAAGCCTGCCGGTCCACTCGCCGTGGAGCGCGCGCCACTCGCGGTAGGTCGGCGCCTCCAGCTGCGAGACGTGCTCGGGTGTGACCTTGCGGTACAGGTGGTACAGGCCGCGGCCATCCCCGCGGCGCACCTGGCGCGCGCCTTCCGGCGCCGGCGTGATGCCCTTCCGCGCCTGCTCCGCGAACAGGATCTGTTCGGTCGCGTACTGGCGAAATCCCCGCAACCTGAAGACCGGCAGCAGCGGATCGCGATCCGGAAGGCGCACGAACAGGCGGTGGACGCCGCGCTGCAGCGCCTGATTGCTGAGGTGGTCGACCAGCGCGGAGGCCACGTCCTCAGATTCGGCCGAGTCGACCACCTGCAGGTTCAGCACTTGCAGGACTTTCGCGCGGGGAAGGTCCAGGCCGACCGGCTTGCCGGACGCCTGGATGAAACCGGCCACCTTCCCGGCGTCCTCCGCGACGTAGATCAGGGTTTCCTGGGACAGCGGGAGCAGCGCGGAGAGCGTGGAGCTGAGCAGCGACCACAACCTCGCCGCCGGAACTGACGCCTCCTTCGGTTGCGAGTCGGCGGAGCGATGGAGCTCTTCAATTCGCGACAGGTCGAGCAGCCCCGCGGCTCGCACTTTCATCGCGCGCTGCCGTTGGCGGCCATGCGCACGAACTCGCGGTGCAGGCGCAGGTCTCCGGAGAGCTCGGGGTGGAAGCAGAGTGCGGTGATGTGGCCTTGCTTCACCGCCACCGGGTGGCCTTCGTAGCTGGCGATCACGCGCGCGTCCCCGATCGACTCCACGAGCGGAGCCCGGATGAACACACCGGGAAAATCCCGGTCGCCGATTCCGTCGATCTGAAGGCCTGCCTCGAAGCTGTCGACCTGGCGTCCGTAGCCGTTACGGCGCACCTTGATGTCGAGCAGGCCCATGCCTTCCTGGCCGGCCATCGCATCGGTGACCTCACGGGCCAGCACGATCATGCCGGCGCAGGTCGCAAGCACCGGAAGTCCCTTCTCGATCGCGTGGCGCAGCGGAGCAAGCAGTCCGACACGCTCCATGAGCATCGTCATCGTGGTGCTCTCGCCCCCCGGCAGTACGAGCCCGTCGAGGCCGTCGAGGTCAGACTCCGTCCGCACGAGCCGCGTGCGGGCACCGGATGCCTCGAGCGCGCGCACGTGCTCGGCGAATGCACCCTGCATCGCAAGCACTCCGATGAGAGGCGTCCGCCTCGCGCGACTACCAGCCTCTGGCAGCGAGCAGCTCGTCCTTCGGGATGGCGGGGATCTCGAGGCCGCGCATGGCCTCTCCCAGCCCGCTCGAAACCTCCGCGAGAACGTCGGGCTTGTTGTAGTACGTGCATGCGGCGACGATCGCCTTTGCGCGCTTCAGCGGGTCGGCCGACTTGAAGATGCCCGAGCCGACGAACAACCCGTCGACGCCGAGCTGCATCATCAAGGCCGCGTCGGCCGGTGTGGCAATCCCGCCTGCCGCGAAGTTCACGACCGGCAGGCGCCCCAGGCGCTTGCACTCGGCCAGCACCTCGACCGGCGCGCCGATGAGCTTTGCCTCATGCACAAGCTCGGCACGGTTCATTCCCTGCAGCTTGCGAATTCCCGCGTTCACGGCTCTCGCGTGGCGGACCGCCTCCACCACGTTGCCCGTACCTGCCTCGCCCTTGGTGCGGATCATCGCCGCACCTTCGGCGATGCGGCGCGCGGCCTCACCGAGATCGCGACATCCACACACGAAAGGAACCTTGAAATCGTGCTTGTCGATGTGGTGCTCCTCATCAGCCGGAGTCAGCACCTCTGACTCGTCGATGTAATCGACGCCTAGCGCCTCGAGGATCTGCGCCTCGACAAAGTGCCCGATCCGGCACTTGGCCATGACCGGGATGGTGACCGCCTCCATGATCGAGCGGATCAGCGTCGGATCCGACATCCTGGCCACGCCGCCATCCTTCCTGATGTCGGCCGGGACGCGCTCGAGGGCCATCACCGCGCAGGCGCCCGCGTCCTGTGCGATGCGGGCGTGCTCGGCCGTGACGACGTCCATGATGACGCCGCCCTTCAGCATCTGGGCCAGGCCGGCTTTGACCTTGAAGGTGCCCTTTTGCGAGCCGTGGCCATTGCGCGAATTTTTGGTTTCGGCCATCGCCCTGAAATCTTACGCGGCCGACTGGAAGCCGATGCCTCCGCGCCGATATGAGCCTCTTGCGCGCAATTCGCTGAAATTCCGGAGAAATAGCAGCCGATTGCGTGCAAACCCGGGCGAAAGGCGCTTAGAGCCTCTCCAGGACTTGCGTCCGCTTGGACGCGAACTCGTCGTCGGAGAGCAGGCCGTCCCGGTGCAGCCGGGCCAGCATGTCCATCTCCTCCAGCACGTCCAGCAGCGGTGCCATGGTGCGGCGCGCCAGGTAAGCCTCTGAGGCGGTGCCGGCCTCTTCGCCCCTCGCGTCGAACTCCCGGATGAAGAAGAGGGCTTTGACTGCGGAGAATGGGATTCCCAGCTTGCGGATAGGGCTGTCGGCGTGCTCGCCGTGGAGGTTCAGGACCACGCCATAGCGGTGCCGCTCGAGCGTGCCGTCCAGGTGCCCACGGAGCACCTCACCGTCGAGGAACCGGATGGCCACCTTGCGAGTCGGGGTCTCGGAGGCCAGGTCGGGGTCGATCGGCAGCTCGACCCACTTGACCGCCGTCATCGGGATCCAGGCGGTCTCGTTGTTCTCGAGCCCGGCGCTGTCGTCGACCTCGACCAGGAAATCCGGCTCGTCGAAGTCGAGGTCGCGGGCAGTGCCCTCCAGGGTCTCGTCGTCGAAGAACCGGACGGTTACGTTGGCCATTTTTCTCCTTTCGTTATAACCCTCATTTGGCGCTCGCCCTGCGAATCTGCCGTTTTCCGATCTTGCGGGCGCACCTGGCGCAGACCGCCACATGCCTCCGGACGGCCTCCGCCTGCTGCCGGCGCAGCTTTCCGGCCACGTACGGCGCCAGGAGTGGAACGACCTTGTCGTGGTCCAGATCGCCGGCCGCCTCGACGGCGACGAACTCCTCTTTGAATCGCAGCCGGGCCCGGTAGAGAAGCGTCTCCACGGCGCTTTCGGACATTTTGAGCATCGTGGCGATGCGGCGATAGCTGAGTCCCTGTAGCTCACGAAGTGTGAGTACCAGCCTGTACTTTTCAGGAAGCCGCTGGGAAACCGTCCAGACCTGCCGGCGAAGCTCGTTCGACTCCTGGACCTGGACCGGGTCGAAGCCGCGAGCGGTGGAGGGCAGGCTGGCCAGGAGATCGCTGTCGTCCTCCTCTGAGTCCTCCACCCGCTGATCCCGCTGCCGCCTTCGGAGCTCGTCGAAGCACAGGTTGCGGGCCACCGTGTGAACCCAGCCCCCGAAGTTGAACGTGTCATCGACGCGATCCATCATCCGGAGCGCCTTCATGAACGTCTCCTGGGCGATGTCCTCGGCCAGCAGGGCGTCGCCGAGCTTGCGCCGGACAAGACGGAAGATGGAGCCGACGTACCGACGGTGGAGCTCCTCGAACGCGTGGATGTCGCCGGCGCGGTAGGCGCGGACCAGCTCCACGTCCGATGGGCCTGCGGTCACCTTGGCGGTGGAATCCTGGTCGTCGACTACCAACGACCTTCCCTGATGGCCCGGGCGGCCAGGCGCGTCAGCTCCGGGGCGGCGGTTCTCATGAGCTCCGCAAGATTCTGACCGCCCGGGCCCCGATCCGGCCCCTTTTCATCCATCAGAGTGAATACGCTCCGGACGCCGATCCTGGTCAGTTCCTCCCATCCGGCGCCTCGGCTTCCGGCCAGCATGAGCACAGGCACCGCGGCCGCCTGGGCGCGCATCGCCACCTCTCCGGGCGCCTTGCCGAAAGCGGTCTGTGAGTCCACCTGACCCTCGCCGGTGATCACGAGGTTGGCGCCGGCCAATGCTTTATCCAGTCCTGCCGCTTCAACCACCAGCGGCGCGCCTTTGACCAGGCTGGCGTCCAGGAAGGCAATCAGCCCCGCCCCCGCGCCACCCGCAGCGCCCGCGCCGGGAACTCCCGCCACATCCTTGCCCAGGTCGCGCGCTATGACGTCGGCCAGCCGGCCCAGCGCTCGGTCGAGCTCCTGAACCACGCGGGAATCGGCGCCCTTCTGAGGTCCGTACACCGCGCTCGCCCCCTCTGGACCCGTGAGCGGGTTGGTCACGTCACACGCGACGGTGATCGCGACCGATCGCCAGCCCGAATCGAAGCCGGTGGCGTCGATCCTTTCGAGCCTGGCGAGGGCCGCGCCGCCCCGAGGGAGGTCATGAGCCGCGGCGTCGACCAGCCTGTAGCCGAGCGCCTGAGCCATGCCTGCACCACCGTCGTTGGTCGCGGAGCCGCCGATCCCGGCCACGATGGCTGTCACACCGAGCCGGCGCACCGCATGCAGCAGTTGCCCGAAACCGAATGTCGAGGCGCGGCGCGGATCGCGCTCATCGTCACTGATCAGCGCGAGCCCGCTGGCAGACGCCAGCTCGACGACGGCGGTTCTGCCCGCATCGATAAGGCCGTAACGAGCGGATACGGGTCGGCCCAGAGGACCTTCGACCTCCACGTCATGAAACTCGCCGCGGCGCGCGGTCACAAGAGCTTCGACAGTGCCGTCGCCGCCATCGGCCACCGGCACCTCCACGACCTCTGCGTCCGGCATCGCCTGGCGCACGCCTCGAGCGATCGCGGCAGCGGCTTCCGGCGCAGTAAGGCTGCCCTTGAACGCGTTGGGCGCGACGACAACCTTCATCGTCGCGACCTTAGGCGACTTTCAGTAGATCGGGATGGTCCAGTCTTTGTGTTTCGGTGATTCGCCACGGACCGCGCCGAAGTAGATGTTCTGCAGCTCCTGCGTGAACTCGCCCACCCTGCCGTTGCCAACCTTGCGATGGTCAACCTCAACCACCGGTGAGATCTGCGCCCCCGTGCCACAGAGCAGCAACTCCTCGCATGTGTACAGCTCAGTGCGATCGATGCTGCGCTCGACCACTGTCTTGCCGAGCTCTTCTTTGATGAGCTCTGAGATCAGCGTGCGCGTCACGCCCTCGAGGATGTCGTCGGTGACGGGAGGAGTGACGAAGACCCCGTCCTTGTACATGAACAGGTTCTCGGCCGAACCTTCGGACACATGCCCGTCCATGGTCAACACGATGGCTTCATCAAAGCCCGACTCGACCGCCTCAGACTTCGCGAGCGCTGACTGCGCGTAGGAGCCGGTGATCTTCGCCCTCGGTGGCAAAGCCTCGTCGGGCAGGCGCCGCCAGCTGCTCACCATGCACCGGATGCCCGACTCGATCTCCACGTATTTGCCGAACGGGATCGCATAGATGAAGAAGCTGTGCTTGAGATTGTGCAGGCGCACACCGATCTCCTCGCTCGATGCGTAGAGGAGCGGCCTGATGTAGGTGTCCGACTTGAACTCATTGCGGCGGAGGACCTCGATCGTGATGTCGACGAGCTCCTCCGTCGAATGGGGCAGCTCCATCCTGATGACGTTCGCCGACCGGCGCATCCGGTCGTAATGCGCAGGAGCCTGCAGCAGGTGGAGCTGTTCCTGCTTGGCGTTCCAGTACGCGCGGATGCCCTCGAAGCATCCCGTTCCGTAGTGAAGCGCGTGCGTCATCAGGCCCAGCCGGACATCGTGATAGCGCCCGAACTCGCCGTCGTGATAGACCCACGTGTTCGGATGCACCTCGGGCTTCTTCACGGCGGCCTTCGATTTCGTGTCCACACCCATCGCCAGCTAAGTGTAGGGTCGGCTCCCGCCATACAGCGGCGCCCTACATCTGTTATGTATGGAACGCTTTGACGCTGTACGACATCATCGCGGACCTGCGTCGCGAGCATCCGACCCCGGCGGCGACGGAGACGCTCGACCTGGTCGTGACCGAGCTGGGCCGCACGCGAGACAACCTCAAATCGACGGCGGCTGCACTGGACTCCAAACCAGTGCCACCTGGTGGCAAGCAGGTCCTGGCGGAGCTGATGGAGCGCGCCCGGGCCGCCGGTCTGGACGACCTCGATTTCGGCCCGGACCCCTACGACAAGCCCCCTGTGGAGCCGCTTGACGTGGGCACGGCGGGGATCGGCGCCCTGCTGGTCATCAGCTCGATCGCCGGGGTGGCGCTGGCCGTGCTCGCGGTCGTCATGGGGCTCCGCGCCATCTTCAGCACCGGTGGCTGAGTACTCCTTCGACGTCGTCTCGGAGTTCGACGCAGCCGAGCTTACCAACGCGATCGACCAGGCTCGGCGAGAGGTCAGCACGCGCTTCGACTTCAAAGACACGCAGACGGTTTATGACCGCCGCGATGGTGTGATCGTGATCGAGTCAGCCAGTGAGGAACGCGCCAGAGCCGCGCTCCAGGTGCTGCGTGAGAAAGCTGCACGCCGGCAGCTGTCGCCGAAGCTATTCAAGGCCGGCGACCCCAAGACCGTCGGCAAGGGGCGGGGCCAGCTCGAGATTCAGCTCAACGCCGGAATCACCGACGACATAGCGCGCGACCTCCGCAAGCGGATTCAGAACGCAACCGCGAAGGTGCAGGTGCGCATCCAGGGCGACCAGCTGCGGGTGGTCAGCAAGGATAAGGACACGCTGCAGCTCGTGATCAAGACCCTGAGGGAGGCGGAGGACATCCCCGTTCCGCTGCAGTTCACGAATTACCGCTAAAGGTTCCGGGCAGGCGCCTCTTCATCCAACATAGGGAGCCGTGCTCGTGATACCTGCGATCGACATCCTTGGGGGACGGTGCGTGCGTCTCTGGCAGGGCGACTTCGAGCAGTCGACCACCTACTCGGACGATCCCGCCTCCCTGAGCGTCGACTTCGAACGGGCAGGCGCGATGCGAGTGCACGTGGTCGATCTCGACGCAGCCCGTTCCTCCGGCGACAACCGCGGGGTCGTGGAGGCGGTCATCGCCAAGAGCGGGCTCAGTGTGCAGGTGGCCGGCGGCATACGCACCGAGCAGCAGGTCGCCGCCTGGCTCGAGGCAGGCGCGACGGCCGTGGTGATGGGCACCGCCGCCGTGCGCGAGCCCGAGCTGCTGGCAGAGTGCGCCCGCAAGCACGCCGGGCAGGTGCTGGTCGCGCTGGACATTCGCAACGGACGGCCGGCCGTAAGCGGCTGGGTCGAAACGGAGACGGTTGGCATAGAAGACCTGATCGCGCGATGGGATGAGCTTCCCCTTGCAGGTCTCGTACTGACCTCCACCGAGCGCGACGGCACGATGGCCGGTCCAGACCTGGAGACCCTGAGGCGTGTGCGCAGTCTCAGCCGCCTGCCCGTTCAGTACTCGGGCGGCGTCTCGTCGCTCGATGACGTGCGCCTGGTCCGCGAGGCCGACGCAGCCGGCGTGATCCTTGGCCGTTCCTTGTATGAGGGAAAGGTCTCGCTGGAGGAAGCGCTGGCGTTGTGAAGCAGGCCGGTCTGACGTTGGTCGCAATGCTGCTGCTTGTGAGCTGCGGCGAGCGGGACCAGCCTGACGACCAGGGCCTCCACCAGGACATCGTCAGCGGGAGGGGCGGCGTCGAGGTGACTTTCGACGCCTCGGTGCTAACTCAACCGGCGGAGTCCGGCGGCCACGAACGGTTCGAGGTCAAGGACACGACGGGTGAGAACCTCGAGATCGATCACAACACCAGCCTCGCCACCTACGTGCCTCTGCAGATGGGCAGCCAGGTGATCATCCACGGACGGCTCTACATCGATCCCGGTCCGAGACTGGGTGTGCACTGCACACATGCGAAGACGTCCAGCGGTTGCCCAGATCCCGGCTGGATCGAGTTCGGGGGAAACTACTACGAGTAGCTAATTGACGAGTCCGGCCGCACGGGCCTCATCGACCGTCATTCAACAGCCTGGATCACCGTAGTTCCCGCAGCAACCCTGGCGGCGCGCGACCTTGCGCGCGATGTTCGCAGCGGCCTTGCGCACCCGCTCCAGCAGCGTGTACTCGCCGGCGGTCAGGTTACGAAGCAGGCTCATGTCTTGCGCGCGACCACCGTCGCCGTCGCCTGCGCCACCGGTCTGATCACCATCTCGTCGATGTCGAAAAGCACGGGGGAGGCAGGCCTCCCCCGTGAGCCCCCTCCCTCCACGCCACGTGTAGGCGGCGCCTCGAAGGTGCACGCATGGGGACGGCCGGAGTAAATCCGGCCTATGGGCAACCCTCTGTCTGGCGAAATAGAGATCATGTTTTGCGCGCGACCACCGTCGCCGTCGCCTGCGCCACCGGTCTGATCACCATCTCGTCGATGTCGACGTGCGCCGGCCTGGTGACAGCGAACGCTATGCAATCGGCGATGTCGGCGCCCGTGAGCGGCTTCAGACCTGAGTAAACCGCGCTCGATGCTTTCTTGTCGCCCTTGAACCGCACGATGCTGAACTCAGTCTCGACCAGACCGGGCGCGATCTCCGTGATCCGGATCGGTTCCCCATTGAGCTCCAGCCGCAGGGTACGGGTGATCGCGCGGACAGCGTGCTTGACCGAGGTATAGCCCGCCCCTCCTTTATATGTCTCGAATCCCGCGATCGAGCTGATGTTGACGATGTGACCGTGTGGCGCCTTGCGCAGCAGCGGGATGCACGCCCTGGTGACGAACATCACGCCCAACACGTTGACCTTCCACATCCCGATCCAGTCCGCGTCGACCGCCTCGGCGACCGGCGCCAGGCCGAAGGCGCCGCCGGCGTTGTTGACGAGGACGTCGATGCGCCGAAAGCGCTTGCTTATCTCAGCGACGAAACGCTCCACGCTGTCTCGATCGGTCACGTCAAGCTCGAGGGCGAGGCCTGACTCACCCACCGCCTTGCGAATGCGTCCGACGCGGCGCGCTCCACCGACCACGACATAGCCTTGGCGAGCGAGCGCAGAGGCAGTGGCTGCGCCGATTCCAGACGAGGCTCCAGTCACCACCGCTATCGGTTTGCGATCAGTTCTTGGCACCTTAGGCAGGTTAACCTAGAGTCTGCAGATGCTGGACGCGCTGGTCGGTATCGTCGCCGGTCTGCTGGTGGTGGCGGGCATCCTCGTGATCCTCGGTCCGCAAACTCGCACCCTTATTCGCCGCGCCCGCTCGATCAGACCGCCCCGACCATCGCTGCCGGCCGCGAGACCGGCTCGCGAGGTGGCTCCGCCTGCTCTCAATCCGAAGACCCAGCGTGTCCTGGTCTCGGCGACTCGCCTCGCCCAGTGGCTGCGCGCTCATGGCCAGGAGGAGGTCGCGCGCGATCTTCGAGCCGCCGCGGGCCGGCTCGGGAACGACGAGGCTTCCGGCCTGTACGCGATGCAGACCGCCCTCCGCCGCCTGAAGACTGTCGAGCTGGAGGACCGCAACGCCCACGAGCGGCTCCGGATCCTGTCCACCGACCTCCGCAAGGCGGTGCAGGACCGTTTCGAGCAACTCGAGCTGCTGCCCTTCGGCCGGCTCTAAAGCACCGGCGAACCTCTAGGCGCTCCGGCCAGGTCCCTCCAGCGAGCACTCCACGCTGCAGAAGGTGCTCCCACCTCGAATCACCGCCCCGCCCTCGATCGGCGCGGCGCAGCGGTCGCAGTACTCCGTGACGCGCACCGGGCTCCCCTTCACAAGGTTGACCCGGGCTCGCGAGCCGGCGATTCCCTGACGGAGGGCGACGCGATCTGGCACCTGGCCGCGAAGCCGCCAGGCCGGCAGATGAACGATCCCCAACTCTCCCAGCCTCCCCTGAGCAACGGCCCTTCCGCGCTGTGCCGGTAAGTATGTGCTTGCTCCCGCACTTGTCGCCGTACAAATGCATGACCTCCCTCTACCGCACGCCGGTAGATGCCAGTCACGCTCCGTTACTCAACTAGAACCCCATCCAAAGGAGTGGAACATGTGCATGAACTGCGGTTGCGGTGATTACAACGAGCGGCACAAGCCGACCGACATCACCGCCGACGACCTCATGGCCGCGGCCAAAGGCCACGACATGGAGATGGAGCAGGCGGCCGACAACATTCACCAGGGAGCGCGCGACCTCAGGCAGCAGGAGCGCAAGGCCTCCTAGTCAACGACGCCCCCGATGAAGGAGGTCCTGCTCATAGGGCTAAAGGCCCTGGCCGGCGGCACCCTCGTGGTGGCCTTCGCGGTTCTAAGCGATGCGCTCAAGCCCAAGACTTTCGCGGGCCTGTTCTCGGCGGCCCCGTCGGTAGCGGTGGCGAGTCTTGGCGTCACAACCATCGCATTTGGGACGGGCAAGGCCGCCCAGGCCGCGGGCGCCATGGTCGCGGGGGCGATCGGCCTGGTTACGTTCTGTGTGGCCGCGATGGTGCTGGAGCGGCGGGTGGGCGCGCTCACGTCCAGCGCGGTCGCCTGGCTCGCGTGGTTCGTGGCGGCGGGCGCCGCGTCTTGGGCCCTCCTCAGGTGAATCCTCTGGAGCGCCTGGGTTTGGTGGACGGGAGCCCAACTCCAAGATTGAACCTCAACGCGCTCAAGCGGCAGGGCCCTCGCGACTACCTGATGAGGTTCGCGTTCGGAGCGGTGATAGCCGCCGTGGCAGCCATCGCGGGTCTTGGTGTGGGCGACAGGATGGGTGGAATTCTGCTGGCTTTCCCAGCCATCCTGCCCGCGTCGCTGACGCTGATAGAGCGGAAGGAGGGCCGCCGGGTCGCCGCCATCGATGCCATGGGTGCGATCTTGGGATCTGTTGCGTTGATCGGCTTCGCGATGGTGGCCTCGTGGGGCCTCAGGCACTGGAGCGGTGTCGGCCTGGCTGCCGCCGCGCTGGTGTGGGTGGTGCTGGCGAGCGCCCTCTACGTCTTGATCGTGTGGCTGCCCCGGCGGCGAAAGAGCCCGCTCGCCAGAGCAAGGCCCACCAGCAGGTAGCCGGCCGCCCGCTTTCCGATCGACGCACGGCGGCGTGGCGGCTGCTGAACCTCGACCGGCTGCTTCTCATCGCGCTGGCGCTTGTGCTGCTTGATCACCTCGATCGGACGCCTGACTGCCCGTGACTCAGCGGCCGGGCTCGCGATCAGACCCAGC